>NZ_JARJBD010000018.1:0-139239 GCF_029269925.1 Rhodococcus sp. T2V
GACTGACCCGGATCGGCTCGAGCTACGACCTGTGTCATGGCTTCCTCGATCACGCTGGGCTTTCCTTGTGATCTGAGCTCACTCAATTACCGAAAGATCATTAATACCGCAGAACCCGAGCCCGGGCAAAACGCGTATCGATCAATCAGGACGAGCAACTCTGTGTCGGGATACCTCATCTCCGGTAACGGGCGAGCGGCAGCCAACGCAGCATCGACGGTAGTGATTACCTCCCGCAACTCGTCGAGCTTCGCGTACGTGGTGTGCGGGGTGTCAAGAGATTCGGTGAGGTACTCGACGATATCGGCCAACCATAACCGTGGATCCCGATCTGCCCGCCCACCACGACATACCCCGACGAGCCGACACCACTCGACCAACTCCACACGCACATGCGAATGCCGTACTGCCCTGTTGAGCATTCGAGTGACCTGAGTGGCGTCGATGCCCGCATCGATCTCGCCACCCCAACCATTGACACTCGGCGCTACCGCGCGCTGCAGGATCAGCACCAACGCGAAATTGGCGAAGACATCTCCGCGCCACCACCACAACGTTTCCGCAATCACCGCATCGACGGAACAGTCGACACCATCCATCCGCTGTGCCGATACAGCACCCAGCATCCAGCCTCGCGGGCCACCCGTCGTCACGACCGGATCGCCCATACCGCCACAGCGAGCGCCGCCCCGAGCCCGGCCACCGTCACGCACCCCCACACCACACTGCCGAACGTGCGACCCACCATCAGACCCATCGGCGCGGCGACCACCACCAACAGGGCGCCGACAAGCATTCGTCCTGGAACTTCCCGACCACCCACTCAATCAACATAACAGTCCAGACGGTATGTTTAGCGTGCTACCCCGCGCGGCTGCGCGCTCACGGACGTGTACACCCCAGGAACGACGGACCATCGCGACGCGCACTCTGGCCGGTGTCGTGCACACCGGTACTCGTGGTGCCGGGACCGGTCCGCGATCTGGGGCGCTACCCGATTGTGGGAATTGCTGCGGCCAACACATCCTCGGTTTCGTCGTGGGGGCGTGCGATCACGTGTGATGTCGCCATCTCTCCTGTATGCCGTGCCGCCGCCACCCCGGCGTCGACCGCGGCCTGGACCGCGCCGACATCAGCGCGGACCATTACCGTCACCTGTCCGTTGCGCAGAGTCCTGTAGCCGACGAGGTCGACGTTGGCCGCTTTGACCATGGTGTCGGCAGCCTCGATGGCTCCGACCAAGCCCACCGTTTCGATCAATCCAACTGCACCGGAACTCATTGTCTAACCTCCATATTCATCAGATGTGCCTGTGCCGCTTTCCTTGCCAACGGGACTTGAAGATGGCAGTTGCGACGCTGTTTCGCCGGGAACAGGGACCGAGTCGACTCGCGTCGTCTGCATTGCGGTCCATGTTCGTGTCACGGGCGGACCTGACTGATCCAGTCGATGGACGAGTCTCCGTTCAGGTGCAGCAGCGACAGTGTGGGATGCCCCCGGCGCACCATTTCGATGTCGGAGCCTTCGACGATGTCGATTGTGGGTTCGAGCAACTCCGCCACCGGCAGCGCATCGGCGCGCCGATCGAAGTCGGCGATGAACGGCAGCAGGGTCGGCGCGGTGCCAGCGAGGGTCCACGACGCGGCGACCAGAGGTCGCACTTCCTCACTGGGTAGGTTGGGCACGTTGAGGTTGAATACGGATCCGGCGTCCGCGGTCATGATGTTCGGCAAGATGTCGCCGACCACCGCGGCGGCGGTGGTCCAGTGCCGGGCAGGTCCGTGCTCCATCGGTTGGTCGATTTCGAAGTCCAGGTGCAGCGATGCCGCCAGCGCAGTCACGCCGTGCGCGCCGGCGACCACTGCCGCGCCGGCGGTGCCCGAATGCAGCACCGCTGAACCAAGGTTCGAGCCCTCATTGATCCCGGACAGGA
This sequence comes from Rhodococcus sp. T2V, assembly GCF_029269925.1. Taxonomy (NCBI): domain Bacteria; kingdom Bacillati; phylum Actinomycetota; class Actinomycetes; order Mycobacteriales; family Nocardiaceae; genus Rhodococcus; species Rhodococcus sp. T2V. The sequence continues at coordinate 1,934 of NZ_JARJBD010000018.1, forward strand.
CCAGGTCGGGCACCGGGCCGAACCGGCCGAGCACCGCCGCGAGTGCGATCATGCCCGGATGCGCCGCCACGGAGTAGGCCTCGACCCCCGGGAGACCCGGTAGCCGTCGATGGCGTACCTCGATGCGCTCGTCGACCAGGAACATCGTCAGACCACCGGCGCTGCCGCTGGCCTGACGATGGGGAGCGGCGACCGTGACGTCGTACCCCTGGTCACATGCGGTGTGCGCGAGGGCAAGCAGACCTGGGGCGTCGATCCCATCGTCGTTGGTGACCAGCACGTGTGGTCGTTGCGTCATGGCATCGCCAATCTCACCGCGAGCAGCAATTCGTTGTCCGCGCCGAATTTGGCGCCGTTCACTGATGGCGCTCCCTCGGGCACGGGGAGCACGGTGGTGTGCGCCTGCGCGGCCTGCGGCTGGTGTGGAGTGATCCGTGCCTGTAGTGCCTTCGCTCCGGCGACTCGGCGTTGCACCCGCGGCGGCACCGTCGCGGAAGGTGTCTGCGACGAGGACGCCGCGACGGTCTGTGGCGCCGGGCACGCACAGGCCGACGCCTCGGTCGCGCTGGAGAACAGGTGCGCCAAGATTTCCTGCGGCCAGATCGCGACGAATTCCGCGCCTGCAGCGAGCAGTTGCTCTTCGGTGTGCATGCCCCAGGCGACCCCGACCGCCCGGATTCCGGCTTTCACTGCCGCTTCGACGTCACCGACGGTGTCGGTGATGATGGCGGTCCCCCCCGCGGGGACCGCGCCGCCGGCCGCCGATTCGTCGTAGAACGCCTGGCAACGCCGACCGGAGCCTTGCGCGGCGTCGCCGAGGAACCGCTGGATTCCCTTGGCCTTGTCGGGTTCGACGTCACCGCCGAACACGTGCCCGAAGCAGTACTCGAGCGTATTCTTCCGCAGGATTCTGCGGATCACTTCGGTGGAGTTCGATGACAGAACGGCCAGTGTCGCATGCGGCACCAGCGCTTTCACGACGTCGACCATGCCGGGGATCATCAGGGGGGCGTAGTCGGCGCCGAGGCTGCGCATGAAATCTTCCTCGACGACCCGCGCGTGCTCGGCGTCGCGGCAGAGACCGCGCAGGGAGACGAAGAAGTTGTCGGCGAACATCTCGTAGAACTGCTCGGGTGTTGCGATCCCGAGACGGTGTGCGGCACTGACCTTTTCGAAGACTCGCCAGGATGCCTCGCGGGTCTGCACGAGGGTGCCGTCGAGGTCGAAGATCACCGCCTGCGGCGGCTCCGGTCGGCACATGGTCAGCGGCCGGTCGCGTCGGAGGCGCTGTAGATCTTGCACAGCTGCTGGGGGCCGATGAAGTCCTGGATCTCGCCCCACCCGCGGTGCGATCCGGAACGCCATTCGGCGAGTACGTTGTATCCGACCGTGCCGGGTCCGGCCTGCCAGGGGAAGCTCGTCCGTCCGAAGCCCTGGAGTTCGTACTCCCGGCCCTCGCTGTCGGTGAGTTCGAGTTCGACCGATTTCGCGAAGAACCCTTCCCGGATGGTGCGGCCGCGGCCGGCGGCCAACCCGTACAGCTCGCCCTTGTCGACGACGTAGCCGTGCTCGAGGGTGAGTTCGGTGGCGGCGTCGGGGCCGCCGGTGGGGTCGAAGTCGAAGATGCCGTGGATGGCGAAGTCCTTGGAGAAGTGCGCGTGCAGCCAGCTCATGGTGTGGCCCTGGTGCTCCGAGCGCAGACCCCAGCTGTGGTCCATCGTCGAGACGCAGTCGACGGCGTACTTCTTGCCGCGCAGGTTCACCTCGCCCTCGAAATGACCGGATTGGTCGAAGTGGCCGGCGTAGGCCTCGCCCCACGCGAACACGCCGTCGTCGGCCTGCTTGGCGACGATCGGGTCCTGCTTGGGGTCATGGATGTCGAAGGCGTCGGCGATCGCGGTGTAGCGGAAGGCCAGCGAGACGTCGTCACCGTTGTCGAACTCGACGTCCCACACCCGGTTGGGTTCGCGGCAGACCACGTGCAGGCCGTTGTTCAACCGGTAGTCGCGCAGGTTGCGCGGCTCCGGGATGGGCAGGTGGTGCTGGGCGTCCCAGTACTCGGCCTGCCAGGGCGCCTCCACGAACTTCGAGTTCATGGCGATCGTGGAGATCGCGACGCCCGCGTTCGGGCGGAACAGCGCATAGACGCCGACGTTCAGGGTGGCTTCCGGGATGTAGAAGCCGAAGAAGTTCGTCTCCGTCCATGTGGGATCGTCGCTGGTGGGGGTGTGGAAATCGGCGTCGATGTCTTCGATCATCTGACTCTCCTAGGCTCTGGCGGTTGCCGCACGGTCTGATTACCCGGCGCGGTCCTCGTCACCGCACACCTTGCCGAACCCGAGATACCCCCGCCACATCCTTGCGGGATAACTGCCCGGCTCAGAGCTGTCGCTCAGGGATAACGCCCTGGTGGGGTGTGCCGCCGTAGCGTCCTCCTCGATGCACTCCCGGGTCACTGGGGTGAGCGGGAGTGCATCGATCCCGTTCGTTTTCGGTGACCAGAAAAGAAGGCGGTCCTGTCGGTGAGACTTGCACGTGTTGTCGGCCAGGTGGTGTCCACCGCCAAGGTTTCCGAATTGTCCGGAACCACGATTCTGGTCGTCGAGGATATCGGCACCGATTCCGGCAGCGAGGACAGGCGGTCGTATGCGGCCGTCGACCTCGTCGGGGCCGGGCAGGAAGAAATCGTTCTCGTCGTGTCCGGCAGCGCGGCCCGAGTGGACCCGGCCACCACCGGTGTCCCGGTGGACCAGGCGATCGTCGCGATCGCGGACACGATCGTCACTCACGGTGAGGTGACCTACTCGAAATGACCACACGAACTGACGCAGTGCGCAAGGCACCCGTTGATCTACCCAGCAAGAACGCAAATGGAGGAAAGACCATGGCAACCACTCAGACCACCCTGCCCGCTCGTGGCGCCGGAGCCCTCGGCCTGATCGAGACCAAGGGTCTCGTCGGGGCGATCGAGGCCGCGGACGCGATGGTCAAGGCGGCCAACGTGCAGCTCCTCGGTCACCGGGAGATCGGCGGCGGTTTGGTCACCGTGATGGTCCGCGGCGATGTCGGCGCGGTCAAGGCCGCAACCGACGCCGGCGCGGTCGCTGCCGGCAAGGCAGGAGAGGTCGTCTCCGTGCACGTCATTCCGCGTCCGCACGACGAGACCGAGGGTGTGCTGTCGCACCTGGCTCGCCCCAAGGGCGCGTGAGAGTCGACCGCGATCGGGGCGCAGCACACACAGAGTCGTCTGCGCCCCGGACCGAGCCAGGGAAGGTGAAAGACCGTGACAGCAACGCTTGATGCGGACCTAGCGGCGCTGGTTGACGTCCGCGCGCAGGTTTCCGCCACGAAGAAGGCCTTCGATGCCATCGAAGGGGCCGACCAGCAGTGGCTCGACAACATCGTTCGGGCGATGGCGAAGGCGGGTTACGCCGCCTCCGAGGAACTCGCCCGGATGGCGGTCGACGAGACCGGGTACGGCGTATACGAGAACAAGATCATCAAGAACCGCTTCAACACCGGCTTCGTGGCCGACTGGATGCTCGAGCGGCGCGCAGTCGGCGTGCTCTGGGCCGACGAGGAGAACAAGGTCACCGCGGTCGGGTCTCCGATGGGTGTGATCGCGGCGATCATCCCCGTCACCAATCCCACCGCCACGGTGTTGTTCAAGTCGCTGGCGGCGGTCAAGGCCGGAAACGCCGTGGTCCACGCCCCACACCCGAGGGCGGCGCGCTGCTCGGTCCGAGCGGCGGAGATCATGGCGGAGGCCGCGGTGCGAGCCGGCGCCCCGGAAAGTCTGGTTTCCTGCCTGCAGCAGCCCACCCTCGAGGCGACCCGGGAACTGATGCGGCACGGCGACATCCGTCTGGTTCTCGCCACCGGTGGTCCCGCGATGGTCGCGGCCGCGTACTCGAGCGGCAAACCGACGATTGCGGTCGGTGCCGGCAATGTCCCCGCCTACGTCGACTCGACGGTCACCGACCTCGCCGAGACGGCGACGATGATCGTGACCTCGAAATCCTTCGACAACGGCACCGCCTGCGTCGCCGAGCAATCCGTCGTGGTCGCCGAACCTGTCGCCGACCGATTCGTCGCCGAACTCTCCCGCGCCGGCGCCGCCTGGCTGACCCCCGATCAGCAGGCCGCCTTGACCAGGACCCTGTTCGACGAACGCGGCGGACTGCGCGCGAACGCGGTGGGCCAGTCCGCGATCCGGCTGGCCGAGCTGTCCGGGTTCACCGTCCCGGCGACGACGAAGGTGCTGGCCGCCGAGATGACCGAGGTCGGTGACCACGTACTGCTCTCCCGCGAGATTCTCGGCCCGGTCCTGACCATTTACCGGGAGCCGGACTACCAGGCCGGGTGGCGGCGGTGCCGGGAGATCCTGGCACTGGGCGGCGAAGGCCATACCGTGGCCGTGCACAGCGCCGACCCGACGGTGGTGGCCAAGTTCGGTGAGCTGCCGGCCGGCCGCATCGTCGTCAACACGCCCGCCCTCTTCGGTGGGATGGGGTACTCGACGAATGTCGATCCGTCCTTCCAGATCGGCACCGGGACGTGGAGCGGGTCGATCTGCTCGGACAACGTCACCCCGCTGCACCTGGTGAACATCAAGCGCATCGCGCACGAGGCCCGGCCGTGGCGTGGAGTGTTCGACTGATGTCCTTCGACAAGGTCGCGCAGACACTCGAGCAGGCGCATCAGCGCATCCGTTCCGCCCGAACGGATCACAAGGGTGATCTGCGCACCGGCATCGACCTCGGCACCGCCACCTGCGTGATCACCGTGGTCGATGCGTCGGTCGACTGTTCCTGGCCGGAAGTGAAAGCGAGGTCGCCACCGCCCGCGATGCCGCGGTCGCCGCGCTCGAATCACTCGAAGGGACCGAGGAGGCTCGGCGATGACCGTCTTCGGTGTCGACGCGGTCCAGTCCGCCGGGACCGGCGAGCTGGTGGTCGGCGCGAAGGACATCGTCACTCCGCTCGCACGGGAATTGGCCCGCGAACGCGGTGTGACAATCATTGTCGCTACCGCCCACGCGGCCACTCCCCCAGCCGCACCGGCGAACGCGAACGGCTCGACCCTCCCGTCCCCGGCCCCGGTGACCCCGGTGTTCACCCCGCCCACCTCCAACGGATCGCGCACTCCCCCGCCGCCGCTCAAGCCGCCGGCCCCGGCGCTGTACCGGCGCGGGGCGCCGCTGCATCCCGCTGTCACCCCCGCCGCCCTGCAGCAGCCCCGCACCCGGCGCCCCCAGTTGACCGGTCCGGCGAAATCGGTCGGACGGGTGGTCGTGGTCGGCGCCGGGCACGTCGGGATGATCACCGCGATGAAGCTCGCCGAGGCGAATGTCATCGAGGAAGTCGTCCTCGTCGACATCGCCGAAGGACTGGCGGCGGGGATCGCATTGGATCTGACCCATTCGACCGCGCTGCTCGGCTTCGACACCAAGATCCGCGGCGTCACCAGTCTCGCCGACGCCGGACCCGCCGACTACGTGGTCATCACCGCCGGGCGGGCTCGCCAGCCCGGGATGAGCCGGACCGATCTCGTGGAGGTGAATGCCGGCATCGTCGGTGCACTCGCCCGCGAGGCGGCCGCGATCTCACCCCAGACGGTGTTGCTGGTGGTGACCAATCCGCTCGACGAGATGACCCACCACGCATGGCAGGCCTCCGGGCTGCCCGCCGACCGGGTGATCGGCATGGCCGGGGTCCTCGACAGCTCACGCTTTCAGGCCTTGGCCGGGTTGGCCGCCGACTCCCCCGCGTCGGCGGTGAAGGCGCTCGCTCTGGGCAGCCACGGCGATGAGATGGTCATCCCGCTCTCGCAGGCCCGAGTGGCGGGCTCGGCGATCGCCCAGGCGCTGCCGAACACGCAGGTCACCGCACTGGTCGACCGGGCACGCAACTCCGGCGCCGAGATCGTCGGGCTCCTCAAGTCCGGGAGCGCGTTCTTCGCTCCCGGCGCCTCCGCCGCCCGCATGGTGTTGGCGATGGCCACCGATTCCGACGAGATCCTCGCGGCCACCGTGCGTGTCCGAGGCCAGTACGGCATCACGGACGGGTACGTCGGGCTTCCGGCCAGGTTGGGTCGTCACGGCCTACGCGAGATCGTCGAGCTGCCACTGACGCCGGACGAGCTGACCGCGGTGCGCACGGCCGCCACCAAGATTTCCGAGCGGGTGGCCGACCTCGAGCGAGTGACGGCCGCGTCATGAGAGCGGTGGTGTTCGCCGGAGTCGGTGCCGTCGAGGTCTCGAACGTCCCCGACCCGGTCCTGATCGACCCGACCGACGCGCTGGTCAAGGTGCATCGGGCAGCGATCTGCGGAACTGATCTGCACACGATCAGCCACCCCGACGGCATGTCCCGCGGCGCGATACTCGGACACGAGTTCACCGGCACCGTGGTGGCGGTCGGATCGGCGGTGCGCACCTTCGCCACCGGTGACCGGGTCAGCGGCGCCGACTTCACCGCGTGCGGGCACTGCTGGTGGTGCCGACACGGCAATCACTGGGAATGCGGTCAGCGCCAGTTCTTCGGCACCGGAGAGGCGTTCGGCCCCGCGCTGGCCGGAGCCCAGGCCGAGATCGTCCGCGTGCCGCACGCCGATGTCGTGCTGCATCCCATCGCCGACGGAGTCTCCGACGAGGCCACGTTGTTCTTCGGGGACGTGCTGGCCACCGGGTATGCGGCGGTCCAACGCTGCGACATCGCACCCGGGGACACCGTCGCGGTCATCGGTGGCGGGCCGGTCGGGCAACTGACCAGCCTCGCCGCGCAGGCCTGCGCCGCCGGGCCGGTCGTGTTGGTCGAGCCGGTCGCGGAGCGGCGAGCGATCGCCCAAAAACACGGCGCGCTGGTTGCGACCCCGCAGGAGGCTCGCCCCCTCCTCGACGCCCTGACCGACGGGCGCGGTGCGGACGCCGTCATCGAGGCCGTCGGCGGCCCCCGCGGGCTCGACACCGCGTTCGGGTTGGTGCGCCGCCGCGGCACCGTCGTCTCGGTCGGGGTGCATCAGCAATCGACCTGGCCGCTGCCGGTGGCCCGGGCGTTCGCCGACGAGCTGACACTGCGCTTTGCGATCGGAAACGCGATCCGCGACCGTGACCAGCTGGCTGGTTTGGTGGCCTCCGGGGCGATCGACCCGACCGTCATCATCGACCTGCGCGTCGGCCTGGACGACGCGCCCGCCGCGTACGACGCGATGACCGAGCGCCGTACGCTGAAGGCAGTCATCGACGTGTCCTAGACACACGAACCGGCGAGGCGGAAATGGACGACCCCAGCAGCTCTCAGCGGTCCCGCGAGGCCACCCCGTTCGGCACGGTGCTGAACGGGGTGTTTCCCGTCGAGCGACTTCGGGAACTCCTGGCGACCTTGCCCGACACTGCTGTCGAGGCCGCCGAAGCGGTCGTGACCACGTTCGGTAGCGGCATCCCGGTTACCGTCTTCCACCGCCACGACCTCGACTGGTCCGTCCTCGCCGGGGTGGAGTCCCACGCCGACCAGACCCAGTTGACCGCGCTCGAATGCGCCGCCGGCCCGCTCATGTCGCGCGCGGCCACCGTCGGGACCGTCGCCGTCGTCCTCGGCCCGGCCGTCCCGGACGAGGTGGTCGCGGCACACCGCATCCTGCTGGCCCAGCTGTGTGTCTGGATCGACTTGTCCGCTCAGGCCCATGCTTCCACCGAGGAGTTTGCAGCCCTCGACGACGAGGCCGAGGTCATGCGCACCGTGGCGCACCAGATCCTCAGCGCCCAGGACCTCGACCAGGTGCTGCTCAACATCACCACCCAGACCTTGCGGATGTCCGAATCGGACATTTGTGGCGTGTTTCTGCGGGAGGGCGACGAGCTGCGGATGCGCAGCTGTGTCGGCCACCGGGTGGTCGACACCGCCCGTTTGCGTATGAAGAAGGGTCAAGGCGTGGCCGGACTCGTCTTCGAAACCGGGAAGGTCGCCAAGATCGATAGCTACCTTCAGGATTCGACGATCAGCACCGACTTCATGTCCCTCGCCGAACAGGAGGCGACCCGGTCGGCGCTGGCGGTGCCCCTGATCGTGCACGGAGACATGATCGGTGTCCTGGAGGTGTGGCGGCGCCGCTACTCCTCGTTCACCGAGCGTGACGTTCGCCGGTTGGTGGCGCTGGCAGACCTCGCCACCATCGCCATCGAGAACGGCCGCCTCTACGACACCCAGCGGGCCACCGTCGACGAACTCGACAACACCCGCATTTCCCTGGAACGACAACTCCGTCTGCTCAACCGCTCGTCCACCCTGCAGCATTCCCTCATCGAGATCGTGCTCGCCAATTCCGCCGTCACCAGCTCCGTCGCCCGCACCGTCGGAACCGAACTGGGCTGCGAAGTTGCCATCATCTCCGACACCGGCGAAATCGAGGCCACCTTTCCTCGCACGTTCGACACCGCCGATCTGCTCGACGACGTGGCCGACCGAAACGGTGTCCTCCCGCAACGGGCGACCAAGCTCGTCGCCCGTGATGGTCGCACCATCTGGGCCCACCCGGTCATCGCCGCCGAAAATCAATACGGCGCCGTATGTTTGATCGGAGGAACCGAGGACGCCGAGATCATGGAGGTCGCGTGCGGGCAGGCCGCCATGGTCTGTTCGCTCACCCAGCTCCAGCAGCGCGCGGCCAGCGCCGCGCGCGCCGAGGCGCTCGACCAGCTGCTCTGGGACCTGATGGAAGGAACCACGGAACAACGCTCCGCCGCCCGCAGCCGCACCCACCAAATGGGGATCCGGCTGAAGGGTTTTCACCGGGTCGTCTACGGGGTGCTCGAGAACACCGACACCATCGCCGCCCAGGAGGGGTGGACCACCTCCGTCGCGGACACCCTACGGCGCAACGTTCTCCACGGAGTGCGCGGCTGCACCAGCCCCGCGCCGCTGACACTCGCCAGTGTGCGCGGCAACTGGATCGTGGCCCTCGCCCCGATCAAGGACCGCGAACGCGCCCGCGCCCTCCTGGACGAATTGAACAAGGTCACTGCACAGTGCCATCCGGACCTGCGCATCACCTGGGGGGTCAGTTCCGCACGCAGTGATCCGGGAGACTATCCGGCGGCATTCGGTGAAGCGAAGACCGCGCACGCCGCCTCCCGTCGGCTGGGGACGGTGTCGTTGTACGACGAACTCGGGATCGTTCGACTGCTGTTGGGCAGCAGCGATAATCCCGACCTGCAGGGGTTCATCAAAGAGGTGACCGAGCCGCTGCTCCAGTACGACCAGCAGTCCGACGGGTCCCTCCTCAAGACCCTCCGCACCTTCTTCGATGCCAACTGCTCACAAAAGGATGCCGCCGAGCGGCTCTTCGTCCACCCCAAGACCCTCGCCTACCGGCTCGAGCTGATCCGCAAACTCACCAACCTGGATCTGTCGCAACACTCGGATCGGATGCGCGCCGACCTGGCGCTGCGCCTGCTGCAGGTCACCGAGGCGGTCAGCGAACTGGATTCGCCACCGCCGCCCCCGGACAGCTGAGAGTGGTGTGTGGTGACCCCGACCCGGGTTTTCACCACACACCACCCGTCGCCGGTTGGATCTGCGCTCGCACTGTGTTTCTCGAATTGCACAGCCCCCGCGCCGCCCCCGGCCTGCCCGGCGTGCAACGCAGGAGGGTGGTGCGCGGTGACCTGTGATCGGTCACCGCGTACCACCCTCAGAACGGCCGCCGGGCTAGTTCTGGCCCTCTCGTTGGCCCAGGGCCAGGATCGAGGGGCGTACCTCGTCGCCGTCGACGCCGAAGCGGGTGAATCCGCGCTGTCGCAGGGACTGCACCAGTTCCGCCGAGACCGGTCCGCTCAACCGGATTCCCACCCGGCGCCCGGGGTCGCGGGCAAGGACCGCGGCGACGGTGTCCACCAGCGCGCCGACCTGATCGTCGATCTCGACGCGCGGATCGACCGCAATCAGTCCTCGCCGTAGATACGAATCGAGCGGCTCGCTGGTCAGCAGATGCCGCGCCGAGATACCGGCCACGGCCGCCTGCAGCACCCGCAGTTCGATCCACACGACATCACTGTGCTCGGTGATGGCGTCGATGGAGGCGATACCGCGCGGGCTGGTGAGATACCCGCCGATCTCCACCCGGCCGGCTTCGGGCAGGCTGTCGCGTAGCGCGTTCAACGCGGCGATCTCACCGCCGTCTGCGATCTTGCGGACGGTGAAGTGCACGCGCAGCTCGGAGTCCGCGTTCTGCAGGGCCGTGGCGATGCCACGCAGCTGTGCGGACAGGATTTCCTCGGACCCGAGCGGCAACGCCAATTCCGGATGCGCGATGAACAACTCGGCCGTGCGCAGCAGTTCGCTGGATTCGTCGGCGTGGAAGTCGATCGCCCGCACCCCGAACTCGGGCACGCCGGCGTCGGCGAACAGCTTCGAGAACTCGGTGGCCACCGCAGCCTCGAGGGCTGCACTGGCATCGCTGATCTCGCCCTCGCGCAGCGTGGAAATGATTCCGTCGAGGTGCCCGGTGGTGGCCAGGACATCGTCGATTCCCGCCACCAGCCCGGTCGCGCCGCGGGCGAGCGCCTGACGTGCCTGATCGGGGGTTGTCGCCCGGGCGAACACCTGTGCGCCGGCGCGTTCGCGTGCCAGTTCGAGCAGACCCGAGAGACGGTCGTCTTCGGCCGCCGGTTCACTGAGCTCGATCTCACCGGCGATCACCTCACCCGACGAACCGTCGAGGGAGACGACATCGCCGATGGTCAGGGTCTTGCCGGCTACCCGCATGGTGCCCGCGGCGGGGTCGATATCCAGTGCTCCGCAACCGACGACGCAGGTGGTGCCCAGGGCGCGCGCCACCACGGCGGCGTGGCTGGTCGACCCGCCCGTGGCGGTGAGGATGCCGTCCGCGGCGATCATGCCGTGCAGATCGGTCGGGCTGGTCACCGGCCGCGCCAGGATGACCGTCTTGCCCTCCTTGACCGCCTGCTGCGCGGCGTCGGAGTCGAAGTACAGCTCGCCGACCACGTGCCCGGGGGCCGCGCCGACACCGGTGGCCAGCAGCCGCCCGTCCTCGCGGGCGCGGGCGTAGGCATCGGGGTCGAAGCCCGGGCGCTGCACCTGGCGGATCTGTTCGAGGGTCAGCGTCGACAGGGCACCCGAGGTGGTCACGACCTGCTCGGCGAGCAGGTCGGCCGCAATCCGGATCGCGGCCTGCGCGGTGCGCTTGGCGCTGCGGACCTGCAACATGTACAAGATGCCGCGCTCGACGGTGAACTCGATGTCGAGGACGTCGCCACGACGGCGTTCGAGTTCGGCGCACGTGGTTTCCAACTCGGTGTACACGTGCGGAAGTCGATCGCGTAGCGCGGTGACCGGGTCCGGGGTGCGGATGCCGGCGACGACGTCCTCCCCCTGGCTGGCGGCCAGGAACTCACCGAACAGCCCCGGCTCGCCGGTGACGGGGTTGCGGGTGAACACCACACCGGAGCCGGAGTCCTGGTCGAGGTTGCCGAAGACCATCGACTGCACGACGACCGCGGTACCGAGGTCGTTCGGGATCTTGTGCACCTCACGGTATTTCACGGCGCGCCGGGTGTTCCAGGACCGGAAGACGGCCTCCACGGCGCCGACCAGCTGCGCGCGGGGGTCACTGGGCACCTCGTCGTCGAGTTCGTCGCGCAGCAAGGCCTGGCAATGCTCCCACACCCGGTCGTAGACGGAGCCGGGCTCGCTGTCGGCCTCCACGCCGTCGATCAACGCAGTGAGATCGTCGCGGTCGGGCGTCTCGAGCGCCCCCATCACCGTTTCGGCGTACATGCCGTGGAACCGGAACAGCACGTCCGCCATGAAGCGGGTGTCGCCGGTGACGTCGGCCAGCGCGACCGCCGCATCCCGGCCGAGGCCGAGGTTGAGGACGGTGTCCATCATCCCCGGCATGGACACCGGTGCTCCCGAACGCACCGACAGCAGCAGCGGGAAGGGGCCGCCGCCGAAGGTCTTGCCTGTCGCCTGTTCGAGCTCGCTCAGGCGGCCGTGGATTTCCTCGATCAGGTCCTCGGTCATGGAACCGTGCTCGAGGTAGTCGTGACAGGCCGACGTGGAAATGACGTACCCGCCGGGCACGTTCAGCCCTTCCTGGGTCATTTCGACCAGGCCGTAGCCCTTGCCGCCCAGAATATTCCGGTCAATTTCACCTGGTTCGCTGAACGCGCGTGTCAGTCCAGTCGTAACAGTCACAGAGCTCACCTTGTTCACTCCTTACGTGCGCGACCGAGGGTGCGCAGCAAGTCTTCGTGGAATTCGAACCACACGTTGTGCACCGAGTCCTTGGTCGGGTCGGAGACGAACGCGATGTCGCCGGCGTCGACCTTTTCCAGGGAACGCTCGAAGCGGCCGACGTACGTGCGGAAGCGCGCGTCCTTTTCGGCGAGGGCTTCGAGCAGCCCCTCGAGCCGGGACACCAGGCGCTCGATGGTGGAGATCACCTTCGCGTCGTAGGCGGAATCGCTGTGATCGTTGGCGAGTTTGCGTCCGCCGACCTCGATCTGCTGCCAGGAGGACATGGTGCGCAGGAAACGGGAATTGACCTCCTCGAACTTGTCGGCCACCTGCAGCACCGAGGGATCGTCGCGAAGGGGTCCGTAGATGGTGGCGGCGGAATCGACCAGCACCGGGCCCGAGGCGTCGGTGGGCAGGGCCGTCTCACCCATGAGCGCGACCAGATCGCCGTCTTCGAGTTCGGTGAAGATCCCTCGCACCTCGTCGGTGCTGAGGTTGACGATCTCCGCCACAGCGGCCGCGGTCGCCATCTTCTTGAGCGCCACGGCGTTGAGAACGTCGTAGAGACGTTTGTCGAGCAGGGTTTGAGTCATGTTGTTTCCCAACGATCGAACGGGGGCGGCCGGTGGCAGGTGCCTCCCGGTCCCGCCGCCCCCGTGTCTGGTGAACGGGTTCTACATCCAGCGGTACTTCGACCGGCGCAGATCTGCACCCTCGCCGAAGGGCAGGTAGCCCTGGCCGGAGAAGATCTTCTGCGGAACGACTTCCTGCGCGAAGCCACGCTTGCCGATGTCGTAGTAGTAGTTCGACACGCGCTGGTCGATTTCCCAGAGCTGGTATTCGTCGCATGCCTTCTCGTATGTTCCGGCCTTACGCAGGTACGGCAGGATCATGTCGACGTAGTAGACGTACTGGCCGGCCCAGATCAGGTCGCGGCGGCACATCCGCGAGATCTTTCCGTACATCTTGAGCGTGGCGTCCTGGATCTTCGGCAGCTCGCCGCCCAGGTCGTCGATCTTGATGGTGCGCACGTCCGCCATCGGGGTGTCCCACTGCTCGCGGGCGAAGACGGCGCCACCGACGATGGCGGGAATGTAGTTCTTCGGCCGGGTGAAGGTGGTGGAGATGTCGTTGACGCGAATTTCCTGCAGTCCCAAAATTTCCGGGTCGATCTCGAGCGCGACGGTGTAGGCGTGCGGCAGGCCGGCGTCGTCGCACACATCGGACCAGTGGAAGACGGGTTCGTTGACGAACAGGTCCCGGAGAATGAGGATGTTGCCGTTGGGCAGCTCGTACGGTCCGGTATCACCGAGACCGAGCCGGCAATCCATGTGATCGAGGAACGAGAGCAGTTCGGCGGCCGCGTTGAACCGGGTGAACGATTCGTGCTTGGGGCTTCCCGGCTCGAGCGTCTCGAGCTGGTTGACGATGCCCGAGAGGAAGTCCGGCTCGTGGATCTGGCAGCGGTACCGGTCCTGCGAGTTGAGGATGTACCCGTCCTGGCGCTTGCCGAACTCGATCCGCTGCATGAACTTGAGGAGCTCGTTGCTCTCCTCGATGTAGTCGTCGGGTCCGATCGCTTCGAGTGCGAGCAGACCGCAGCGGCCCATGCCGAAGCCGACGGCCCCGATCGACCAGTCGTGCACCGCGTTGATCTTGGTGCCGATTTCCCGCCGCGCCGAGGCCCCGATGTCCAAGATGCCCTGGGCGCCGACCTCGTCGGTGGTCATGCGCAGGATCTCCGGCCAGCGGTAGAACTCGTGCATGAACGCGAGGATCTCGTATTCCTGGCGGGGGATCATGCCCGAGACGCCTTCGGTGGCACGCATGACGAGCACGTCCCAGATGTTCCAGGCCAGGTAGTTGTTGAGGTCGTTGAGCTCGTCCAGGGTGAACTGGTCGGCCAGGACGTCCTCCTTGCTGACCTTCTCGAGGACCTTGCTCTTGGCGCGCTGCTTCTGCACCTTGTCGCCGAGGATGCCGTCGCGCATCGGTTCCTGGCCGACGAAGTTGCCTTCGAAGACCAGATCCTGGAACCGCAGGCCGTCATCGTCCGGTTCGTAGCGCTGCTTGTACGTCGAGCGGAGACCGGGTGTCATTTCGAGACTCATGTGGGGTTGTTCCTCTCTGCCCATGGGTGTGTGGTTCGGGAAGACGGTCAGCTGATGATGCTGACGCGCCCGACCTCCGCGTCGTCACAGTGCAGCTGGACGGTTTTGCCGATCAGGGTGTCGGCGATCTCCTCGAAGTGCGCATCGTCGGTGTTGCCCACGACGTAGCGCGACTCGCTGTCGGTCAGGTACGCGGTCATCACACAGGGAATCTGGAACTCACGGGAGAGGATGCCGAGGTGTGACTCGGGAGCGCCGGACATCGTGATGACGCCGGAAGCACCCATGCTCAACGCCGGAGTCAGGAAGGTCGTCGTGCCGCCGCGAACGAGCAGGATGTAGTCCTGCAACTTTCCGGACCGCACGACCTCGATCACGTCCTTGGGCGAGCCCAGGAACTTGACCTCACCCTTCGGGCTCTTCTGCGTCTCGAAGGCGTTGAACCCTTCGGCTACAACCTGCATTGGTACTCCTTTGATCGAATCGAGGAAGGTGTCCTCGACCACATCTGACTTACTATGTTGCGCTAATCACAATGCCCGCTGGTCTGTGACCACCGCATGGGCGCCGCGGATAGCGTTCCGTGTGGCCATTATCTCGCGTGGACAATGCTTCGGTCACCGTCGATTTCCGCGAGCTTGCGGCGCATGAGCTTGCCGGACGAGGTGGTCGGCAGCGCATCGACGAAGACGACCTCGCGGGGGCGCTTGTAGGCGGCCAGCTCACCCCGGCAGTGCTCGATGATGTCTTCCGGGAGCAGGCGGGCCTCCGGTGCGGGAACCACGTATGCGACGGCGACTTCGCCCTTCACCGGATCGGGCCGGCCACCGACAGCGACCAGCGCAACGTCCGGATGGGCTCCGATGACACGTTCGATCTCGGCCGGATACACGTTGTATCCGGCGGTGACGATCATGTCCTTGAGCCGGTCGACGATGAAGAAGTGCCCGGTGTCGTCGACGTAGGCGACATCGCCGGTGCGTAGCCACCCGTCGTCGGTGAGCGCCTCCGTAGTGGCGTCCGGGCGACCGTAGTAGCCGAGCATCACCAGCGGGCCGCGAACGAGAAGCTCGCCGTGCTCACCCGTGGGAACCTCACCACTGGTGCCGTCGATCGGGCCGATCCTGACTTCCAGGCCGGGTAGGGCCACTCCGATCGACCCGGGCACCGGGGGTGCGTGGACCGCGTGAGTCGTGCCGAGTCCGGACAGCTCGGTCATCCCCCACAATTCGAGGACCGGACCCGGCGCCCGGTTCTGCCACCGTGCGAGGAGTTCCGGCGCGAACGTCTGGCCGCCGATGGTGGTGGCTCGCAGGGTGGACAGGTCCGCGGTCTCGAACCCGGGGTCCGCGAGCATCATCGAGTACATCGCGGGTACGCCCTCGAACAGGGTCGCGTGTTCGCTCTCGATCAGACGCAATGCCTCGCCCGGGGTGAAGCGTTCCATCAGGATCACCGTGCCGCCGGCCAAGAAGGTGCTGTTGATGGCGACGTTGCCGTAGACGTGTGCGCCCGGCAGGGCGGTGACCACGATGTCGTTCGTTGTGCGGCCGTGCATGGTGGCGGTCAGCGCGCAGTTGAGGAGCACGGATTGCTGGGACTGCATCGCCCCCTTCGGGTGCCCCGTCGTTCCCGAGGTGTAGCCGATGCTGCACAGGTCGGCGGGCCCGGGGGCCGGGGGCGCGGCCGGAGCACCGACGACCGGCGCGGTGAGCAGCTCGGTGAACGTCACCGCACCGATTACGTCGCCGACGTCGCCGTCGAGCTGGCACACCAGTTCGACGGCGGACATCTGCCCCAGAACGCTCGCGACGGTATCGGCTTGGGATGCCCCGTAGAAGAGGGCTTCGGCCTCGCAGTCAGAGAGGACGAACGCCAGCTCCGGGCCGGTGAGCATGACATTGACCGGATTGACGATCGCACCGGATTTGAGGATGCCGTGATACGCGACGATCCATTCCCAGCAGTTCTGTGCGTAGAGCGAGCACACGTCTCTCGCGCCGATCCCCCGCGTGCGCAGTGAAGCCGCGACCGCGTCCGACAGGCGGTCGAGTTCCAGGTACGTCAAGCAGGTATCGCCGACGACGAGGGCGATCTTGTCCGGATGCCGTGCGGCGGCGTAGGGCAGGATCTCGCCCGGCCCCACCGACGGCTGGGACGCAGCGACGCGACTACTCACCGGATTCCCCGTGGGCGCCGCGGTCACCGAAGGTCAGGACCGCTTTGGTGACCTTCCCATGGTGGACGGCGTCGATCGCCTCGTTGATCTGATCGAACTCGAAGGTGTCGATCAGCTTGGTGAAGGGGAACTTGCCGGCCTGGTAGAGCTCGATCATGCGGGTGACGAATTCCTGCGGGATGGCATCGCCCTCGATGACGCCGATCAGACTGCGCCCGAACAGCAGATGACCCTGGTCGAAGGAGATCTCGTTCGGGATGCCCTGGAATCCGACGGTGGCACAGACCCCCGGCGACTGCAGACATTCGAGTGCGCTGCGCACGACGTCCGCCAAGCCGATGCAGTCCACCGAATAGCGCGCTCCGGCTCCGCCGGTGATCTCACGGATCCGCTCGACCACGTCTTCCTCGGCGGAGTTGATGGTGTGGGTGGCACCGAGCTCGGCGGCCTTCGCCAGGCGTGCGGGCTGGATGTCGACGGCGATGATGGTGCCGCAACCGGCGACCACCGCCCCCAACAGGGCAGCGAGCCCGACCGATCCGGTCCCGAAGATCGCGATCGACGACCCCTCCTCCGGATCGAGCGTGTTCAGCACCGCCCCGGCACCGGTTTGGATGCCGCACCCGAGGGGGGCGAGCAACTCGAGCGGCAGGTTGCGGGCGACGCGGACACAGTTCTGCTCGTTGGCCACCGCGTAGGTCGCCCACGAGGATTGCCCGAAGAAGTGTCCGCGCATCTGCTCTCCTCCGGAGCTGAGGACACTCGAGCCGTCCAGGCGTGCACCGACCAGGTTGAGAGGGACGAAGTTTCGGCAGTGCATCGGAAGTGCGCGCGCGCAGTTGTCACACTCGGCGCAGAAGTTGTACGAGAGCACCACGTGATCGCCGGGCTCGATGCTGTCGACCTCCGGTCCGACCGCGGCGACGATTCCCGATCCCTCGTGACCGAGCACGATCGGGGCGGCGTCGGTTTCCGCGGTCGCGATCATCCCGAGGTCGGTGTGGCAGATACCGGATCCGACGATCCGTACCAAGACCTCGCGGGGGCGTAGCTCGTCGATGTCGAGTTCCTCGAGCGACAACGGCTCCTGCGCCGCACGCAGGACGGCTGCTGTGGTCTTCATAGTCACTTTCCTCTTCGAAAAACGGTCGAGCGCGGGAGGGTCTTACGAGACCGCGTCGGGGACCTTGTTCAACGTGATGGTCTGGTGGTTGGTGTATTCGGCGAGTCCGTGCAGGGAGTTCTCGGCGCCGATGCCGGACTGCTTGTGTCCGCCGAACACCTGATGCGGCGAGTACTGGTGCACCTCGTTGAGCCACACGGTTCCGGCCTCGAGCCGGCGGCCGATCCGCTCGATCGCCTCGAGATCCTCACCCCAGACGGTGGCGCCCAGGCCCCAGACGGTGTTGTTGGCCCGGGCGATGACATCGCTCTCGTCGTTCCAGCGCAGCAGCGGCAGGATCGGGCCGAAGGGTTCCTCGGCGACCAGGCGAGAGTCCTCCGGCGGGCTGTCGACGAGGGTGACCGGGACGAACCAGCCTCCGGCGTTCGGGTCGATCTGTCCGCCGAGGGCGAAGGTGTAGCCGTTGGCCGCGCAGTCGTCGAAGTACTCCTGCACCTTCTGCAGCTGGGGCAGGTTCTGGATCGGGCCCAACTGAGTCTCGGCAGCAGCGCCGTTGCCGACCACCACGGTCCGGGCATACGCGACCAGCTCGTCCCGCACGGCGTCGTAGACGTCATCGTGGATGTAGATGCGCTTGGCGGCGTTGCAGAACTGGGCGTTGTTCTGGAACGCAGCCCAGAAGATCTGCGGGGCGACCTTCGCCGGATCGACGTCCGGGAGAACGATCGCCGGGTCGTTTCCGCCGAGTTCGAGGGTGACCCGCTTGAGGGTGCCGGCCGCGGACCGCATCACGTGCTTGCCCGTTTCGGTGCTGCCGGTGAACGCGATCTTCGCGATGCCCGGGTGTGCCGTGATCCATTTGCCGAGCTCGTCGTCACCACTGACCGCGCTCAAGACGCCGGCGGGAAGCAGATCCTGCACCAGCTCGACCAGCTTGAGGTCGCACAGCGGGGTGAACGGGGACGGCTTGACGATGATGGTGTTGCCGGCCACCAGGGCAGGCGCGATCTTCCAGACCGCCAGCAGGATCGGAAAGTTCCACGGCACGATGGCACCGACCACGCCGAGCGGGGTGTGCCGGCTGATCACCCGACGTTCGGCAGTGTCCTCGAGGACCTCCTCGGGCAGGGACTGCTTGGCGATCTCCCGGAACCACGCGACCGACCCGTACACCTCCCATTCGGCCATCGGTCGTGGCTTGCCCTGCTCGGCGGTCAGCAGTGCCAGGAATTCTTCGGCGTGGGCTTCGAGCCGATCACCGATCGCCGAGACGATGGCCTGACGTTCGGCGAGCGGGGTCGCCGACCAGCCGACAAACGCGGCCTGAGCGGCGGCGACGGCCTCGTCGAGGTGATCGGAGCTCGCAACGGGAACGTGGGCAATCACCTCGGTGGTCGCCGGGTTGTACACCGGGGCCGTGTCTTGCGCGGTCGCGGACTGCCCGTTGATCGTCATCGCGAATTCTGTCGGGAGAGCGAGGACGGTTGCTTCGGTAGACAACATTCATCTCCTTCGGGTGCGCAGATTCACCGGTTGTGAGGCTGCGTCTACGAGGTGCCACGCGAGTGGGCGTATACGCCCCGGTGCCGGTCTCGCGAGCGGGCCCAGGCGCGGTGTTCTTGCCTGCGAGGTGGGGCGGTGATCACAGTTCTACTGCCGGGGCGTGATGAGGGCGTCATCTTTGGGGGAGCAAACCATGGCGTCGTTCTATCCGACGAGGAGTAGCCGCTCACCGGGAACGGGAGCATTGTGGCTGGTAAATCGCTCGATTCTTCGACGATCCAGAAGCTGGTCACGCGCATGAAAACCTGTATCGCAGTCACCCCAGTTGTTCTGTCGGCTGGTCCTCCCCGTCACCACACCGACAGCACCCGCCGTCGCGAAACACCGCAGCGCGCGGCTCCCGCGGCCGCGGGGCAGCAACTCGCACCGCTCCCCCTTCACGATGAACTGGCGAACGCCGGCTTCGACAATGCTGAGGAGATCGGACGTGGTGGTTTCGGAGTGGTGTACCGCTGTCAGCAGGCGGCCCTGGAGCGGGCCGTCGCGGTCAAGGTCATGACCTCGCAGCTCGATCCGACGAACCTCGGACGTTTCGTGCGCGAACAGCGCGCGATGGGCCGACTCTCCGGCCACCCGAACATCGTCAGCGTCTTCCAGTGCGGAAGCACCACATCCGGCTCGCCGTACCTGGTGATGCAGCTCCATCCCCGGGGGTCGATCGAACAGCGGATTCACCGACACGGACCGCTGAGCTGGAACGATGCACTGCGTCTCGGAGTGCGTCTCGCCGGTGCCCTGGCCGCCGCACACAATGCCGGCATCCTTCATCGCGACGTCAAACCCGCAAACATCTTGCTCACCGACTACGGCGAACCGCAGCTCGCAGACTTCGGTGTCGCTCACGTCGCCGGCGGCTTCGAGACCGCCGACCACGCCGTCACCGGCACGCTCGCCTACACCGCCCCGGAGGTCCTCCACGGCGCGGGCCCAACGCCCGCCGCAGATGTCTACGCGCTCGCCTCGACGAGGTTCTGCGCTATGACCGGCCACGCCGCGTACGAGCGACACGCCGGCGAACCGATCGTCGCCCAATTCCTCCGAG
The DNA here is from genome assembly GCF_029269925.1 of Rhodococcus sp. T2V. Lineage (NCBI taxonomy): Bacteria > Bacillati > Actinomycetota > Actinomycetes > Mycobacteriales > Nocardiaceae > Rhodococcus > Rhodococcus sp. T2V. The sequence continues at coordinate 22,209 of NZ_JARJBD010000018.1, forward strand.
TCACGACCCAACCGATTCCCGACCTCCGGAAGGTCGGCGTCCCCGACGACGTCTGCGTCGAGATTGAACGAGCCATGGCACCGAATCCCGAGGACCGCCCCTCCACCGCCGCAGAGTTCGGAAACCGTCTTCGCCGGGTGCAACTGCTCAACGGGCGCCAGGTAGACGAGATGGCTCTGGTCACGACCTGTGAGCCTCACCCGACCACCGATTCGCTATGCCCCGAAACCATTGCGTCTCAACCGGCACCGGCTCTGACCGTCGCGCCGGCCGTGGGGGAGCACGCCTCGAGCCCCTCCCCCGGTTCACGCGGGAATCTGCCCGCAGACCTGACCACATTCGTCGGACGCCGACATGAGGTGGCCACCACGAAGAAGTTACTCGCCCAATCACGCCTGGTGACCCTGATCGGGACCGGAGGAGTCGGAAAGACCCGGCTCGCGTCCAAGGTGGCCGCCGAAACCCATCGCACATTCGCCGACGGGGTATGGCTGGTGGAACTCGGCGAGCTGACCGAAGGGGACTTCCTCGTCGACACCGTGGTGTCCGCGCTCAGGATTCAGGAACAACCCGACCAGCACCGGCTCCCCGGTCTCATCGAGTACCTCCGGTCGCGCCGTTGCCTACTCGTCCTCGACAACTGTGAGCACCTCATCGACGCCACCGCCGCCCTCGCTGAAGCTCTCCTCCAGTCCTGTCCCGAGCTGCGAATTCTGGCTACCAGCCGCGAACCACTGGGTCTGGGCGGTGAGTCACTTCAGCGGGTACAACCGCTGTCCACCCCAGACTCGGGAATTCGGTCGATGCAGGCGATCGGGCAGTACGACGCCGTGCGGTTGTTCCTCGAACGTGCTACCGCCGCCCTCCCTGAATTCGAACTCACAGAGGAGAATTGGAAGCAAGTCGCCCGCGTCTGCGAACAACTCGACGGGCTTCCGCTCGCGATCGAACTGGCCGCGGTTCGCCTTCGCGCGATCTCGATCGACCAGATCCACGACAAACTTTCCGACCGATACCGGCTTCTCTCACGCGGTCGGCGATGTGCGCCGGCACGCCAGCAATCACTGCGGCTGTGCATCGACTGGAGCCACGATCTCTGCACACCACAGGAACGTACGCTCTGGTCGCGACTGTCGGTGTTCGCCGGCAGCTTCGAACTGGATGCGGCCGAAGCCATCTGTACCGATGGCGATGATGTCCAGAACGTCCTGGACATCATCGCGTCGTTGGTCGACAAGTCGATCTTGGTCAGAGAAGAGGACGGCCTCACCGTCCGCTACCGCATGCTCGACACGTTGCGCGACTACGGCCGCGAGCAACTCAGCGCCACAGAGGAGCTGATGACGCTGCGGCGCCGCCACAGCGACTGCTATCGGCAGCTGGCCCGCGAGGCAGAAGCCGAGTGGATCAGCGCGAACCAACTGACGTGGATCCTTCGATTGGATCGCGAGCACCCGAACCTTCGGGACGCACTCCAGTTCCGCATTTCCCAACAGAATCCCGATTCGATCGATTTCGCCACGTCTCTCTATCCGTTCTGGTTCTCCCGAGGACTTCTCCGAGAGGGTCGACGATGGCTCGAGAGCGCATTGTCCACCGACAACGGTCGACATCGGGTCGACACAGTGCGGGCGCTGTGTGCTCAGAGCGTGCTCGCCGGTCGGCAGGGCGACCTCCCCGCCGGGGCGCAACTATTATCCGCGGCCCGCACCGCGAGCGATCACATCGACGACGAGGTCGCCCAGGCCCATCTGCACCACGCCGAAGGAATGCATGCGCTGTACTCCGGCAACATTCAACGAGCTGCGACATCGTTTTCCGCCGCTCTCGCCACACTCCGTACCCGCCCCACACCGTTCCTGCGGATCTCCACACTCCAAGGACTCGGACTCGCCAGCGGACTCCTCGGTGACACCGACCAGGCGATCGCCCGCAACGAAGAGGCCATCACCCTCAGCGCCGACCTGGGCGAATCGGTCTACCGGGCCCGCTCCTTCTGGGTCCTCGGCCTGCAGGTGTGGCAACTCGGCAACCTCGACCGAGCGACCGGGCTCCTCTGTCAGGGGCTGCGAATGGCACGGGTGGTCGACGACCCGCTCAGCGCCGCCTGGTGCTTGGAAGCGCTCGCATGGATCGCTGCAAAATCGGACCGGGCCGAACACGCCGCGCAAATGATGGGCGCGGCCGAAGGACTCTGGGAGAGCGTCGGCAGCACACCGGTGCACATTCCCGGCCTCCACATTCATCACGACGAATGCGCACGCCGGGCGCAGGACACGCTGAGCCGCAAACGCTTCTACCACGCCTTTCACGCCGGCCGGCGCATGACGCTGGCCGAGGCCGTCGCCTTCGCGCTCGACGAAGATTCACCGGTACCCCCGGCGCACCCCGACACCGAGAAGTGTCACCTGACCAAACGCGAGCACCAAGTCGCCGAACTCGTAGCCGAAGGCCTGACCAACAGAGCGATCGCCACCAGGCTGGTCATCTCCAACCGCACCGCACAGGGACACGTGGAGCACATCCTCACGAAACTGGGCTTCACTTCACGTACCCAAATCGCAGCATGGGTGGCCGCCGGCAAGCAGTGACACTCCCTGTGGCGCAATCCTCATCCCTCATGGAGTGAACTGCGCCTCCGACTTATCCCCATGAGTAATGCGTTCACATTGTCCGCAGTCCTATCGTCTGTCCAAGCCGGCACTCCGACGGAGACCGCGCTCAGATACAGCTCGACACATGGCGCTGCGAGTTGTCGTAGGAGGGGCAGAAAATGACGAACAGGCCAGAAGAACATCAAGCGAACACTCGTGACGATGACTTCATGGTGCAATTCTTCCGACGTTGGTCCGCGTTCGGCGGAGGACCCTCGGAAGACATCATGGTCAACTTCGGAATCTCCAAGCGCGAATACGAAGATCGCCTTTACGATCTCGCCTGCAGCAATCGCATTCGCAGATATCCTCCCGAAGTGAAGGATCTGATCCTCACGTTCTGTTCGTCGCGTCAGCTCCGACGACATCGAAGCGCCCCACAACGGATACTGGTCGACTTCACGTCGTCCGAGCCACCCCATGACATGTCCGCACTACTTCCCTCATCGTAGGACTTCCACTATGCCGACCCTGTTTATTGACGCGTTCGTCGCGGCACTCAGTTTCGTTCGTCCCCGCCGCCTGTCACGGATCCCCCACCACATCGTGCGGGATCTTTCAGTCGCCCGCGCGCAGGCGCGGTGGGCCCGCTTGTGCGTCGAGGAACCTGAGCAACGCTCGGCATAGTCCGTTCGGTCGAACGGATACGTGCGGAATCCAATTGCACTGTTGGTGCACAGAGGCTTTCGCCCCAATTGGGTCCGGGTGGACCAGCACCGAGCCCGCCGGAGCGAGCGGGGTAGTTGCGGCACTGCCGCCGAGCACCTGTTCGCCGACCAACTCGAATCCAGAAGCAGCCCGCGGCTCGGAAGGTTGGGCGCACCCAACCGGCGCCGCCTGCGCCAGGATGCAATAGCAGCAACTAAAGCGTATATCCCGGCGGCGGGGCGCGACCCAGCATGGCGGGCGCGGGCGGCTGTTTCCGCGTCATCGAGCACTTTCGGCAGCGATCTACAAGAACATCCCTGGACGCTGTCACCGTGTCGCGGCGAGATGGTGGAAACAGTCGTCCTGGCAATGTTGTCAATGGGCTGCTGCGGTGTCCGCCGCGTCGAGCGCATATGCCGCGATGTCGAGGAGGGCGTTCTTGACCGACGCACGGTTTCGTGCATCGGCAGCGATGATCGGGACGTTGGGGGCAATCGCTAGTGCGGCCCGGATGTCGTTGAGTGGGTACCGGGGTGCATTGTCGAACTCGTTTACGGCCACGAGGAATGGAAGACCTCGGGATTCGAAGAAGTCGATAGCCGCGAAGCTGTCGTCGAGACGGCGGGTGTCAATCAGAACTATCGCACCGATGGCCCCGCGCACGAGATCGTCCCACATGAACCAGAACCGGTGCTGTCCCGGTGTGCCGAAGAGGTAGAGGATCAGATCGTCTGCCAGCGTGAGTCGCCCGAAGTCCATCGCAACGGTGGTGGTCACCTTCTGCGGGGTTGCCGTGACGCTGTCGACCCCGGTACTCGCGTCGGTGACCATCGCCTCGGTCCGCAACGGAACAATCTCGGACACCGCACCGACCATGGTCGTCTTCCCGACACCGAAACCTCCGGCGATGACGATCTTGGCGGAGGTGACCCGGTCTGGCAAAGGATTTAGCGACCCTCGAGTGCCGGCCGGAGTTGCTGACGGAATCATGACCGAACTGCCGAACGAGGCACGGCGTCGATTTCGGACCCCACGCGCTCGACCAGAACCGCCATTTCGTACCCGACCTGTCCGATGTCGCACTCGGCCGTGGTCAGGGCAGCAAGCTGCGAACCGTCCCCGACGCTCATCAGCAACAGGTAGCCGTGATGCATCTCCACCACTGACTGCAGGACACCGCCGCCGTCGAACAGCGACGACACACCGGCGGAGAGACTGGCCAGACCTGAAGTCACTGCCGCGAGTTGTTCGGCTCGATCGAGCGGAAGGTGCGCGCTCGCGGCCATCAGGAGACCATCAGCCGAGACCAGCGCGGCGTGCGTCACCCGGGGGACGTCGCGGGCGAAGTTGGACACCAACCAGTTGAGAGTGCCGCCACTTGTCACGAAGGTTCCTCCTGTTGCCATGGGTCTACTGGTCCGGGATTGCGCGGTGTGTCCATCCGTCCGGCGCGGACACCGCTCTGGTGTCGTGTGAGATTTGCGCGGACCGCCTCGGGGGTGCGGGTGTGTCTGGACATGTGGTCCGACTCGTCGACACCGCCGGGGACGAGGCGTTGCCCGGGGATCCGTTGCGGCAGGCCGTTGAGGGTTGTCCGCTCGGGCGTGTGCTGCGCGGCTCGGCGCGCTGCCGACCAACCGGTATCCGCTCGCGTCACCCACTCCTGCGGAACGTCGTTGTCGACCGTGGTGGGGTCGGTCAACCACAGTGGAGCGATACTGGCGAAGATCGGGGTCTGTGCGGTCTCGTCGGCAACGACCCGCGGCTCGAAGAATGACGCTGTCCGTGAGGATTCCAAGCGATGTCGCGGCGCGGGTCCTGAAGCACCGTCACTGTTGGTCTGGGGTGCTACGGATCGGGGTCGAGCAGCGGTGGCGATCCCGGTTGCCCCCGGTCGGCGCTGGGGCAGAGCACCGACGGAGGATCTCCCGGCACCAACGCCTTCGGGAGATACCGGTATCTGACCTGGGTGTTGCCTCTGGATGGCGACCACCCCCTCCTTGGGAATTGTGGCGGTGGAACCCGGTGCGGTGAGATCGGCATAGTGCCCAGCAGTCTGGGGTCGGCCGCCGGAGCCGGCCTGGACACCCTCGGGTGCAGAGGTGAGCACATCACCGCAGATGTGGACCGACACGGTAATTCCCGCGTTGCGCGGCTGGTCGAGCGTCGGACGGAGGGTGACGGTGATGTTGTGCCGTTTGCTGAGTTCGCTGACGACGAACAGACCCATGCGGCGCGCGGTGTCTGGGGTGACCTCGGGTGTCGAGGCGACTCGGTCGTTGAGTTCGTGGAGGTCGGACGGCGCCATTCCGATTCCTCGGTCTGCGATCTCGATGACGACACCGCCGTCGATGGTACGCGCGCAGGTGGTGGTCACAGTACTGTCCGGCGGCGAGAAGTGCAGGGAGTTGTCGAGCAGTTCGGCCAGAACATGCACGAGATCCCTCCCCGCGGTGCCGGTCAAGGTCACCGGCGGCATCGCGGCGACCCGAACGCGCTGATAGTCTTCGACCTCGGAAATAGCCGCGCGCACGGCGTCCCCGAGCAGGATGGGCGCCGGGCGCCCGCGCCGATTGTCGTTGCCCGCCAGGATCAGCAGGTTGTCGCCGTTTCGGCGCATCCGGGTGGCGAGGTGGTCGAGGCGGAAGAGGTTGTCGAGGCGCTTGGGGTCGCGTTCTTCGAACTCGAGTTGTTCGATCATCTCCAGTTGCAGATCGATCAGCGATCTGCTGCGCCGGGCGAGGGTTTCGAAGACGTTGTTCATCTGCAGCCTCAGCTGTGCCTGCTCACCGGCGAGCAGCAGGGCCTGGGTGTGAATGTCATCGATGGCACGGGCAAGTTGGCCGATCTCTTCGTGGGTGTGCACGTCGATGGGATCGAATTCGAGGGTGGAGGCGTCCGCACCGGACTTGAGTCGTCCGACCGCGGCCGGCAGGTCGGCGTGAGCCACTCGGAGAGCGCCGCGCCGCAGTCTCCGCAGGGGTTGCAGCAGGGATCGTGCCACCACTACGGCGAGCAGAATCGCGGCGAGCAGCAACGCCGTGACCACCCCCGTATCCCGCCACGCCTGGGTCCGCAACGCGGCCGACTTCGCTACCACTGCATCCTTCAGATCGGCGGAGGCGGTGGCGATTGCGGTGGAATAGTCGTCGACGCTCGCGATCAGCGAGTTCTTGAGCTCGGTCAGTGCCCGGTCGGCGCTCTCGCGGTGTGCGACATCCGGCAGCAATGCGGTGCGGTCATTCACCCCGTTTCGGAGCGTCGTCATGGTGGGGTCACCGGGCGGGTACCGCTGTTCGACCTGGTCGAGCAGTGCGGACTCGGTTCGGAGGTTGGCCAGAAGGTTGACGGACTCGGCTTCGAGATTCGCACCGGATTCGCCGGTGAGAATTGCCGTCGAGGCGACAACTGACAGGCCCTGGGCCGAGACCAACTTCTGGGCCGCCCACAAACCCTCGAGGCGCACGGTCTCGACGACCACCTCGGGGTCGGCGATCGGGGCGGTGATCGCGCCCACCGCGCTGGACAGGGCAGATCTGATGGACGCGAGCTGCGCGGTGAGTGCCTCTGTTGAGGTCGGTCCCTGCTTGGCCTGTGCGCTCAAGGCACGCGCACCGGAGAGTGCTGCCGCAACGTCGGATGCTGCGCCCTCGTCGAGCGTGTCTGCGGTGTTCGCGTTTTCCACGTCCACAATTGAGGCGTCGAGGTTTGTCGATCATCGACGTCGAAATGGTGCGTAGCGCCAACGTTCCCATCACAACGGCCGCGTGCCCGTCCAGCTCGACGAGAAGCGGGAGGATCTGCGCCCTCTCGGACACCGTGGTGAAGTCCGCTGCCGCCGTGAGGCTTTGTTGTACGCGAAGAAACCCCAGTCCTGCCGCGACCGTGAGGGGAACGGTCAGTACGACCGCCATCTTCCAGCGCAGTGGCCAGCCTGCAACACCCCGCGCCGACCACGGCCAACGGGGTCGCCGGAAGCCGCCGACAGCGGCGGGTGTGCGACTCATCGGGTGCCTCTCGGATCGGGTGGGTTCGGACAGCGAAAGAATGCCGATGAGCGCCGAGGTGCGAACCAACTGCGTCCGAACTGGCCTCGCCGCCACGACCGGACGCATGGTGGTGGGCAGGCGCAACGCCGACCGCGGATCGGCCTCCTGAGTGGGTCGCTACATCGCTGTTCGAGAAGATTCGTGGCACCGAGCACCGGCGGTGGACCGCAGGTGGCTGCTCGTGGGTTCACGGTGTCACTCGCCGCCCATTGGCACCGTGGTAGTCATCATCTGTTGACGGCGCCATTCAGGTGTCGGTCATCCCACATCTGCCGTGGGGAGGGCATCCGACGTCCGGCGTGCGGCGTGCGGCCGGCCCAGCGGACGGTACCCACCCTCGCGCCGCTCCGGTCGCCACGCTTCGACGAGGACAGCGCTCAGCCTGCGCTTGTGTGCCCTGATCATGGCCAGATCCCGCGGCTTCGGTGCCAGCGCTGCCTGCAACAGGACGATGAAACGATCCCGGGTGACACCGTGGTTGACCATCAATTCACCCGGACCGGATCCGCCGAAGGGCGCCCACCGGATCGCGAAGTCGACTATCCAGCACTCATCCGAGGTCAGAACTTGCAGCCGTTTGAGGTGCTCGCTGTCCATGCGGCACTGCTGCACCCAGTTCGGTTGCTGAACTTGCTCTAACGGCTCTAACGACGAGGCGCTGTGCGCCACGGGTAGATTCATCAGCTGACCTGCTTGCTACTCGGTCGAATAGGGTGTGCGTCGCACGTAGAGGCCGAATCGCCTGACTCGGCAGAAAGATCACACCTCGCACCGCGGGTGAGCTCCCGGCCGGGGAGATCCTGCGAGGTGTCTGCAAATTTACGCGCATATGATCTGCGCCACTATCCAGTGTGCGACACGCGCTATACATATTGCGACAGCACCGGTTTCGGAGCGAGGAGCATCGCGGACTGTCACGCTCGGTGAGTTCGGTGTCCGGATACGGGCGAGTGAATGCCTCGCCGATGTTCGGCGGCTTTCCGACGGAACACTCCGCTCGACTGATGTCAGGCTGAGCGCAGGGTTTGGGACGGGCTCACGCCATAGATTCGCCGGTACTCCTGGGAGAACCGGCCGTAGTGGTAGAAGCCCCAGCGACTGGCAATGCCGGACACGGTGTCGGTTTCCGCGTCGGCCGTCATGAGGTCCTCGTGGGCTCGCTTCATCCGGGCGTTCCGGATGAACTCGATCGGGGTGGTGTCCAGGTACTCGCGAAAACCGCGCTGCAGCGCGCGGACGCCCACACCTACTTCTCGGGCAATCAGTTCAGGAGACAACGGCATCGCGGCGTGTGCGGTGATGTACTCGACGGCTTCGTTGATCGGAGCCGGGGCGGTACGCATCGCCGGCCTGGATAGTTCCTCGGCGTACTGGTGTTCGGTGAGACTGAGCAATCCCACCGCGATCGAATAGGTCAACGGCGCCGCGAGAAGGGGATTCGCCATGAACGTCCCTTCGATTTGGCTGCGGTAGGTATCGAGCACGAGGTGGCGCCAGGCACGCCCGTTGCCAGTGGTGAGATCCAGCCCGCCGTGGAGTTGAACCGGTCGCGAGACGGGCCGATCGAGCAGGTCCTGAATAGCGGTCTGCATGGTCGAGCGATCGAGTTTCATCGCGAAGACGTGCAATTGGCTGGTTCGCGGGGTGAGGATGCGAGCGTCGGAGCCTGTGGAGTAAACAACCGCGTTGCCCTGCTCGACTGCGGTCTGCTCGCCCCCCGATTCCGAGAGCAGCCGACCCGACATCGGGATGTTCACGTGATAGCCGTCAATGGACGGGCAGTAGAGGTCCGTGTTGTTGTTGTATCGCAGCTGCCCCGAGACCATGGATCCCGCAACCACCGCCTTCAGGTCGGCGTGAAATCCGGAGCCGGCACCGACCCGGGTGAGTTCGTGGGGGTGAAAGACCTCGCCGACACCGGCGACGGCTTCTTCGACGTCTTCGCTGTGCAGGTTGATCGAGGTACACGGAGGGGCGCCGCGTCCCGCCGCGGACGACGCGGTCTTCTCCGGCCCCATCCAGTGGTCAGCCACGTAAGTCTGTTCACCTTTCCGGCACTGCGCCGCGCACTCACCGAGTGCGCAGTATGACTCACATCACATATTATGCCAAATGGGTGCCGCGCTAGACAGGGGCCACCCGACCGCGCCCCCGGGGGCGCTCGCGCACGGACGAGTCCCGAGCAGGTTGTGCCGGGGCCGATCTCAGCGCTTCAATGTCTCCGACGGGGTGCAGCCGTACCGGTCGCGGTATGCCGCGGCGAACCTGCCGGTGTGGGTGATCCCGCACCGAAAGGCGATGTCTGCGACGGTGGCCGGCGGACCGGCCGATACGAGTTCGGCGTGCGCGCGCTCCAGCCGGACCTCGAACAAGTATTCGAATGGTGTCTGATTCATGCACTCCCGGAAGCCTTGCTGCAGTCGGCGCACACTGACTCCCGCCAGTTCCGCCATCTCCCCGGGTGTCCAGGCACGGGCCGGATCGGCATGTATTGCGTCGATGACCCTTTTGACGATGCGGGGGCGCGCGCCGCGGTGACTGCCCTCGTCGTCCGGTGTAGCCGCGAGGACGAATGCAGTGGTGAGGGTGCCCGCGAGCTGGGTCAGCACGAGGCTGTCACGCCAGAGGCCGGCGTCGTCGGCGACCTGATGGAAGACGGTGTGGACGAACTTGAGCCAGCTCGCCCCCCGGCCGCTGCGGAGATCGATCTGCGTCGGCAGTTTTCCCGGGCGATCGAGCACGCGGTCCATTTCGTGTTGCAGATAGCTCTTCTCGACCTTGAACCCGATGAGCCGGCATGAGGGACTCCAGTGCGGGATGACGGTGCGGGTGTCCGGGGGACAGATGGTCGCCTGGCCGGGCAGCGACAGGACCGCGGTCTTCCCGACTACCGACTCGAACCGTCCCGAGACCGGGATGTTGACGCCGTAGGCTCCGGGGTGGTCGGTCGCGACGGATACCTCGGCGCCGAGCCGCATGCTGGTGATCCGGCACGATCCGATGGTCGCCGACTTCAGGGCCGATCGAGACGCAGCTCCGGTCGTCAGCGGCCTCATCTCGTGCGGAAAATAGGCTGCGGCGACAGCCTCGTGCACTTCGTGCCAGTCGGTGAATCGGGTGGTGCTGTGTGTGCCCATCGGGGTGTACAAACCTCTCGCTGTCTTGCGCCTGTCGCCCGAAGAACCTCCCGGGCGGGCCCAGATCGTAAACGCCATTGTGAGCCCCATCACTAGATATTTGTCAAGGAAGACCGGCACATCGGGGACCCCAAACATGACTCCCAGGGTCTTCGAGCCGCCTGGGGCAGACGCAGACGACTCGAACACCACTGCACTGCTGAATCTTTCGCGACCCGACACTCGTGCAATCCGCCACCGAGGCGGCGTGTCGAAAAGCGGATAGGACGAGACGCGTCCTGGATAGCTATGAGCTCGGCCACACCATAGCTTTGTTTGTGAGATCGCACTCCGCCAGCATGTTCACGGCCGGCGGTTGCGATCCGATAGACCAACCGTGTCTTCATCGACCGATGATCGCCCGCTTCCCCGCCCCATGGAGGCTGTTATGTCCCCCGAGAACCCTGATCCGAACACCACCCTCAAACTGGTGGTGGACGAAGTCCGCAAGGAATGCGACGACGTGCTCACGCTGAGCTTGATCGACGGCACCGGAAGTACCCTCCCGACCTGGGAGGCCGGCGCACACATCGATCTGCACCTGGCGAACGGCATGGTGCGGCAGTACTCGCTGCACAACACGCCCAGCGACAGTTCCCGCTACGAGGTCGCCGTCCTTCGAGATCCCAACAGCCGCGGCGGGTCACAGCACATCCACGACGAGGTGAAGAAGGGCGCCACGCTCACAGCGTCATTGCCGCGCAACAACTTCCCACTCAAGCCGGCAGAGGAGTATCTCTTCGTCGCCGGCGGGATCGGCATCACGCCCCTGCTGCCGATGATGCAGGCCGCCGCGGACAACCACATCGCCTACCGCGTGGTGTATGCCGGCCGCTCTCGCCCGAAGATGGCGTTCTTCGAACAGCTTTCCGACGACAGCCGCGTGCAGATGTGCATCTCCGACGAGGGAACACGCCTGGACCTCGACACGTTGATCGGCGACGAACTCGGCCCGAACGTGCACATCTACAGCTGCGGCCCCGAACGGCTCCTCGACGCACTCGCCGCGCGGTGTGCCGACGTCGGGGTGTCCGCGCGGCTGCACGTGGAGCACTTCTCCGGCACTGTCGTCGAGCTCGATCCGAACGTGGAGACCGCGTTCGAAGTGGAGCTGTCCCGCTCCGGGAAAACCCTCACCGTCGGTCCGGACCAGACAATTCTCGATGCCCTGCTCGAGTGCGGGATCAAGGCCGCGAACAGTTGCGGCGAGGGAGTGTGCGGCTCCTGCGAGACAACCGTACTCGAGGGCGAGGTCGACCACCGCGACGCGGTGCTCGACGACGACGAGAAGGCGGAGAACGAGGTGATGATGATCTGCTGCTCGCGGGCACGCTCACCACGGATCGTCCTCGACATGTAGCCATCCGACCCATTGCCCGACATCGCGCGGCGTTCAGCCCGATCTGCCGCTACCCAACGTCCAGGAGGATCCACGATGACCGAAACCACTCCGGCACCGAATGCCGAAGATATCGTCGCGGGCAAGTGCCCGGTCAGCCACTTCGCGGCCGAGTTCAACCCGTTCGACGAGGACTACCAGCAGGACCCGTACCCCGTCTTCAAGTCCGTCCGCGAACAGGAACCGGTCTTCTACAGCCCCGAGATCGACTACTGGATCGTCAGTCGCTACGAGGACATCATCGAGATCTTTAAGGACACCGAGTCCTACAGCGCGAGCGAGGCCGGGGTGATGATCACCCCGCCGTGCCCGGCGGCGATGGATGTGCTGGTCGAGGCCAACTTCGTCCCCTCGACCATGCTCGTCGACGAGGACGCTCCCCTGCACCCCAAGCGGCGCAGGGTCTTCCGCAAAGGCCTCAACGACAACAAGGTCGCCGAACTCGAGCCCTACACCCGCCGGTTCGTCTCCCAGTGCCTGGACGCGATCGTCAAGAACGGCCGGGCCGACATGGTCGGCGACATGACCTTCTCGGTGCCGGCGCTGACGGCGTTCATCCTGATGGGTGTGCCGGAGGCCGAGGTCGAGCGCGTCCGAGGGTATGCGGCCCGGTTCGCGCTGTGGCTGTGGGGTCGCCCCACCGACGAGCAGCAGGTCGCCCTCGCCGGCGACTACGCCGCGTACCTTCAGTACGCGCGTGAACACGTCGACAAGCTGGCCGAGAATCCGGGCGAGGACTACATGTCCAATGTCATCAAGGCCTGGCAGAAGGACGGCAACGACGAGGTGTGGGACAAGACCTACCTCGCGTCGATCATGCAGAGTCACCTCTACGCCTCGCACGAGACGACCACCAACGCGGCGGCGAGCGGATTCAAGTCACTGCTCGAGAACCGCGATCAGTGGGAAGCGATTTGCGCGGACCCGTCGCTGATCCCCGGCGCGGTGCACGAGATCCTGCGCTACCAGTCGTCCGTGCCGACGTGGCGGCGGATCACGACGAAGCCGGTCCGGCTCGGCGACTATGACCTGCCGGCCGGTTCACGGGTGATGATGCTGACCGGATCCGCCAACCACGACGACGCGAAGTTCGAGGACGGGGAAACCTTCGACATCACCCGTGAGAACGCCGATGAGCACCTGGCTTTCGGGTGGGGTGTGCACCTATGCCTCGGCCAGGGCCTGGCCCGCATGGAGATGCGGGTGATGCTGGAGGAGACCACCAAGCGTCTGCCGCACCTGCGCCTGGTGGAGGACCAGGAATGGACGTATTCACCGAATACTTCCTTCCGCGGTCCCGACCATGTCCGTGTCGAGTGGGACGCGAGCCAGAACCCGCTCCCCGAGGACCGACCGTAGTTTCCCACTACCCCCACCCTGGTACCAGTCCCGATAGCCCAACCAGACAGTGACACGACGGCAGGTGGTGCCGTGTGGGTCGCACCCACCCCCCACGGCACCACCCGCCGCCATCACCCATCGCCTGTCAGTGAGAACCGGAATGACTGCTCACACGAGCACCGCAACCACCTTGGACACCCCGAGCTACACGGCAACACAGCTCGTTCGAGAGCGCGCCCTCCGCGCCATCCGTGCGAATCCATCACCGGCGCGCATCTCCGAACTCGCCCGAGCCGCCGCCGACGCCATTGCCGGCGTTCTTCGTCGGCACGACGTCACCGATGCCGAACTCCACGCCCTCAAGTCCTGGCTGATCTCGGTGGGCGACGACGGAGAGTGGCCACTGCTCCTGGACCTGTTTGTCGAGCGCACCATCACAGCACGCGCGAACGCAGACCACAGCGCGACCCCGAGCAGCACCGAAGGGCCCTACTACATTCCGGGACAACCGCAGCTGAGTTCGCCGTGCATGCTGCCGATGCGCGCGGAAGAACCGGGGACGTCGTTGATACTCACCGGATGCGTGACCGCCGCAGACGGCTCCCCCATCGCCTACGCGAACCTCGACATGTGGCAGACCGATGACAGCGGCCACTACTCGGGTTTCACGCCCGGGATCCCGGCAGACAACCTCCGCGGTGTCGTGACAACCGACGACCACGGGCGCTTCGAAATCGCAACCATCCTGCCCAAGCCCTACCGCATACCGGCGGACGGAGCCCTCGGCACCCTGTTCACGAAGGCGAAATGGAACCCCTGGCGACCGGCGACCATCCATGCCACCGTCACCAAGCTCGGGTACTTCCCCGTGACCACACAACTCTACTTCGACACTGGCGCGGCCTCCGATGCGGTCAGCGACAGGATCGACCCCGAACTCGTCCTCGACGTCACCACCGGCCCCGAGGGCACGGTCCGCGCCACCTACAGCTTCGTCCTCGACGCCGTCGAACCATGACCCGCACCAACGTATCCCCCGGAAGGACCCACCGATGCACACCCTGATGGTTCTCTATGGCCAGCCCACCGATCCGGAAAAGTTCCGGGAATACTACCAGCACACCCATCTGCCGATCGCCCGGAAACTGCCCGGCGTGCGGGCGACCCGCCACAGCATCAACGTTGCTGCGGCGGAGGGTGAGTCACCCTTCGTCGCCGTCTTCGAGGCGGACTTCGACTCTGCCGACGCCATGGCGGCCGCGCTGTCCTCCCCCGAGGGAGCGGCGGCGGTGGCCGACGTACCCAACTTCGCGACCGGTGGCGTGCAGATCGTGCACTTCGCCGCGACACTCAGCTGAATCGCCCCGGGCCACAGAGCCCGGATTCCCGTCGGTGGGTTGCCCTGATGCCTTCGCATTCTCGACCCATGCACCGGTCAGCGCGCGAGACTCGGCTCGACGGGCCCTCACAACCGGTGACAGTGCCCGCACTCCGCGGTCGCCGCAGCCGTCACCACTATCGACGCCGGATCTCCCGGCATACAGCGATTTCCCCAACCCCAAGGAGGCCGGGAATGCCGGCAAGAAGGACCTTCGCACTCTCCAGTGTGGCAGTGATAGGCGCAGTACTGTTCCTCTTCCCACTCGTGACGGGAATGCTCAGCAAGGCGCAGAGCGTGGACACCCTGACCGGTGATCTTCGTGGCAGCTTCGAACCGGACGCACTGATCCAGACGCGAACGGATATGAACACCGTGCAGGCGATGGCCGACCAACTGCAGGCGGAAACCCTGCCCGCCCTCCCGAACGCGCTCGGAATGCCACCAGAGCAGTTCCAGGGCTTCATGAGCGAGAATTTTCCTGATGTGGCAAGCGGGATCGGACAACTCGACACCATCCTCCCGAAGTTCCAGGGCCTGGTGACCGGGCTCGAGACCCAAGCCCCGAACTTCCGCAGCGCCGATCAGATCCCGACCAATTTCCTGCCGAGCACCACCGTGCCCTATCTCTTCCTGGTCCCCGGAGCCGTCCTGTTCATTCTGGCCGGCGGCGCACTGGTCCTCGGACGCAACCCCGCGCGGAGCGGACTCTCCCGAGTCGCCCTGCTGGTCACCGTCGCCACCGGAGTGGTCTTCGTCATCGCACCACTGATCCTGTCGGTACCGGCGAAAACCCAGGCCGTCGACGACCTCACTGCGGCGTTCGGCCCGATCTTCACCGACGACGGTGTCGCCGCGGTGCGCTCGGACATGGACGTCATCCAGAAGATGTCCGACCAACTTCAGGCCGAGACCGCCCCCGCGCTCGCCGACGCACTGAAGATGGACCCCGCCCAGTTCCAGAGTTTCATGGGCCAGAACTTCCCCGCAGTTGCCGCCGGCATGGGCCAGCTCAACGAGATCCTCCCGCGGTTCCAGGCCCTGGTGGCGGGCATGGAACAGAACGTCGACAACTTTCAGGCGGCGGCCAGTATCCCCACCGCGACACAACCGACGACAACGCTCACCTGGTGGCTCATCGTTCCCGGGGTTGCTCTGATCGTGCTCGGCGGCCTCGGAATTCCCGCGACGCGGCAGGCCGAAAGCCGCACCACGCCCCGCGAACGGACCCTGCAAGGCGTCTGATCAGCCGAACCGAAGCCACCACCCAACAAGACTCCCACCGAATCATGGCGGCGTCACCGCACTATCGCCGACCGGTTTGCCGCGACACCTCATCGTGTTCGCCGGGGCAAGCGAAGCCCTGAGGTCTCTCGGACCGGGTGCAGGTGGCCGTTCGGTGGGTCCGGAGAGGTGCCGTGTCCATGGTCGGGTGGACACGGCACCACCGACAACGAAAACAGACCAAGATTGCACAGCACAGGACAATTCGAAGGAGATCACGTTTTCATGACTGACAAGTTGAAGTTCTTCTCACCGGAATGGTGTGACGCCGCCCGCGATGCTGTCAACGCAAACGAGGCGGTCTACCGCGGGTTCAAGGACCCGTCGTCGTTCACCAACAGGATGGAACTCGCCGTCACCGGCCGCGAAGACCTGACCGTTCACCTCGAATGGAACCAGGGTGAGGTCATCTCCTGGACACCCCGCAAGTTCGACGAAGACGATCTGTGGATCGTCCTCAACGGGGGGCTCGAAGCGTGGCAGCGCGCCGCCGACGGTGACGAGGAAGCTGGAAAACTGCTCATGGCAGGAGAACTCAAGTTCGTCAAGGGCCCGATGACCGCCGCGATCGAAAACGCCGGAGCTCTCAACAACTTCCTGCTGTCCTGGGGTCGGGTACCGACCGAGTGGGCAGTCTGACACCACCCCTCCAGCCCGCGCGGGTCGACGGCGCTCCATCGGCCTGCGCGGGCACCCTATCGTTAGCAGCGCCTTGGAAGGCCCACGATGACCACGGTTCACCCCACCACGTACACCCTGTCCCTCTACGACGGCGACGACGCGAACGGCGTCGCGAGCATCCTGTCGACCCTGTTGGCACAGAACCTTCAGAATCATCCCGAACGCGTCGCCCTGGCCCGCACATTCGGTCGGCCGGTCGCGGTGTTCAGCACGGACACCAACGCCGCCGCGACCATCATCTTTCGAGACGACCACGCCACCGTCTGCAATGACATCGTGAACAATCCCGCCGTCGTCGTCTCGGCCACCGTCGGGCAGATCCTCGATGTCTCCCAACTGGAGATGAAGGCAGGCGGATTGCTGCCTGTCGGCTTCTTCACCCGGCGTGGACTCGGCGTTCTTCGCGACATTGTGACTCACAAGCTGGTCGTGAAGGGCCTGCTGACCCATCCGGTGACGGCACTACGCATGATCGCCATGCTGTCGGTGGCGAGCTGATCGATCTCCCGTTCCCTCGGAGGGACGGATGCTGATACCGATCTCCTCGCACCGCTCGGTCGCAATCGACCGTGGCGGCGCCCCATCCCCCAGACCGGAGGGCCATGAGTCTTCTGCCGCGCCCTGACTTCGACGCGCTCAACTTCCAGATCCGCTACCTCATGTTCTCGGTCTTCCAGGTGGAACCCGGCGTACTCGCAGGCGACCGGGAAGCTGTGATCACACAGGCGCGGATCTTCTTCGAAGCTCAGGCCGAGAAGGGTGTCGTGGTGCGCGGGCTCTACGACGTGGCCGGCTTGCGCGCCGACGCCGACTTCATGATCTGGACGCACTCGGCGAGCATCGAGGCCCTCCAGGCCACGTACGCCGACTTCCGCCGCACCACCGCCCTGGGCCGCGCGAGCAAGCCCGTGTGGAGCAACGTCGCGTGCCACCGTCCGGCCGTCTTCAACAAGAGCCACATCCCGGCGTTCCTGGCAGGCGAGGATCCGGGCAACTACATCTGCGTGTACCCGTTCGTCCGCTCCTACCAGTGGTACCTGCTGCCCGTCGACGAGCGCCGGAAGATGCTCGCCGACCACGGCATGGCGGCCCGCACCTACAAGGATGTGCGCGCCAACACCGTGCCGGCGTTCGCGCTCGGCGACTACGAGTGGATTCTCGCGTTCGAGGCACCGGAGCTGTACCGGATCGTCGACCTCATGCGCGACCTGCGCGCCACCGAGGCCCGGCTGCACGTCCGCGAGGAGGTGCCGTTCTTCACCGGCCCGCGGGTGGAGGTGGACACCCTGATCACGGCGCTTCCGTGAAGGCGACGGCACGATGTTTCCCGGTTCGAACTTCGGTCCACCTGGTATTTCCGGCGCGTAGGCTCATCGGAGGGAGAGTCGAGACACGACCGGCTCGGGTGTCCGTCGCCGCACAGCGGCGGGTGATGAGCGGGCTGGGCAAGGATCGTGGCGGCGCAGGATGGACCGGATGCACGAGGTTCCTCGCCCGAGGAGGGCGTGGTATCCATGACGAACGAGGACGGTCCCGGGCCTGGTCGCGGACTTGTTCCTGCGCTCCAGGCGGAACTCGAAGCCGAGGGTTTCGCGGAGGTCAGCGAGATCGGGCACGGAGGTTTCGGGGTGGTCTTCCGGTGCCGAGAGCCGTCCTTGGACCGGACCGTGGCCGTCAAGGTGCTGAACTCGACCTTCGATGAGGACGGTTACGCCCGGTTCCTCCGCGAGCAACGTGCCATGGGGCAGCTCTCGGGCCATCCGAACATCGTCAATGTGTTGCGCATCGGGGCTACCGCGAGTGGTCGGCAGTTCCTCGTCATGCAGTACCACGCGCGCGGCTCCCTGGATGCGGTGCTGCGGAGCCGTGGCCCGCTCGAGTGGAACGCCGCTGTCCGAATCGGGGTGAAGCTCGCCGGCGCCCTCGAAACTGCGCATCGTGCGGGGATCCTTCATCGTGATATCAAACCGGGCAACGTTCTGCTGACCAGTTACGGCGAACCGCAGCTGTCGGACTTCGGGATCGCGCGGATCGCAGGCGGATTCGAAACCGACACCGGCACCATCACCGGGTCGCCGGCCTTCACGGCACCGGAGGTGCTGTCCGGCGATCCCCCGACCCTGGCCTCCGACGTCTACGGGCTCGGAGCCACGTTGTTCTGTCTGCTCACCGGGCACGCTGCCTTCGAACGCCGCTCCGGTGAGCAGATCGTCGCCCAATTCTTGCGGATCGCCGCGGAGTCGGCTCCGCGGTTGCCCGCGGCCGGTATCCCCGCCGATGTCCGGGCCGCGGTCGAATCCGCGATGGCCCGCGATCCCGGCCGGCGACCGGCAACCGCCGCCGAGTTCGGAGATCAGCTCCGCACGATCGAAGCCAGTCACGGCTTGACCGCGGACGAGATGGCGCTGCCGCAGGACTCGCACCCGGCGGCACCGGATCCTTCGCCACGACACGACACCGGAACCGTCGACTACGCCCCCACCGAACTCGGTCAGCGCGCTGACGTGGACGAGCCGCCGCGGCAGCCGCCCAGCGCCTCCACTAAGTATCGGCCACCGACTCCGGCCCGGGCCCTCGTCGAGCGCGGCCGGCTCGCCGAGCGTCTTCACGATGCCGCCCGCCGCCGGCTGATCTTGATTCACGCCCCCGCGGGTTTCGGCAAGAGCACCCTGGCGGCGCAGTGGCGGCGCACCCTGGCCGACGACGGTGTCGCGGTGGCCTGGCTGAGCATCGACGCCGACGACAACAATGTCGTGTGGTTCCTGTCCCACCTCATCGAGTCGATTCGTGTCGTCCGACCCGACCTCGCGGCCGAACTCGGTCAGATTCTCGACGATCACGGCGACGAATCCGACCGGTTCGTCTTGACCGCGCTGATCAACGAGATCCACACCAGCAGAGACCCCCTGACCGTCGTCATCGACGACTGGCACCTGGTCACCGATCCCGCCACGCTCGCCGCGATGAGCTTTCTGCTCGACAACGGGTGCCATCACCTCCAGGTGATGGTCACCAGCCGCAGCCAGTCGGGCCTGCCACTGGGCCGGATGCGGGTGCGAGACGAGCTGGTCGAGATCGACTCCACCGCGCTCCGCTTCGACGAGGAGGAATCGCGGCAATTCCTGGTCGACGTCGGCGGGCTGGCCCTCGATCGGGACGCGATCAGCGCTCTGCGGGACTCCACCGAGGGCTGGGTCGCGGCTTTGCAACTGGCCACCCTGTCGTTGCGCGGGCGTGACGATCCGGCGGAGTTCATCGCCCATCTCTCCGGCCGCCACCGCGGGATCGCGGGGTATCTCGCCGAGAACGTCCTGAGCGCGCTCGAGCCCGAGATCCTCGACTTCATGCTGGCCACGTCGGTCACCGAACGCCTGTGCGCTGACCTCGCCGAAACCCTGGCCGGCGTCGCCGACGGTCAGGGCCTGCTCGAGCAGATCGAGGAACGCGATCTGTTCCTGCGCGCCCTCGACGACGACCGCGAGTGGTTCCGGTACCACCACCTCTTCGCGGACTTCCTCCGCCGCCGTCTCCAGCGCGACCAGCCGAGCAGAATCGCTGACCTTCATCGCACCGCCGCACGCTGGTTCGCCGCGCACGAACTCCTCAGTGAGGCCGTCGACCAGTCACTTGCGGCCGCGGAGCCGGACCACGCGGCCGAACTCGTCGACTCTCGCGGATTCGCCCTGATCGAACGTTCCCAGATGGCGACGGTTCTCGGGCTGATCGGGAAACTGCCCCCCGATCAGATCGAGCGCCGCCCACATCTGCAGATCGCCGCGGCCTGGGCGCACATCCTGCTCCACCGTCGACCTACCATCGTCGCCAGCGCCCTCGACTCCGTTCGTGTCGGGCTGGCGGCTCTACCCGAGTCGGGAAATGCCACCGCGGCCCTGCGCGCCGAAGCATCGCTTGTCCAGGCAGCTGCGGACCTGTTCCGGGACCGCATCGATAATCTGACCGAGTTGATCTCGGACTGCCTGGCACGAGAGAAGACTCTCCGCCCCTTCGCGTTGGCAGGCTCGGCCAACGTCGCCTCCTACGAGGCCATTCACCGCTTCGACTTCGAGGCCGCCAAACGCTGGCAAGAGTGGGCCGCCCCCTTCCATGCGCGCACGTCCGGCCCCTTCAGCGTGATCTACGGATACTGCTTGTCCGGACTCGCCGAGAGCGAACTGCTGAATGTGCAGGAGGCCGAAGACTATTACCGCAAGGCCTACGATCTCGCCCGACGGTCGGGCGGGCACCGTTCCTACACAACCCGGCTCGCCGGGACGATGCTCGGCGAATCGCTCTACGAGCAAGGCCTTCTCGACGACGCCGAACGCCTTCTCGACGAATGCTCCGAACTCGGATCCGAGGGCGGGGTGGTCGATTTCATGCTGGTCACGTTCGGCACCGGATCCCGGATCAAGGCCCTGCGCGGCGATCTCGCGGCGGCAGCGCACCGCTTGGACGAGGGGACCCAGATCGCCACGGCGCTGTCGCTGCCGAGGCTGGCGGCACGGATCGAGAACGAACGCACCCGGTGGCGGATCACCCCAGGCCAGTATCCGCCCGCGATGACGATGGCCAGTGCCCTCCCCGACGACGCGGCGCCGCCATCGCATCCCGTCAACGGTGTCACCGAGGTGACCGCGGAGCTCAACGAAGACTCCGCCATTCGCCGGCTCCTGGCAAGCGGAGATCCCGGCGACGCCGCGCTCGCGCACAGGCGGGCCGAGCAGCTCGTGGCCAGGGCCACCGCGTTGCACCGCCCACGGGCCACACTCCGCGCGAGCCTGCTGCACGTCGTCACCACCCGCCGCGTGCGGGGAGAACACGATGCCCTGGCCGCCCTGGTCCCCCTCGTCGCACAGTGTTCCCGCCTCGGGCTGATCCGGCCGCTGTGCGACGAGGGGCCGGATCTGACCCAGCTCGTCGCCACACTGGCGGACCAGCACGAGAGCCGGGACTGGGAGGCCGGCTGGCCCGCGGTTCCGGCACCATTCCTGCGTGCGGTCCTAGCCTCGAGCGAGACGACGTCACCCCCACCGCACGCCCCCGACTAAACCACCGGCCGCCGGGGCCACCGGTGGGGACTACCAGGGCGGATCATGCCGCCGGTGTCGCCCAGTCCCTGCCCGATGTTCGTTGCGCCGAGCGGATCACTCTTTCGCTGAGTGGATCGACGGCGTGTGACACCCGCCATAGCGTGAGACCCGTACTCACCAGGCAGGTCGAACAGGTCGAACGAGAGCGAAGGTGGCCACCGATGGACGCGCGCAAACTACGGGACATTTTCGGACAGTTCGCAAGTGGGGTCACAGTCATCACGTGCCGGAACACCGACGGGACACCCCACGGCGCCACGGTGACGGCGTTCACCGCCGTCTCCCTCGAGCCCGCACTGTGCCAGGTGACACTCACCCGCAAGTCGAAGGCATGCCAATACCTGAGCGACGCCCCCTTCGCCGTGAACATCCTCGGCGCCGAGCAGACCGATACGGCCATGCACTTCGCCGGTCGCCCGCAGGTTCCCGGCCCGGTATGGGCCGATGGCCCCACCGCGCCCCTGTTGTGCGGATCGGCGGCGACGCTGTCGTGCACGCCGTGGGCCGAATACGACGGCGGCGATCACCTCATCTTCATCGGCGAGATCGTCGACGTCACCGTCGACGTCACCGAGAGTGCACCGCTGTTGTTCTACCGCAGCAAGTTCCATCACATCGGCGCAGAACCGTCCGCCGCCGCATGGAGCGGCAGCATGGACGATCCGCACAGCGGATGGTTCGACGCGACGACCTCCTTCACGCCACTACACGCCAGGGCGCCCCTGTCCATTCCCTGAACCACCATCACCAACCGCACCTTGAAGGGACTACCGATGACCGTCACCGACCCCGCCACCGACACGGCCGGAACCGAACCGACGCAGGTCAATCCGGCCGCCGACGCCGCCGCCAACCAGCCCCAGATCTACGCCACCAAACCGATGACCGGTGACGAATTCATCGAATCCATCAGCGACGACCGTGAGATCTGGCTACACGGCGAGCGGGTCAAGGACCACACCAACCACCCCGCGTTCCGCAACTCCGTTCGCATGATCGCCCGCCTCTACGACAGTCTGCACACCGGCGAGCACGTCGACACCCTCACCACCAGAACCGACACCGGCAACGGCGGCGTGACGATGCCGTTCTTCCGGACCGCCAAAACCACCGAAGACGTGCTCGCCGACCGCGACGCGATCGCCACCTGGGCGCGGATGACCTACGGCTGGATGGGCCGCAGCCCCGACTACAAGGCCTCGTTCCTCGGCACCCTGCACGCCAACAAGGAGCTGTACTCCCCGTTCGAGGCCAACGCCGAACGCTGGTACCGCGAATCGCAGGAGAAGGTCCTGTACTGGAACCACGCGATCATCAACCCGCCCGTCGACCGCCAACTCCCGCCCGACGAGGTCGGGGATGTGTTCATGAAGGTGGAGAAGGAAACCGACTCGGGCCTGATCGTCTCCGGCGCGAAGGTCGTCGCCACCGGCTCGGCGATCACCAACTACAACTTCATCGCCCACTACGGGCTGCCGATCAAGAAGAAGGAATTCGCCCTGATCTGCACGGTCCCGATGGGGGCACCCGGGGTGAAGCTGATCTCCCGTGCGTCCTACGCGCAGAACGCGGCGATCACCGGGACACCGTTCGACTACCCGCTGTCGAGCCGGTTCGACGAGAACGACGCCATCCTCGTCTTCGACAAGGTCTTGGTGCCCTGGGAGAACGTCTTCATGTACGGGGCCGTCGACAAGATCAACACCTTCTTCCCGCAGTCCGGGTTCCTCCCCCGCGCGATGCTCCAGGGCTGCACCCGCCTCGCGGTCAAACTCGACTTCATCGCCGGCCTGCTGATGAAGGCCCTCGACTGCACCGGCGCCGGCGGATTCCGCGGCGTGCAGACCCGCGTCGGCGAGGTCATCGGCTGGCGGAACCTGTTCTGGTCGCTGACCGAATCGATGGCGCGCGACCCGGAGCAGTGGATCGGCGACACCGTCATCCCCAAGCTCGAGTACGGCCTGACCTACCGGATGTTCATGATGCAGGGCTACCCGCGGATCAAGGAGATCATCGAGCAGGACGTCGCGTCCGGCCTGATCTATCTCCCGTCCTCGGCGTCGGACTTCAAGTCGACAGAGATCCGCCCGTACCTCGACAAGTACGTGCGCGGCTCGGACGGCATCACCGCGGTCGACCGCGTGAAGGTGATGAAGGCGCTGTGGGATTCGATCGGATCCGAGTTCGGTGGGCGCCACGAACTGTACGAGCGCAACTACTCCGGCAACCACGAAAACGTCAAGGCCGAGTTGCTGTTCGGTGCGCAGGCCACCGGAGTGGTGTCGGGCATGCGGGGTCTGGCAGAGCAGTTCATGAGCGAATATGACCTCGACGGCTGGACCGTCCCGGACCTCATCGGCAACGACGACGTCTCGTACTTCGGTCGCAAGTAACACCAGCCGAGTAACGACAGACACGCCCGGCGACAGCGGAGCGTCGCCGGGCGGCGGACTTTCTCAACGGGTGACCGGGCTGGGTCTCGTCCGAGAAAGTCCGCCCCCCAACCCACATCAGTCCTAGCGATGGACATCGCTTCCATGACCGCCCGACGACCTGTCCCACAGGCGAAGGTACTGGTCACGGGGCACTGCACCCCCGGTGCACGCAGCAAAAGCGCGGAGGAACAATGACCGACCCGTCGCTCGCCCACGATTCACTTCCATCACCGCGCGAGTATCAGGTCACCGTGCTTCCCGACGGGATCCGCATCAGTGTCGGCACGAACGAATCGATCGTCGATGCGCTGCGCCGGCAGGGCTACCGGTCCCGGTACAAATGCAGGCGAGGCGGGTGCGGAGCCTGCCGAGCCACACTCGTCGACGGTCACGTCGTCTATCGCACGCCAGTGAGCGAATCGGTCGTGGACGGCCCCGACCGCGAGCCCGGTCAGCAAAAGTGCCTCCCCTGCCGGGCCTTTCCTCAATCAGACGTGACCATCGAACTCGGAGAACGGGACCGTCTCGTCGATGTCCTCGCAGGGTTCGGCCGGTCCCGACAACGCTCCACGTGAACCGTGGCCGCGAATACACATCACACCACAGGAAGGTACCCACCATGTCCGTGCTGCGACTGGGCTATGTCCACATCAACGTCACCGACCTCGCCGAGGCCAAGAACCACTACATCAACACCCTCGGCATGGACGCCGTCCACGAAGAGGACGGCACCGTCTACCTCAAGTCCTGGGACGAAGCAGACCACCACTCCGTCGTCCTCAACGAAGGCGGCGTCGGACTGATCAAACTCGGCTACAAGGTCGCCGACGAAGACTCCCTCGCCGAGATCGAAACCCGGGTTCGTGCGTTCGGCGCCACCTGCGAACGGATGAGCAAGGGCGACAATCAATCCGTCGGCGACGGCCTGCGCGTGACTCTGCCGTCCGAACACACCCTCGAGCTCTACAGCGACATCGAGTACGTCGGCACCGCAACAGGGGTGTGGAACCCGGACCCCTGGCCGCGCGGCGGAACCCGCGGCATCGGAGTGCCGCGCCTCGACCACACCCTCATCACCACCGAAGACCCCACACTGCTGGAACGCTTCTTCACCGAGGCGCTCGACTTCCAGGCCGCCGAACGCCTCGTCGGTGGCGAGGACAACGACGAACTCGTCGGCTCGTGGATGTTCTGTGGCGAGCAGCCACACGACATCGCCTTCGTCCAAGGCGAGAACGGCAAACTGCACCACTTCGCCTATCACATCGCGGACTGGTCGGCGTTGCTCCATGCCGGAGACGTCTTCTCCATGGAGGACGTGCCGATCGACTTCGGTCCCGCCCGCCACGGAATCACCCGCGGCGAGACGATCTACTTCTTCGATCCCGCCGGCAACCGCAACGAAGTCTTCTCCGGCGGATACCGCACCGGCAAGGACTTCCGCACCATCACCTGGACCATGGATCAGGCCGCCCGCGGCATCAACTTCACCCATCGGGAACTGGACCAGAACTTCCTCACCGTCGTCACCTAAGGCACCGGCCACCCCACGCCGAACGCCCGCGACCGGAAGTCCACCACGATTGCACCGTCACGGAGTAAACCAATGACCACCACAACCGACCAATCGCCCGAAATCGCGAAGACCATCGACGTCAACGGTGTCGCTACCAACTACCACGATGTGGGAGAAGGTGCCCCCGTCGTCCTGATCCACGGATCGGGCCCCGGGGTCACCGCGTGGGCGAACTGGCGCACAACCATCCCCCACCTCGCCGAGAAGTTCCGCGTCATCGCACCGGACATCCTCGGGTTCGGGTACACCGAACGCCCCGGCGGCGTCGAATACAATTCGACCACCTGGACCCATCATCTCGTGGGCCTGCTCGATGCCCTCGGCCTCGACAGGGTCTCCATCGTGGGCAACAGCTTCGGCGGATCACTCGCCCTGAACATCGCGACCAAACACCCTGAGCGGGTCGACCGGCTCGTGCTGATGGGTAGCGTCGGGGTGCCCTTCGAGATCACCGACGGTCTCGACGCAGTCTGGGGTTTCGAGCCCTCCCTACCGGCCATGCGCAAACTGTTGGATGTCTTCGCCTACGACCGCTCGCTGGTCAACGACGAGCTCGCCGAGCTTCGACTCGCGGCCGCGACCCGCCCCGGTGTTCAAGAGGCATTCAGTGCGATGTTCCCGGCACCGCGCCAGCAAGGTGTCGACGAGATGGCCGTCGACGAGACACTGATCGCCGGCCTGACGAACGACACTCTCATCGTGCACGGCCGCGACGATCAGGTCATACCGTTGTCCAACTCGCTGCGGCTGCTCGAACTCATCGACCGCTCACAGCTGCACGTCTTCGGACGCTGCGGTCACTGGGTCCAGATCGAGCACTCGGCCGGGTTCAACAGCCTGATCGCGGACTTTCTGTCCGAATAGCCGCAGAACACGACAACGATGAAGGGTGTCCGCGGCCGTCGCAGTTCAGCACGGCGGCCGCGAACATCGTCGCCGCATCAGAAGGTACGCCCCCAGCCAGCATGAACGACGACCTGTTCGGCCACGAACTCGAATGGCAGCGACACTCCCGATGCCGCAGGATGGGAACCGAATTGTTCTTCCCACAAGACGGAGAATCTCCGCACCAGCGGTCAAAGCGCGAACGCGAAGCCAAACAGCTGTGCGCGCGCTGCCCAGTCGCCGACGCATGCCGAACCTACGCATTCGAAAAAGCAGAGCCACACGGGATCTGGGGCGGGCTCTCTGCCACCGAACGACGGTCGTGGCACTGACCGCACAGTCGCACGTCGATGAAGCATCGCTCCCATGTGCGATAGCTCGCCGGCATCGGGATCAGCACGGTGGAGTTCGAGTTTCGAGCTCGCACCGGACGCGACCGGCACAACCGCACGCCATCGAAGCCAATCGAGACCCGACCCCTTGTCGTGGCTCGATCAAGCACGCCACCGACTGGCGGCACCCAGACGCTTACCTGGGCCCGACCGCATCACCCTCATCGACGTCACCTGCAGGAGACACGCATGCCCACGCTCTTCCTCCACGCCCTGATCGCAGTGCTCAGCCTCTTGCACCGAGGCCAGTGGGGGGTCACGCCCCGCCGGATAATCTGGGAAATCGCGTACGCCCGGGCCGCGATGCGCTGGGTGCAGATGTGTACCGAACCGGTGGAGGTGCCCGAGCCGGTCACTTCGAGGCAAAGTCAGTCACCAACATCGGCGTAGCCGATCCCTCCTTTAGCCGATGGCCGAGGCGACCCGATTGCGCCATTAAGCCCGTGACCCTGCCCAGCTGACTTCGTCAACCCGAAAGTTCCTTCACTGCATGGTCGATCGCGGCGTTCAGTTGCTCCCGGAGATCCTCCAGCTCATCGAGCTGCGCTTGCACCGGTCGGCGGGAAGTCGGGTTGTGCCCGTTGACCGAATCCCAGATTTGTTGGCCAGCGATCCTGGCGCCCTCCGCCGGAGAGACCTTCGCCCCGTCGACGTCGTAGGACAGCCAGGCGGTCGGCGCCGGATCCGCACCGACCGGCGTCTCGTTGATACGGTCGAGCGCATCAGCCACACACTCGATCATGTCCTTGAAATAGACCTCGATCACACGACCCTCCATTTGTTTTCACCGCTGATGCACCCCACCCCCGGGCGGGGCACTCCTCGCCGCATCCAACAGCAGCAGAGGTGCTCGCCCCAACAGGGAGATATCCGATCCTCGACCAGACCATAGCCGTCTGCGGTCGATGGTGCGCTGGACCCCGGGGCCGGCGGTCGACGATTCCTGTGGTCGCAGCTGTGGCTGGCGGCACTCGGTAGTCACGCCTCGGCGCAGTTGTCGCAGCGTCCGCACCGGTTCGGACCGTCCTCGAGGTCAGGGTCGTCGAGTTGTCGTCGCAGGAATTCCATGCGGCAGCCGTGAGTGTGCTGGTAGTCGATCATGGCCTGCTGCTCGGCCTCTCGCGCGGCTTCGAGACCCTCGTACCGCTGCGCGTCGTAGCTCCAGGGGAGACCGGTAAAAATCCAGCCGTCGCGGACCCGCGCGACGACACCGTCGACTTCGAGGACACCGAGGACCATCATCAGCCGATTGCGTCGCAGATCGACTTTGGTCAACAGCGTCTTGAGCCTCTGCGCCCGATCCTCGCTGAGGGCGTCGAGCACTTGCCTGACGACCTCCTCGCGGGGAAAGGCGAGAGACCCGAAGTAGTCCCAGATGTCCCGGTCTTCGCTACCGGGCAACAGGATGGCGTCCGCTCGCGGCATAGCGCGGCCGGCGCGCCCGATGTGCTGGTAGTAGGAGATCGGGGACGCGGGCGCACCCATATGGACGACGAATCCGAGATCGGGTTTGTCGAAGCCCATCCCGAGCGCGGAGGTGGCGACGAGCGCCTTGACCCGATTGTCCAGCAGATCCGCTTCCAGCTGCTCCCGCTCGGCGGCATCTGTCCGGCCGGTATAGGCGGCGACGCGGTACCCGTGTTCGGAAAGCACGCGCACGGATACTTTCTCGGCGCCGTCGACCCGGACACCGGCGTCCATCGACGCGGGCAGCTCGTATATCGCCTCTACCTCGACACCGATCGCCGGGCGATACCCGTGCCTCGACAGGCGGTCACCTGCCCGCACTACCTACTCTCTGCCCGCACTGGGTAGGTCGCGGCCGGATGACGACAACGGTTGCGTCATGGCAGTAGCCTGAGCTTGCGTGCAGTGACAACAGCTTCCTGACGCGAACGCGCGCCGAGCTTGTTCATCGCAGCGCGCAGATAGCTCTTCACGGTTTCGGGTCCCACGGAAAGCCTCTGGGCGATTTCGCTGTTAGTACAGCCCAACGCGACGTGCGCTAGCACGTCGATCTCACGTGGCGTCAACTGCATCTCGCGGCCGGGGCGAGTGGCATTGCTCGGCTGGCGCAGTGCAGCGATCCGATCGGACAACTCGTGCAGTCGTGACCGCACGGCCGTGTCGGCGACGTGTTGTGCCACCGCTCGCAGGTCGGCGTGGATGTCTCGAAGTTCCTCGGTGGTTGCGCCGTCCGCGCCGGCCGATTCGATCGTGGCAAGCATCTGAAGTCTCCGATCGACCTCGTCGCGGATGGAGATCTCGGCGCTGAGCCGACGGGACGCTGCGACGACGAGGGTGGCGGTTCGATCACCGATCGGCGCGCATTCACGGCTCGCAGCGTAGAGAACGGCCCGCGCCTTACCGCCGACCACCACCGGTACCGCGAGGACCGAACGCAAGCCTTCGGTGAGAACGGGCCGATCGTAGTGGTGGGTGATGGTGGATGAGCGTCGGTAGTCGTGCACCGATATCGGGGCTCGGTGTGCGACTGCGCGTCCTCCGAGACCCGAATGCGGCGGGATCGACAATCCCTTCAACCCGGCGGTACGGGTTCCCATGAATTCGCTCAACTGCAGTATGTCGTCGTGGACCTCGCCGGCGAAGACGACGGGCGCAGCACCGCGTGCGGCGACGGTGCGTAACTCGCCGCGCAGGGCATCCTCGTCTCGGGGACGCAGAACTGCGAATGCGGTAGCCGCCACAGTGGTTTCACCCTTTCGTTGGATGACTGGAGGATTGGTCGCACCCGTGTCGCGTGCCGAGCGACCGTCATGGACTCCATCAGTGCGAGATCAGAGTCAGGATCGACTGCTCACTCAAGTTCGCTCACTCGCCCACCGATCGAGCGTGCGCGTATCCGATCGGCGCTGTCACGTCGTCGGCGTAGGGCGGGTCCTCTGGCTCGTGCGGTGAAGATGCGCGAGGGCGAGTGTTCGGATCTGTTCGCCCGTTCCTGTACCGAGATGCCGACGCCATGAACCCAGCGCGAGAAGGTAGCAGAGGCGGCTCCAGTACTGGTCGGGGTGCAGGCCGAAGCGAATCCAGATTTCCTCTGGCGGAGGTCCCCCGTAGGGGAGCCAGGTGACCGCGAGGTTGACTAGCATATGGTCGTCGTCCCGAGAGATCGACACCCCTGGCGGCTGGGGTCGAGGGGGCAGCTGCGGCACCGCGTGGACGGTAGGGCTGCTCGTGTCTGATCGGTGCATGTCGTTGTCGTGCAGGGCGCGCAGAGGCCGGGGCGGCGTGGTTCGCCCCGGCCTCTGCGGTGGACTGCTATCCCTTCTTGAGGATCACGGTCTTGGTTTCGGTGTAGCCGTCGAGGGCGGATGAGCCGTGTTCGCGGCCCCAGCCGGACTGCTTGTAGCCGCCGAACGGCAGTGCCGGGTCGAGGATGTGGTAGGCGTTGATCCACACGGTGCCGGCCCGGAACTTCGCGGCCAGGTTGTGCGCCTTGGCCACATCCGAGGTCCACACCGCGGCGGCGAGACCGTACTCGGTGTCGTTGGCGCTACGCACCAACTCGTCGACGTCGTCGAACGGTGCGACGGTGACGACGGGTCCGAAGATCTCTTCCTTGACCACCCGCATGGTGGGCTTGGTGTCGACGAGCACGGTCGGTTCGACGAAGTAGCCGGTGTCGCCCTTGCGGGTACCGCCGGCGACAGCGGTGGCCCCCTCGGCGCGGCCGCTGTCGAGATATCCGAGCACCCGGTCGAGCTGCTGCTGCGAGACCAACGGTCCGAGTTGAGTGTCCGCGGCCAAGCTGTCACCGACCTTGATCTGCGTCGCGGCGTCGGCGATACCGGTGACCACCCGGTCGTACACCGACGACTGCACGAACAGCCGCGACCCGGCTTCACACGCTTCGCCCTGGTTGAAGAAGATCGCATTCGCGGCCCCGGCGATCGCGGCGTCGATGTCCGCGTCGGCGAAGATCACGTTCGGGGACTTGCCGCCGAGCTCGAGAGTGACCTTCTTCAGGTTCCCACGAGAGGCGGCGATGATCTGCCGGCCGACCTCGGTGGATCCGGTGAACGAGATCTTGTCGACCCCGGGATGGGAGGTCAGTGCCGCCCCGACCTGGTCGCCGTAACCGTGCACGATGTTCACCACCCCCTCGGGAACACCGGCCTCCCGCAGCACATCACCGAGCAGGGCCGCGCTCAGCGGGGTCTGCTCCGCCGGTTTGAGGACGACAGTGTTCCCGGCGGCCAGAGCCGGAGCCAGCTTCCAGGCGGCGAGCAGCAGCGGGAAGTTCCACGCGATGATCGCCCCGACCACACCGACGGGCTCGCGGACGGTGTAGGCGAAGTAGTCGCCCGGCGTCGCGACCGCCGACACCGGGATCGTGGTGCCCTCCAACTTGGTGGGCCAGCCCGCGAAGTAGCGGAACCAATCGATGGCCAGCGGGACGTCGACCAACTGGGCGTAGGTGACGGGCTTACCACTGTCGATGGCCTCGAGGATCGCGAACTCCTCGAGCTTGTCCTCGATGAGATCGGCGACCCGCCAGAGGATCTTGCTCCGCGCGGACGCCGTCAACCGACCCCACGGCCCGTCGAGAGCCTGCCGTGCCGCGGCGACGGCCCGGTCCACATCCTCCGCTGATCCCCGGGTGACCTGCGTCAGCGCGGCGCCGGTGGACGGATTGAGCGTGGCGAACGTCTCGCCCGTGGCCGAAGACACGTTGGATCCGCCGATCAGGTGCTCGATCGGCCGGCTGAGGAAGTCGGCCACCGTGGGGGAAAGTCCCGCGGTGGGGTTGATGGTGGAAGTCATGTCCCTACTCTCTGCAAAAAGGGTGGTGTGTCTGAGATCCGCGCAGCTACAGCGGTTACGCGGGCAGGTCCGCTTTGGTGATGACCCAGAACTTCTTCACGAACGGCCCCTTCGAGGTCCAGGTGACATGCACGCCGGACGGCAGCGCGATCAGGTCGCCCGCCGTGAAGTCCCATTCCTCGCCCGTCTCGTCGTTGCGGACGTGCACCTCGCCCTCGAGCAGCAGGATCGTCTCGTCACCGAGGGTTCCGGTGTAGGGCGTGACCAGCGTCCCGTCGGGTTCGCTGCCGGCGATGCCCTTGCCCGAGCGCCACAGCCCCGAGAGCACGGTGCCGCTGCTGCCCTCCGGGCGGAGGATGACCAGCTCACCCTTGGTCAGATCCCCTTCGAGGGGTTCGGTGAAGTCGTACGGGGTCCAGGTGTCCGGGTTGTCGTTGACGTTCGCGATGATCAGGTCATCACTGGCGGCGTCCGTCGGATTGGGGCCGTCGAAGATGACCCAGAACTTCTTGAAGTAGGGGCCCTGGATGTCCCAGATCTGCTCGAGGCCCTTGGGCTCGTAGATGATCGACCCGGGCCCGACCTCGTACTGCTTGCCCGTCGCCTTGACGGTGATCGTCGCGGAGCCCTCCAGGACGACCGCGCACTCGTCACCCAGCGGAGACGACCAGACGATCGAGCCGGAACCGTCGGAACCTGCTCCCGGTGCTCCGGCGTGATACCGCCAGAAACCGGCGAGCAGGTCACCGCTCGTCCCGTCCGGGCGGAAGACGGCGATCTCGCCCTGCACGTCGGTCCTGCCGAGTGCGGGCTCCTCCCACTCGAAGGGCTCCCACTCGTGCTTGGCCGGGTCGGCCGAGCCGCCGTAGACGCGGCCCGTGGTGGTCTCTTGTGTAGTCATTTCATATTCCCTTTCAGTGGTGCCCCGGTGGGCTCGGTGGGATAGAGACATCGAAGAGGCGAAGATGTCGCCGTCAGCGTTCGGAGCAGGCGGTCTGCTTGAGAGCTGATCGGCGTCGGTCAGGCGTTCGCCTGGGCGGCGGCCGGCTCCTTGCCGTTGGTGGAGACAAAATCGGGGGCCAGGTCCTTGAAGACCCCGAAGCTCGACTCCTGCTCGGTCATGTACGGGAAGTGGAACCCGCAGTTCGGGCACTGCTCCCGCAGCACCGCCTGCTCCTGCCCGAGGTCGTAAACCTTGTCCTGAAGTTCGTTGCAGCACGGACAGATACGCAACAGGCGGGTTCCCACCAACTCGAAGTTGGTGATGATGTCCTCCATGATCGCGCCGTTCGCCGCCCACGCCTTCGCGTGCTTGTGATAGGTGTCGGTGTGCCAGTCGTAAAGGGCTTCCTTGCTCGCCCAGAAACTGCACTCGTTGAACCACATCCGGTCGTCCGGGTGCTCCCACCAGGTCAGGTGCAAAAAGCCCGGCAGCTTCATCAGGTGGTGCCGGGTGTCGGCGAAGACCACTTTGAACTTCTCGTACGCGTCCGGGCTGGAGAACCGCACGCGCTGCATGCTCAGGTAGATAGCCATGACGGGGTCAAAACCTCTCTTATCTGGATATAGTGCGTCCTCGGGGCGCCCCGGGTAGATGGGCGTCGACTCCAGCACTCGCACTGACGTCACTCTGTGACTGTGTTCACATTGATCGTGTGTGTGGTTCCTATAGTTGACCTGATCCGTCCGGTCCAACAGATCCAATTCCGAGGGAATGAGAGGTACCGATTTGTCACCCGCCAGTAACACCCCGGACGGGCCGGATTCACCCGCGCCCGCGTACCGCCGCCTGTACGAGCAGCTGCGGGCGGGCATCCTCAGCGGCCAACTGAAGGCGGGATCGCCGCTGCCGGCCAGCCGCCGCCTCGCCGCCGAGGTGGGTGTTTCCCGCAACACCGTCCTGGCCGCGTTCGAGCAGCTCGACGCCGAGGGATACCTCGATCGCCGTCCCGGATCGGGCACCTACGTCGCCGACGTCCTGCCCGAGCAGATGCTCACCATCAATCACGCCCCGTGGACCGGTTCCGGGGCCGACGACGGCGCCGGCAGGCTTTCGCACCGGGGTCGGGCGATCGCCGGCACCCGCAGAATGCCGCTTCCGGAGGTCACCGGTGTTCCCGCCGAGGCGACCGCATTCCAGATCGGCCTGCCCGCCCTCGACAGCTTCCCGGCCGAGCTCTGGGCGCGGATGTACGGAGCGCGGTTGCGGCAGTCGACCCGCGACCTGATGCGCTACAGCGACCCCCGCGGATACCGCCCACTGCGCGAGGCGATCGCCTCCTACATCGGACCGGCACGCGGAATCCGCTGCACCGCAGACCAAGTGGTCATCGTCTCCGGATCGCAACAAGCCCTGGAGTTCTGCGGCCGGATCCTGCTCGACCCCGGCGACCCGGCCTGGATCGAAGACCCCTGCTACCTCGGAGCGAAGGCCGCCCTGATCTCCGCCGGTGCACGTTTGGTGCCCGTGCCCGTCGACCGCAAAGGCATCGACGTGGCCGCCGGCATCGCACGCGAACCGAGCGCGAAGCTGGCCGTCCTGACCCCCTCGTACCAATTCCCCCTCGGGGTCACCCTCGCCCTCGAGCGCCGACTCGCACTGCTCGACTGGGCCGCCCAGGCCGGCGCTTGGATCGTCGAAGACGACTACGACAGCGAATTCCGCTACCGCGGTCGACCGCTCGTCGCCCTGCAGGCCATCGACAAACACCGCCGGGTGATCTACGTCGGCACCTTCAGCAAGATCATGTTCCCCGGCCTCCGGCTGGGTTACCTGATCGCCCCGACCGAGCTCGTCGACGGCTTCGCCGCCGCGCATCTGAGCACCGACATGCACGCCCACCTGCTCGACCAGGCGGTGCTGGCCGACTTCATAGAGGCCGGCCACTTCACCAGACACCTGCGCAGAATGCGCGTCCTCTGCGGCAAACGGCAACAACTGCTGGTGGCCGAGGCCACGCGCCGGCTGGGGGGTCGCCTGCGGATCGAGGACCCCGACGGGGGACTGCACCTGGTCGGCTGGCTCCCGGAAGGGCACGACGACCAGGTGGTCGCCGAGCGTGCCGCGCGCCAGCGCCTGCACCTCTGGCCCCTCTCCACGCACTGCGTCGAAGCCGAACTCCCACCGGCCCTACTACTCGGCTACGCCGGAATCGAGGAACGCGACATCGGGGACGGCGTGGCCACCCTGGATCGAATTCTCCGTGGCTACAGACCAAATCCCCGGTTGAGCTGACCGTCGTGGTGGGTTCGCTCGGCCACACACTGCGACTGCCCCGGCCGCGTCATCCGGTCAGCAGTAACACTCCCGTCACCACGAGCGCGCCGACCTTTGCGACCTCGAGCGCGATGTAGGCGTAGTGCGCGTGCGACCGTGGCGCTTCCTCGCCGGAAAGGACGCGGTCGGAGCGCCGCGTAAGCCGAGGTCGTACCGCCGCGAGTTGTACGCTCAGGATTGCGACAACAACGACCGCCGCGACCACAATCCGGGTGGGCGGTTCACCGAGAACGACCGCAATGACCAGCATCACTGCCAGCATCGACTCGACGATGTTCAGAGCCCGGAACACGAGGCGGCCGATCCCCAGCCCGATCCGCAACGTGACATCGGGGGCCCGGAACTTCAACGGCGCCTCGAGAAAGGAGATGGCCAGCACCATCCCCAACCAGACGAATGTGACAGCGGTAGCCAATGCCATCGCAACGGTCAAATCCCTCTCCCATCAACCACGGCTTTTCCGCACGGTGTGAACTCGGTTCGACCTCAGATGCCATGAGTCCTGATGCGGTCACCACAGGGCTGGCTCATCGTAGGTCGACTTCGCCGCAGCGAAACTGTGGGCATGTTCGGCGAATTCGACCAGTTTCCGAATTCGGCGCACCGATCATCATTCATGTCCTGGCTGCGTGCACTTCCCATCGGCTCTCCTGCGCTTCCCTTCAGGCCCTTTCCAAAACGCTGGATCATCGTCCTTGTGCGCACACCACCGTCGACCGGACGCACGGATCGGCAATGAGCGACACTTCACGGCTTGAACCCCGACACCCGCAGAAACGCATCGCTGTTACCACAGAGTCTGGTGGGGTGATGTCAATCGTCTCGGGGGATTGAACTGGGTCATGGCTTGGTCTTGGAGTTCGGTGATGGTGGTGGCATTGAGTAGTTGCAGCCATTTCGGACGGGTGAGCAGGTAGCAGATTCGATGCCAGAATGGCATGGGGCCGAACCCGAATCGCGCCCAGATATCGTCCTCTTTCGGTCCACCGAGCGGAATCCATTCGACGGCCAGAGCGAGCATCGCCTGATCGTCGTCCGGAAGGTTCCCGTTCGCCGACTGTGTGACGATGGTCCGGGACCGGCGTTCCGCGAGTGGATGTCTGGCAATTCCTGGCTCACTCATTGCCTCTCCTTACGTCAACGGGTAGATGCTGCGACAGCAGTATCCGCGGCATCTACCCGTCGTGGCGTGCAGCCGCCGACCAGGCAGCGACACCCCTGTCTCATGCTGTTCTCCGAGATCAGCGTGCGATCAGCATGCCGGTGGCTGTCCGGGCGCTGCTATTGGCGAGCTGTGTTCACGCTGGCAGGTTTTCGTTGGTGATGACCCAGAATTTCTTCACGAACGGGGCCTTCGAGGTCCATGTGACGTTCAGACCCGACGGCAGCGCGATGATGTCGCCGGCCTTGAAGTCGTATTCCTCGCCGGTTTCCTCGTTGACCAGGTGCGCCTGTCCTTCGAGCAGCAGCATGGTCTCGTCGCCGATCGGTGCCGTGTACGGGACGGTTGACGAGCCGTCTGGTTCGCAGCCGGCGATCCCGACGCCGGTACGCCACAGGCCGCACATCAGGGTGCCGGTCGAACCCGTGGACCGCAGCGCGAAGAGTTCGCCGCAGACCTGGGAGCCGTGCCCGGGTTCGACCCACTCGTAGGGCTCCCATGACTCGGGGTTGTCGCTGATGTTGCCGACGTAGAGGTCGTCGCCCTTGGTGGCCGCCTGGGGGCTGTCCCACAGCACCCAGAACTTCTTCAGGAACGGGGCCTTGATGTCCCAGGTGATCTCGAGTCCCTTGGGGTGGCTCATGATCGTTCCGGGCTCGAGCTTGTACTGCTTGCCGGTGGCGTTGACCGTCACGAGGGCCTCGCCCTCGAGGATCACCACGGTTTCGTCGGCGTCGGGGGCGGAGTAGTCGACGTGACAGGATCCGTCCGCTTCGCAACCGGCGATGCCGACCCCGGTGCGCCACAGGCCGGCCTGTTGGGCGCCGGAGGTGCTGCCGGTCCGGATGATGACGACCTCGCCCTTGACCTGGGGGCCGAGCTTGGGCTCGACCCACTCGAACGGGGTCCACTGGTCCGGGTTGGTGCTCCGGCTTCCGAACTCGATCTTCCGGACGAGTGATGTGGTCATTTCAAATCCCTTTCAGTGGGTGCCCCAGTGGGCTCGGTGGGGTGAAACAGAGAAGCGGCGGGGATCAGGCGTTCGCCTGGGCGGCGGCCGGCTCCTTGCCGTTGGTGGAGACAAAATCGGGGGCCAGGTCCTTGAAGACCCCGAAGCTCGACTCCTGCTCGGTCATGTACGGGAAGTGGAACCCGCAGTTCGGGCACTGCTCCCGCAGCACCGCCTGCTCCTGCCCGAGGTCGTAAACCTTGTCCTGAAGTTCGTTGCAGCACGGACAGATACGCAACAGGCGGGTTCCCACCAACTCGAAGTTGGTGATGATGTCCTCCATGATCGCGCCGTTCGCCGCCCACACCTTCGCGTGCTTGTGATAGGTGTCGGTGTGCCAGTCGTAGAGCGCTTCCTTGCTCGCCCAGAAGCTGCATTCGTTGAACCACATCCGGTCGTCCGGGTGCTCCCACCAGGTCAGATGCAGAAATCCCGGCAGCTTCATCAGGTGGTGCCGGGTGTCGGCGAAGACCACTTTGAACTTCTCGTACGCGTCCGGGCTGGAGAACCGCACGCGCTGCATGCTCAGATAGATAGCCATGATGGGGTGGAACCTTCCTTCTCTAGGACAGTGCGCTCGGGGCGCCCGGGCTGCGGGCGTCGACTCCAGCACGCGCACCGATGCGCTCTGTGATCGTGTTCACACTGACGGTGTGTGTGGTTCCTATAGTTGACCTGATCCGGCCGGTCCAACAGATCCAATTCCGAGGGAATGAGAGGTACCGGTATGTCACCTGTCAGTAACAATCCAGAAGGGCCGGATTCACCCCGCGCCCACGTACTGCCGCCTGTACGAACACCCGGTGCCTTGCACGCGGACTCCGCTGCACCGCAGACTACGTCGTCGTATCCGGATCGCAAAGGCATCGACGTGCCCGCCGGCATCGAACGCGAACCCACCGCCAATCTCGCCATCCTGACGCAGGTGGCAGGTCGGCTTCGGCGCGGTGTGGAGGCAACGACGACCAGGTACCAGTTCCCACTCGGGGGTCACCTCGCCCTCGAGCGCCGACTCGCACTCTTCGACCGGACCGGGGCCTGGACGCCGAAGACGACTACGACAGCAAGGAAGTGCTGCCCGTCGCGAACGAACTCGATCCGGCGAAGGGCGAATCCGCTGCCGCGGCCACCCTGCAACGCAGCATCGGGACGGCATAGCCGCCCTCCCCCGAATCCTGCGTGGGCGCGGTGCCGTCAGTCCAGGCGGGTACAACCGTTTTCCAGGCGATACCGCCGCGGGCTGACCCCGAACCGCGCGGTGAACTCCCGGCTGAAGAAGGCAGGTGTCGAGAACCCGAACCGGGACCCGATCTCATTGATGGTCAGGTTCCGCGTTGCCGAGGAACCGAGTGCTCGCCGGCACGCCTCCAGCCGTCGAGTCTTGATCCAGGCGGCCACCGTGTACCCGCCCTGCGCGAAGAGTCGATGCAGTGTCCGGGGCGAAATGAAGAACTCCTGCGCAATGCGGTCGTGGGTCAGAGCCGTCTCCGTGAGGTGCGCCTCGATGAAGGCCTGGATCTCCCGTAGCCGCTCAGCGCCGCACTCCGCCGCTCGCCAGCGGCCGCTCGCCTCACCCGCCGCGGTGACGGTCAGTTCGGCGACCTCACATGCCAGTCGGACCGCTCCCTCCCCGGACATGCCGGCGCCGGACTGCGTCAGGCGGTCGAGCATCGGCGACATGAAGAACCCGACCCCGGCGTTTGTGCGCACTGGGGTCGCTGTCAACTGCTGCAACTCCGCCTCGCTGATCGCAATGCTCTCACGGGGCCACGTATACACCCGCAGTCGCCAATCCCCCGACATCGCCCAGGTGAAGGGCCGCGAGGTGTCGTAGACCGCGAAATCACCGCCGGACACGAAGCAGTCGCGGCCATCCTGAGCAAGGTATCCGCTCCCGCGGTCGACCAGTCCGACAGCCAGAAGATCGCGGTCGGCGGCCGAGGCCAATTTTTGGGTCCGGGTGAAGATCTGCGGGGTCGAGGTGACCACCGATGCCTGCAGGTGACCGATCTGCCGTGACCGCACCGACCCGGACAACGGCGAGGCGTCCTGCTGGGCGACCTGCAGCGCGATGAACCGGTCCCGGATGACCTCTTGTCCACGACCGCAGCGACGTCGCCGTCTCGACGACAACCCCGGACTCCGCGCCTGCCATGCGGTGCAGAGTACGACGCGCAGCGCGCCACGACCAGAGCACCACCGAATCGGCCCCATTTTCAGGGTGGCACTCTCCGACAACTAGCCGGCACCGGCAGAACACAAAACCCGCTCCGAGGTGCCTACCGTCGGCACATCCCATCCAATCACCTGTCAGTGAGGAACGACCACGGGACTGAACATCAGCTGGACCTCGACGTCCCCTCTCGTGAAGACGTTCTTGGGCCATCACCGGCGAACCCCGCCCGGTTGAACACAGCTCGGGGGCGGCCAGGGCTCGGCGGCCCTGATTGAAACGGCAAGTTGCCGAGCACCTGTTCGGAGTGCCTGACCTACGGATGGTCCATCAGGGCGCATCCGTAGGTCGGGGCCCATTCTCTTCCGGCGGCCGCGCGCTCGACTCCATTTGAGTTTTGTCGCGCTCAGTCGCCCCAGCGGAGACCGCTTCCCGCTGTCCTTCGTCGGGGAGATCAGTACCGGATATGTACGTCGCAGCTCAGCGCACACATCAGCGACACCGATCAAGTACGAACCAAGGAGATCCAATGGCAACAGAAGCCCAAGACACCAGTGTCCGAACCATCACAAAGCTCGTGCCCGGCGCAGCGGTAGTCGCGTTCGCCGCGATCCTGCTGCTGGCCAGCATGATTGGACCAACCTGGATGTACAGCCCTGCTCAACCGGATACCGGAACCCCGGGTGCGAACCTCAGCTTCTCC
Organism: Rhodococcus sp. T2V; assembly: GCF_029269925.1. Taxonomy (NCBI): domain Bacteria; kingdom Bacillati; phylum Actinomycetota; class Actinomycetes; order Mycobacteriales; family Nocardiaceae; genus Rhodococcus; species Rhodococcus sp. T2V. The sequence continues at coordinate 62,306 of NZ_JARJBD010000018.1, forward strand.
GACCTCGCCACCGCAACTGCCGAAAGCCCGTCCGCACTTCAAGCTGCGTACTTCGGGTGGCTGGGGTGGACGCTGGTGATTCTCGCCGTTGCCGTTTCGGTCGCCGCATTGCTACTTCCGCGGCGGCTTCTGTCGGTTGCTGAACTGCTGACAGGTCTTATCGCCCTGGTCGTGACCGCACTTGCGTTGAAGGGTCCCCTGAGCTGGGGCGGTTTTGTCGCCGCTGTCCCGACATTACGCATCGGCGGCTATCTGATCATCATCGGTCTTCTCGTGATCATCGTCCATGGCGCCGTGTCTTCATACTTGTCCAAGACCAGGTAAACAGGCGAAAGTCCGACCAGATGGGGTACCACGTTGTCCGGTAGTCCTGCCCTGGTTGCGTGGTCGTCGTGGCGCCCGTCGTCTAGGGCAGCCGGTCGACGAGACTGTGGATGCTTCACGATGACCCTCGGATGTCGAAGGCTCTGGCGTAAGCCTGGGCCTTCGACATCCGGGACTGCGATGCGCCCTATGTGTTTGTGCGTTAACGCGTTAGCGGGGCGATCTTTGACGCGCGTTGTGCAGCTCGGCCTCGAGTTCGTCGTCGCCGACCGCACCAGTGCGGAGAACCGCGAATCCTTCGAACACCTCGCCACGAACCTCGTCGGGCACTGCTTCGATGATGTCACCCTGGAGCACCAGTACGCTTTCGACGTCGAACGGGCCGATTCGATAGCCGGCCATTCAGTTCCTCGTTCCCGGAGCGGTGCGGATCCTGCTCGCAGGTGGCGCTCTGGCACTTGGCCGCGGACGCGCCGAAACCGGACTTTCTCATGCCGCACTTGCGGGTGGTCAGTGTCGTCGTCGGTCTGGTCTTCGTTGGATCTGCCGCCAACGCCGTCGCCGATATTCCCGCCGCGTTCGGGCCCGTGTTCACCGACTCCGTGGTCGCTGCCGTGCGCTCGGACATGACCTTCATCGCCATGATGTCCCACCCGCTGCAAACCCAGACCGCCCCGGCCTTGTGGACTTCCTTGAAGATGGACTCACCCAGTTCCAGGACTTCACGTGGCAGAAGTAGCCAGACGTCACCACACGGTATGGGGTCGGGCATCGCGCTCATCCTGCTCGGCGGTATAAGCCTGTTTCAGGCGTGGCGCACCTGCAGTATGCAACAGCGCATCTCAAGAACAAACCCTCGAAAACATTTGATGCTCATATTTTTTCCCAACGATCGATGTGATCTCGCGCAGGCTGCAACCGTGCACCCAGTGTGTCGGCCGCATCCCACGCGGCGAGGCCGCGACCGGATCGCCCGTGTTGCAGCAGCGATCGCTATCCCCTTCCTTACGGGCACGCCTATGGGTGGGTGCCGGTGAAGACTGTGCCGTCCCTGCATGGCGATGCTGGCCTACGAATTGATCGAGCCTGCCCGCGTAGTGCAGTCCGCTGCCTGGCGCAGTCATCCAAGCTAGTTGGCGCGGTGATCCAAGCACGGTGGTCCGTAACCGGACACCATTGTTGTCGACGCCCGAGTGTGTTCGGGTTCACACGTTCGCAATATTCCAAACATGGAGGAGCTGATAGCAATGGCCATCAACTTTGATCTGAGCCCGGAACAGGCCGGTCTGCAGAAGGCGGCACGATCGTTTGCCGACGACCGGCTCAGTCTCGTCGAGGGTGTGATCGCTCCTCTGCCGACCCCCGAGGCCCGGTTTGCGGCGATCAAGCCGTTCTATCAGGACATGGTGGATGCGGGCTTCTTGAAGGCACTCGTGCCCGTGGAGTACGGCGGAACGGCCATGCCTTCACTCGACTTCGCCTTAGCTGCTGAGGAACTCACACGCGTCGATATCAATGTTCCGACTGCGCTCCTGGGCACCGGACTGGGACTCCAGCCGATCATCCACTTCGGAACCGCGGAACAGAAGGCGCAGTTCCTTCCACCCTTCGCTGGCAGTGAACCACTGCTCGCAGCGTGGGCGTTCACCGAAACCGCGGGCGGCGCCAACTTCGACACCGACGACACCTCGGCCGGTGTGCAGACCTTCGCCCGATTGGACGGTGACGAATGGGTGATCAACGGTGACAAGCACTTCACCACCAACGGTTCCGGATGGGACGGGAACGGTGCTGCCTTGATCAGCGTCCTGTGTCGAACTGACCCCACCCTGCCTCCGCAAGAATCACTGGCGGTGATCGTCGTCCCGGGAGACGCGCCGGGCATCAAGGTCGAGTCATACATCGACACGATGGGCCACCGAGCGACCATCTCTCCCCGCATTACCTTCACCGATGTTCGCGTGCCCGCCGGTAACCTCGTCGGAGCGCCCGGGGACGGCATCGAGATCGCGCGGAAGACCTTCAACTGGACCTCATCCCTCATCGGAGCGGCGTGCGTCGGCCGGATGCGAGCCGCATTCGACTACGCATTCGAGTTCGCCAAGACTGACAAGCGATCCGGCCCGGTGCCGATCATCGACTACCAGAATGTCGGCTACATGCTCGTTGACATCAAGACTCGGATCGAAGCCGCACGGTACTTCACCTGGAAGGCCTGCGATCTCTATGACAAGACCAACGGTGCGGACGAAGAACTCGGCCACATGGTCAAGGTCTTCGCGTCCGAGCTGTCCGTTCAGGTGGTCTACGACACGATGCGGGTGGTGGGGGTGAACTCGTACGGCGACCAGACACCAATCGCGGCGATCATGGAGGACGTCCTGTGCTTCCCCGTCTATGACGGAGGCAACATGGGTGTACGGCGCCGCCAGCTGCACGCGTTGCTCAAGAGCGCGGACTACGACCCGATGGAGTCCTCAGCAGGCGTCACAGCTATCTGAGCCGGCACGGCTGCGATCCGGTGAGCTTCTCGGTACTGGGTGGGCGTGCATTCGAGATGACGCTGGAATGTGCGGGTCAGATGGGAGCTGTCGCAAAATCCCCAGCGGGTGGCGATCTCACTCAACATCACCGAATCCGGTGCCGCCTCGAGGTCACTCATCGCTCCTCGGAGCCGCTCGTCTCGGACACACGCCGAGAACGTGGTGCCAACCGCCTGAAACAATCGGTGCAGGGTTCGCACCGAGATCGCGGCCTCCCGTGCGGCCCCGTCAGCACTGACCCGCCCGAGGGGGACGGCCGAGCGAACGTAGTGCTGCACAATCCGGCGTAACGCCGCATCACGTCGTTCGTCGTCGGATATCGCGAATGCACCGACCCGGGAGGAGGTTGCCGCGGTGAGTACGTCGGTAAACGACCGTTCGAGTGCCTTCAGCGTGATGTGATCCATGTTCGGCTGTTCGCTCCACAGGGATGACATCATCGCTCCCACAACTCGGCCCGAGCCGGTGTTCGTGTCGATGGCGTACGAAGTTGCGTCATCGACACGAACCGTGGAGCGCCAATGATCACGGGGTATCCGGAAGGACAAGACCCGCCAGTTGGGTTCGTTCGACGGCTCCCGGAACTCGAGCGTGTAGGGACGTGTGGTGTCGAAGATGGCGAAACTGCCCGGACGAACGATGCACCGGCGGCCGTCTTGCTCGCCGAAGCACGTCCCGGACAGCTGCAAATTGACGAAGAGCACCTCCTGCGGCGCTCGCCGGACCTCCGCGGCTCCGTGCGTCAAGAGCTGAGTGCAAGAGGCGATTTCGGCTCCGTTCGTGCTCGCCAGTGGTTCCGACCGCACCCACCCCGGTATCCCCTCGGCAGTGGCACTGTGATCGATATGTGCCCGCCCACGCCGGGGAGAGAGTGGAGTGAAGGCCTCACAGACGACATCACCCCAGTACCTGGCTTGATCCTGCACACTCAAGCCGGAGGTGGACCAGTAAGGCACGGTATCCCTCCTGTTCCGAGCGCGACCAGTGTGCCGAGGACCAGCACGTATGCCATCAGATTCTGCGCATTCGGACATCTCTGTCAAGTGGAGCGATCGTCCAGACATCGGGCACCTGCGCGGACAGCGCGTGCGCCCACATGAGTTCGACGACAGGCGCAGGAACAAATCGGCCCGAAGAAGGTCCGGTGTCACCTCGGGTGGGCCGAGATGTCACGTCGAACGAAGGAGTGAACCATGACGGACTCGTCCGGAGTCCACGACAAGCTGCTGCGCCCGGAGATTGCCGCGTCGTGGAAGCGGTCGGAGATCGCGGGACTCACTCACGAGATGGTCCTCGAGCGACTGCAGATCGGAGACTTCGAGTCGTCGAGTCAGCTGTTGACCGCAGCCGTACCGGTGCTCGACGGCGTGGCCCGTGATCTGACTGGTCTGACGTACAGCCTGCTTCTCGCCGATGCGGACTGTCGAATCGTCGGACGCTGGTTCGACCGGCCGACGATCGACGACACACTCCAGCGCGCCGGCGCCGTGACGGGCTCGAGGTGGAGGGAATCCGACGTCGGAACCAACGGGCTGGGGACTCCGGCTGAAGTTCGAAGCGGGATGTGGGTGCACGGCGCCGAGCACTTTGCGACCGTCCTGAGTGGCTTCACCTGCTACGGCCTGCCGATCCTGCACCCCCTCACCCGAAGGGTCGAGGGTGTTCTCAACGTCACGGTGCATCCGAATGACGCCCACCCCCTGTTTCCGCCTACCCTCGGCCGGGCCGTCGATGACATCGAACAGCGATTGATCGACGCGTCGCGGCCGGCCGATTCGCGGCTGTTCCGGGCCTTCCGAGAAGCCTGCAGGACCGGCCGGGCCATTGTCGCGCTCAACGACCACGTCATGCTGGCCAGCAACACCGCGTTGGCGATGGTCGAGGACCTCGACCTCGAGACGATGCGCGAGATCGCCCGCTCAGCCGCCCACCGCGGGGCGTCAACGGTCGAACCGGTGCGTCTCCTGTCCGGAGCAATGGTCACGGCCCGGATAGACAGACTGCAGGACTTATCGCACGGCGCAGTGTTCCGGCTTCGAACGCGCTCCGGCCCGAGAGCTGCACCGGGTGCAGAGTCTGCGAATTGTGGTCACCTCGCGAGCGCAGAGGAAACCACATTCACAGCACCCGCCAGCGTGTTCGTCGAGGGCGAACCCGGGAGCGGAAGAAGCACCGTAGCCCGCTCACTCCTCGAAGGGGCATCGGTCAGCGTCATCGACGCACTCGACTGCCTCACCGAGGATTCCACCGCCTGGGCCGGGCGGCTTGCAGCCACGATAGACGGGCGCGCAGACGGACTCGTCATCGACAATGTCCATGTCCTGCCCGGTGAACTGGTCGACCTTCTGGCTCGCACGCTCAGCACCGATCACCACAGCATGCCCATTGTTCTCACTGGAAATCCGCAGACATGGCTGCCCGCTCACATTCAGCCCTTGGTCCGGCGCTGTCGCCAGATCGTCGCACTAAAGCCGTTGCGGGAGCGGCGCAACGAAATTCCGCTGCTGGCACAGTCGGTCATAAATGCTCTCGAGCCGGGTCGGACCCCTCGGTTGTCTCCCGCAGCGGCCCGCCTGCTGACGGCCCAGCCCTGGCCGGGAAATATCCCAGAACTGCGTGAGGTCCTGCGCCACGCTCTCGCTCACAGACCATTCGGTCCGATCGAGATAGTCGATCTGCCCGCTGCCTATCGTTTACGCCCGGTGCCCGCACTCGCCGGCCGGGAGACGGCCGAGCGGCACGCGATCATCGAAGCCCTGCGCCGCTTCGACGGCAACAAGACGCGAGCGGCACAGTTCCTCGGGATCACCCGGACCACCCTCTACAACCGGCTACGCGCCCTGAAGATCACAGATGACACCGTCCACTTTTTGCACAGTTGACGCATCGCTCCCGGAACTACCGTTCGACCACACAACGAAATTTAAGAGCGGACGTCGAAGTCTCGCCGCACGGGAGAGCACGAAGCGATATCCGGCCTTTCCCAGCAGGGCACGTACCACCACGACGACTCGATTCGCCACGCCAACACAACTTCGAGGAGCATGTAATGACGGCTACTTCAGCTGCACTCTCACCCCAGGTATCGGCTTTCCTGGGCAATCCGATCCTGCACCTGATCGACGGCAAACAGGTGCCGGCAGCTTCTGGCGAAACGTTCGCCACGTTCAACCCGAGCAACGGTCAATCCCTTGCCCAGGTGGCATTCGGCGGCGAAGAGGATGTCGACCGCGCGGTCGCAGCGGCTCGACGTGCCCTCGACGGGCCCTGGGGCCGCATGACCCCTGCGCAACGCAGCAAGATCCTGTGGCGGGTCGGCGACCTGCTGGAAGAACGCGTCGAAGAGTTCGCCCTCCTCGAGGCACTCGACAGCGGAAAGCCGCTGACCTACGCGAGCCTGGTCGACGTGCCGCTGTCCGCCGACTGGTTCCGGTACATGGCCGGCTGGCCCACCAAGCTCGAGGGCAGCACGATCCCCGTCACCTCCACAGCGGCACCCGGCGACTACTTCGCCTACACCGTGCGCGAGCCTGTCGGCGTCGTCGCGGCGATCGTCGCCTGGAACTTCCCGCTGCTGCTGGCGGCGTGGAAGCTCAGTCCGGCGCTCGCCACCGGCAACACTGTCATCCTCAAGCCTGCCGAGCAGACCCCGCTCAGCGCGGCCCTTCTCGGTGAGGTCCTTCGTGATGCCGGAGTGCCCGACGGCGTGGTGAACATCGTGCAAGGAGACGGAAAGAACGTCGGCACCGCACTCACCGCCCACCCCGGAGTCGACAAGGTCTCCTTCACCGGTTCCACCGCGGTGGGACGCGAGATCATCTCATCGGCCCGCGGCAACCTGAAGAAGGTGACCCTCGAACTCGGCGGCAAATCCCCCAATATCGTCTTCGAGGACGCCGACATCGACGCCGCCATCGAAGGGGCGGCGATGGCCATCTTCTTCAATCAGGGTGAGGCCTGTGAGGCGGGATCCCGGCTGTTCGTGCAGTCGAAGGTGTATGACCGAGTCGTCGACGGGGTCGCCAAGATCGCGTCCACTCTGAAGGTGGGCGACAGCCTCGACCCCGAAAGCCAGATGGGCCCACTGGTGTCACAGAAGCAACTCGACACCGTCCTCGGCTACCTCGACAGCGGCAGGGATGAGGGGGCCACCGCAGTGACCGGTGGCGGCCGCAAGGGTGACGTCGGCTACTTCGTCGAACCCACCGTCCTGGTCGACACCACACCGACCATGCGAGTGGTCAAGGAGGAGATCTTCGGACCCGTGGTCACCGTGTCCCCGTTCGACGAGGTCGACGACATCGTCCGCACCGCGAACGACACCCACTACGGGCTCGCCGCCGGTATCTGGACCTCGGATGTATCCAAGGCCCACAACGTCGCCGCACAACTCAAGGCCGGCACCGTGTGGATAAATAGCTACCACGTCCTCGACCCGGCCCTACCCTTCGGCGGTTACAAGCAGTCCGGGTGGGGCCGCGAACACGGCACCGCTGTCCTCGACGCATACACCGAAACCAAAACCGTGATCCTCAAGAAGTAACCGCCCGGGCAGATGCCATACGTCGTCGACCACGGCATCTGCCCGGTGCACCGGCCGAACGCGAGGAAATCGGCCGAGGCAGCCGAGGCACCGCTCGACCGCGCCGCATCTCGGGAGTCCATCGACAGATCACGCTTCCCCCTGCCGCACATGTCGCTCGATGCCAAAACGTCTGTCGCTGTGCGCCAAGACACGCCGACGGCGCGCTGGAAGAATCGACAGAGCACGGATTGCAAACTCAGTCGGCTCCCAAGGACCGAATGCTTTCCACCGAGACGCCCTTCTGTGTGGAGGAGCGTGAGACGAGAGGGAACTCATCGACAACACGACGACCACGGGTGCCGCTCCTGCCGTTTCGGGTGCGATCAGCACTTCCGCTGACACGGCCGATCGCCGGTGGCAGATGCCGACCATCCAGCGTCCATGCCTTGCCGAGAAACACGGTCGGCAAAGGCGCTTGCCCATAGGAGAGGTGTTCGGTCCGGGGACGCTGGCGCGCTGCCGTGAGCTATACGAAATCCTGCTGAAGACGGGAACGTTGACAGCTGAGGGCAGGTGGATGACCGAATTCGCGATACGGTGGTCGCCCTACGGCGGTTCCACTGCCACGGAACTTCTCGAACACCACGCGCCAGAGATACCTGGAGCTGCTTCGGATTACGCTGGGGCCTGCACCAGCCGATCTGCCCCGCATCCGGGACCTCAAACGCGAGTTGAACATTCACTCGGGACGTGCGTGGACGGCGCGCCGGTGATATCCGTGTCTGCACAGTTGGATCCCGCAACCGCGTTCGCCGTGGCCGACTACCGACCGGCCAACCAGTCGAGAGGTCGCGTGACGTCGGGTCCATGAGCGGTGTTCCACCCGGGATTACAGAGTGGTGCGGGCCCTTTCCAGGACTGCACATGGTCTCGGGCTCGGCCCTCACACTGCGCACGAACAAGACGATCAAGGAGAGACAATCATTTCCAGTGACACCGACGAACGCATCCAGCAACTGCTGGCGCAGTACGACACTCCCGCGGCGTGCGCCGCTGAGCTGCTGTGTGACCGCCATCCCGACGACAAGGTGGCCTTCACCGTCGTCGAGAGTGATCTGACAACAACGGATCTGACGTACGGTGATTTGAGGCGGAAGTCGGCGCAGTTCGCTGCCGCCCTGGCCGAACTGGGCATCGAACCGGGCGATCGCATCGCAACGTTGATGAGCAAGTCCGCCCAGCTGGTGGTCGTATTGCTCGGCATCTGGCGACGAGGTGCGGTTCACGTTCCGCTGTTCACCGCCTTCGCACCGCCCGCCATCGGATTCCGATTGGAATCGAGCGAAGCGAAGATCGTTATCAGCGACGCCAACCAGCTCGACAAACTCCAACCCGGCGACGACATTCCCGCCGACGCACCATGGTTGGTAATCGCTGCCGACAGCACCGAGAACCCGGCGCAGTTACGCCTGGACGACCTTCTCGCCGGGTACACCCCGGACGACCCCCGCGGCAACCCCGTCGCCGTGGGCGGCCAGGGTCCGCTCGTGCAACTGTTCACCAGCGGAACCACGGGCACTCCGAAGGGTGTGCCCGTCCCGGTGCGCGCCCTGGCGTCGTTCCACGCCTACCTGGAATTCGGGCTCGATGCCCGGCCGGACGACGTCTTCTGGAACGCCGCCGACCCTGGCTGGGCCTACGGCTTGTACTACGCGATCCTGGCGCCCCTGGCATCCGGGACGCGCAGCGTCCTGCTGCATGCCGGCTTCTCCGCACCGCTGACCTGGCAGATCATCGAACGACTCGGTGTGACGAACTTCGCGGCCGCGCCCACTGTGTACCGTAGCCTTCGCGCAGACCCGACGCCGGTTCCCACAGGAATCAGTCTGCGGCGCGCATCGTCCGCGGGCGAACCGCTCACCCCCGACGTGGTGGGCTGGTCGAAGGAGGTTCTCGGAGTCGAGGTACACGATCACTACGGGCAAACCGAACACGGCATGTTCATCTCCAACGCGTGGCACGATGCGCTCGCCACCGAGGTGCCGGCAGGGTCAATGGGCAAGCCATTGCCGGGATTCGTTTGTGCGGTTCTCGCCGACGACGCCGACGAATTCGCTCCCTCGGGGACGATGGGACGCGTGGTGATCGACACCGTCAACAGCCCGCTGCTGTGGTTCCCCGGCTACATCGACGCCCCGGAGAAAACGGCGCAGCGATACACAGAAGATGGCCGCTGGTACCTGACCGGCGACGCGGGGATGGTCGACTCAGACGGGAACTACTTCTTCTCCTCTCGCGACGACGACGTCATCATCATGGCCGGCTACCGAATCGGCCCGTTCGACGTCGAAAGCGTACTGGTGCTTCACGACGACGTCATCGAAGCCGCCGTGGTCGGACTGCCCGACGAGCTTCGTGGTGAGGTGCTCGAGGCGTTCGTGGTACTCCGCCATGACGTGGTCGGCGGCGACGAACTCGAGGCCGAGCTGCAGACGCTCGTCAAACGAAAGTTCGCCGCGCACGCCTACCCGCGGCGGGTGCATTTCGTGCCGAGCCTCCCCAAGACACCCAGCGGAAAGGTACAACGTTTCCTGCTCCGCAAACAGGAAAGCGCACGGCAATGACCACGAAGATCTGACGCCGCACCCGGCCACCGACCACCACCTGAACATCGATACGACCAGATCCCCCAGTTCGGAATCTCGCCGAAAATTTGCCTGAACTCGAGGCCCCTAAACCTAAATGCCCACTCTTCTCGTATATGCGTTCCTCGCAGTACTCCGCATCCTTATGCCCGGTGTAGGTAAGCGGGCGCTTGGCAACTTCCTTCTCACATCAGCGCTCACCCGCTCCTACCTAGGGTGGTCGCCCTCCGCACACGAGGCCCTGTCACAGACGGATCCGGCGGCTGAGGAGCCGCTCACTGGTGGTCAGGTTTCGCGACGAGTGGGCAACTCGAGGTGAGTCGGTGCTCCCCGTGCGAAGTTGAGTAGTTCGCGTCGATGCGATGGGGGCCGCCCGGTGGGAAGCGATGAGCTCAGGCGCTGGCGGCCATCCCCGATGACCGGTCGTGCCGATTCCACACCCACCACTTCAACCACCAGCTAGTCACGCGGGACCGACCGAAAGGAGACTTTCGCGCAATATAGAAGCTGAACCCTCACAACGCGCCGCGGCATATCCACGGGGGAATGCCGCAATATCCGAGGACCGAGCCAAGTACTCGTCGGCCGCTCGAGCAGTCCCGCCCGACATCTTCATCAGCGGGACACCCCACTATCACCATCGCAATGTAGGCGTCCGATGTCCCCCACCACCAGAACACACCCCAGCCCAACTACTTCGCCGCTCCAAGCAGCACATGCCGCGGAACTACCCTGGCGCAGAACAGCACCAGACCCGCCGCCCGCCAACGTCCGCCCACACCACCCGATTTCTTGTCGATTCACTGTGGCGGATGCGGACAGTTGGCCTCTCGACCATCCGCTCCATTTCGGGCCGATGAGGTCTGTGCGCACCGGCCTCGGCGCGGGGCGGGCGCGATGACCCGCGATGGCACCCTGTCGATCCAACGATGCAGGAACTGTGGCACATTACTGGCGCCCTTGATTGCCGCGTGTACGGCCTGCCACGGCGTCGATCTCGAATCGGTGCCCTCCAGTGGCATCGGGTCCATCGTGTCGTCCAAGGTGATGCATCGCGAGCTGGACGGCCCCCAGAACAGTCTCGTCTCGCGCACCATCGCCATCGTCGCCCTCGACGACGGCCCCTGGGTGTACTCGTGGATCGCCGGGCATATTCCGACCCATTCCGGGCAGCCGGCACGCGTCGAGTTCCAACCGTCTGCAATGGACGAACGACTGCCACTGTTCGCGGTTCAGTCTGACCACGGTCCGTGATTCTCATCCGCAGCGGGTAATTCTGCATCCGCAGCGCCGATCACGACGGCGGTGGCAAGATCCTTGGGGCAGATTGGGTACCGCATGACTGAGTCTGATCGCGTGGACGTCGCAGACGTCGGGAGTTGTCACGCAGGCGCTACCGAACGGTGGCGGCGGTGGCCGGTCCACATCGCCAGGCCAGCATCTCGCCGGTCGGCGATCCTGCGCTCTCCGCCAGGTCATCTCGGACCATTCGGCGCCGGACCCCGGGAATCGGGGTTGGGCGCCGTGAGTGAGGGATCGGCTGCGACGAGGCGGGCGGTTCGCGCCCCGGCACCCCGATGACCTGGGCGCCCAGGATGTCTTTATGGGTGTACAGCAACTCTCGATCCCGTGGGAAGTTTGGTTGGTCCGATGGGTGGGCATCGTGCGGTCAGCGGCACTCTCAGTGGTGGTCCGGTGCGCTCCTTGTCAGAAGGCTGACACGGTTGGATCGGGAGCGCGCTCGGCTTCGGCTTTGTGGTAGTGCAGCTTCCAGAGCAGCACCGCGCCCAGCCAGGACGCAACAAAGAGACCGACAATGACGTATCCGAACAGTTCGAAGTGATCGGCGAGGGCGCCGTACCAGCCGATCCAGCCGATGGTTACTCCGAAGTGGTCGGTGAGTGCTCCGGCGAGGTAGACCGAGGCCACGAACAGTCCGATGACGACGGTCATCGCGGTGGTGGCCAGGTTGTAGTACAAGCGGCGGCCAGGGCTGCGGTAGGCCCACGAATATGCCCGGGTCATGAGCAGGCTGTCGGCTGTGTCCATCATCGACATGCCGGCCGCGAACAGCAGCGGCAGGGTCAGGACAGCGGCAAACGACATGCCGCCGTTGACCGCGGTCGTCGCAGACAGTGCCAGCAGGGTGACTTCGCTGGCGGTCTCGAGACCGAGCCCGAAGAGGAAGCCGAGTGGCGCCATGTGCCAGGAAGACCTGATCAGGTTGCGTGCGCGGGAGCCGAGAACACGGTTGACCAGACCTCGGTTCAGCAGTTGCAGGTCGATCTGTTCGGCGCGAAGAGCGCCGAGGCGATATTGGCGCCACAGGCGGGTCAGCCCGGTCAACACGACGGCGTTGAGCACGGCAACAAGGGCGATGAAGCCGATCGCGACCAGGATCGATATGGTGCCGCCGACGCTGCGTATCCCATCGAGGCTGGTATCGCTGAGGTTGGCCCCGGCGACGGCGACGAGAACGGCGAGCACCAGCACGACGGCGCTGTGGCCCATCGCGAAGAAGAAACCGACACCGACGGGCCGTCGTCCGCGCACGAGCATCAGCCGTGTGGTGTCGTCGATCGCGGCGATGTGATCGGCGTCGAAGGCGTGCCGCATGCCGAGGATGTAGGCGAGGGTCCCTGCTCCGGCGAAGCCACTGGCGGCCGCGAGGCTTTCACTCTGCCAGAGGTAGAGACTCCACCCAAGGACGTGCAGGACGGCGATGGCCGCAACGATCGCGGCGAGGCGCGATCGCTCGGCGCTGGTCCATCGGGTGGTGAACGAGTGGGCTACGGACGCCATGGTTGTCCTTTGTCTCTACAGCGATAGTTCGCTGGCCGCGAGGGTGGATACGGCTGTCGGCGTCTGGTCCCGGGTGCCTCTCAGCCTGAATCGCATCGACGGATCGGATATGTTGTGGCACTTCGGACTACTTTGCAGTCCGCTGGTGATTCAGGGCAGGCGCTGAACCATTTCGATCTTCGGGCGTCATCGAAGGATAGAAGCCGCCGATGCATTGTGCTTGGCCCTCAGCGACAGTCACTTTTGCTTTCCGCGCCATCGTCCGCTTCACGGGCGATCAGCGACTCGTCCAGCCACCGTTCGGCACGATCCGCGAAGCGTGAACGGATGCGGTGAATGTGCAACGCCCATCAGAAGCATCGGTGTGACTGCTGACGTGCCGGCGCTCGGCGAATCGACTATCGGGCCTCGATCATCGGTGTTGTTCGCGGTACCGGCTAGGACTGATGCCGTAGGTCGCCGTGAACGCCCTACTGAAGACCGACAGATCGACGAACCCGAAGTGGGTAACAATGTCGGTCAAGGATCGGGGCGTGTTACGTGGGGCCACCATCGCCTGGCGGCAGGCCTCGAGCCGGTGTTCACGGATTGTGGCAGCGGCAGTCGCGTCGAAGCGTGCGAACACTCGGTGCACGGTTCTGGTGGAGACGAAAAATGCCTGCGCGATGCCGGATGGGGACAGGTCCGGGTCGTCCAGGTGCTGTCCGATGTACCTGACCATGCTCAGATACAGGTCCCGCGCACCGGCATCCGGATCTTCGGAGTGATATTCCTCTTGCGCCGCCGTGATGGCGAGATCCGCGAGGCCACCGGCCAGGCCTGCGGCACCCGCCGACGAAACGCCTCCTTCTGCGGCCAGGAGCTTCGACAGCATCGGTGACAGCAATTGCCCCACAGGCGAAGTGGACCTGACGGTCCGGGCGGTCAACTCCTGCGACTGGCTCTCGGTGAGCGACACCGCGGCGCGCGGCCAGGTGAACACACGCAGATGCCACTCTGGACGCAGATTCCATGTGAACGGTCGCGAACTCTCGTAGAGGGCGAAATCTCCGGGGCCGAGGGTGCAGGTGCGTCCGTCCTGGATGAGCTGTCCCTCGCCGGCGACCACCATGCCGATCTGCATCAACTCGAGTGGGTGCAGGTTGGTCAGCCTCGACGTTCTGCGGAAGGATTGGGATGTCGCCGTAACGTCGGCCGCCACGAGGTGCGCGAAGTGACGGGTGTGCACCGTGCCGGTGAAGCGCTCCTGCTCGGCTGGCGCGATGTCCAGTGCCACGAACGTGTCGCGGATCGTGTCGATCCAGGTGCCGAGCGCGGTGGTCCGCACTATCTCGCAGCGATGTTGCGGTGTCGCCGTCGCGGGCTGCGGGAAAGGCGGCAGCGCGTGCGTGTCCGCGGAGCGGCAATCCGGACAGGCACTGTCCACGAGGTCACCATCGGGCGGCGGCAACAACGACATGAACAGCTCCTTCTCCTCGCGTGAACCCCACGCTAGGAGGACAGGAACGACATGTCAATGAGTACTGACTTATTTACGTGCACGAAACAGTATGGCCACGTCGTGGTGTGGAGACGTTGGGGGGGTGACTCATTCGGACCGGACTCGACGGGAACCGGCGGGCACACGGTCCGTGGTGCTCCGTCCGGAGCCGGCGGGAAAGTCCCGGAACAAGTCGTGCATCTCCACGAGCACGTCCCGCGCGGGTCCGGTCGCATCGACCGAATAGAGCCGGAATCGGCCCGCCTTCCGTTCCGTGACCAGGCCCGCTGTACGCAACACCCGCAGATGGGTGGACACGCCGGTGCGCCCGACACTGCGAATACTCCCGGCGAGTTGACTCACGCTGCATTCGTCGTGGTCGACGAGAAGGCGGAGAATTTCGCGGCGCACCGGGTCCGCGATCGCATCGAACGCCTTTTGCGCAGACATTGGGCCCTCCATTCCCATCTCAGTGCCGCCCAGCCTAGCGAGAGCGCTGGCGAGGCGGGGTGGTCAACAGCGCCCGCCCTCGCGCCTCACACCGGCTCTTCTCTTCGATTATCAGGTGACGGCAACACCCCGCGATGACCCTGTCGCAGAGTGCAAAGAGTGCTGTCGCTGAGCGTCAAACACGGCGCGTTGGAAGCGCCTACCGTTCGAGTACGCCGGAATCTCCGGACGGTCCAGGGGACCTCCCTGACTGATTGACGATCTGTGTTGGAGGCTGCGCTGCGATGCCACGTGATATCCGCATCACCGCCAACGCGCCGCGGTTCGATAGGTGGTCGATCACCTATCCCGAGGGTGTAACGGAGGTTCTGTTCGCCCAGTTCGGTGTGCAGGCAGCAAGCCTGGAACAGGCGAACGCAGCGGCCGACGACATGCTGGGGCTGTTCGACCATGATCCGCGTCCGACGGTTCTCGATCGAGGCCAATTCATCGATACCTTCGGATTCGCCAACGCCACGCTGAGGGCGTACTGGTTCTGTCCGGACGACTATCACCGGTGGGCCGCACAGGAGAGCGTCGAGATGTTCTGGGCTTCACGGCTGTCGACCGGGCCGGTCGGCTACTACCGCGAGACCGCGGTAATAAGCCGGGACCATTCCACCGCCGAGTACATCAACTGCCACAACCGCACTGGGTTCTTGACCGTGCTCGACCGCGTCCCCGCGGGCGCCGCGGTCTAACCGAAGGAGACATCGGTACATGTCCACATTGCCCCCACCCGACTCCGCACGCCTGGCCGAGCTTGACCAGCATTGCCGGTTCGGCCTGTCCGCTGCGGATCTCGAGGAGTTCGCTCCCGCGGTCGAGGCCACCCTCGCCGCATCTCATGCGGTCGAAGAGCTCTATCTACGCTCGGTATCACCGGCGCCGCAGCGGACCTGGAACGTGCCCACCCCGGAACGCAACCGACTGGGCGCCTGGTACGTCACCACCGAGACCACCGGCGCGCCGGACGGCCCGCTGGCCGGCAAAACGGTGGCGGTCAAGGACAACGTCGCCGTCGCCGGCGTGCCGATGATGAACGGATCCCGCACCGTGGAGGGTTTCGTCCCCCGTCACGATGCGACGGTGGTGAGCCGTCTGCTCGATGCCGGTGCGACGATCGCCGGCAAGTCGGTGTGTGAGGACCTGTGTTTCTCCGGGGCGAGTTTCACGTCGCAGCCGGGGCCGGTCCGCAACCCGTGGGATCCGACGCGCAATTCCGGTGGATCCTCCAGTGGTAGTGGCGCACTCGTCGCCAGTGGCGAAGTCGATCTGGCGGTCGGCGGGGACCAGGGTGGCTCCATCCGCATTCCTGCGGCGTTCTGCGGGATCGTTGGGCACAAGCCGACGCATGGGCTGGTGCCCTACACCGGGGCGTTTCCCATCGAACGGACCATCGATCATCTCGGCCCGATCACCCGCACCGTCGCCGATGCGGCCCTCATGCTGGGTGTGTTGGCCGGTCCCGACGGAGCCGATCCCCGCCAGCCCACCGGGATCGAGGTCGTGGACTACGTGTCCGCGATCGCCGAACCGGCGTCCGGGCTACGGGTGGGTGTCGTGGCCGAAGGCTTCGGCACGCCCGTGTCCGATCCGGACGTCGATGCCGCCGTCCGGGCCGCGGTCGATGTCCTGCGCGGTGCCGGACTCGCGGCGGAGGAGGTGTCGATTCCCTGGCATCTCGATGCCATGCACGTGTGGAACGTGATCGCGACCGAGGGCGCGGCCTACCAGATGCTCGACGGCAACGCCTACGGGATGAACACCGACGGCTTCTACGACCCCGAGTTGGTCGCGCACTTCGCCGCCCAGCGCCTCGAGCGCGGCCACGAGCTGTCCAAGACCGTCAAGCTGGTCGGGTTGTCGGGCCGCTACACCTTCGAGGTCGGCGGCGGGAAGTACTACGCAATGGCCCGCCAGCTCGTGCCCGAGTTGCGCGCCGCCTACGACGCCGCGCTCGCCCGCTACGACGTCCTGGTCATGCCCACCGTCCCCTACACCGCTCAAGAGATCCCTCCGGCCGATGCCAGCCTGGGTGACTACCTGCACGTCGCGCTGTCGATGGTGGGCAACACCGCCCCCTTCGACGTCACCGGGCACCCGGCGTGCTCGGTCCCTGCCGATCTGGTCGGCGGCTTGCCGACCGGTCTGATGATCATCGGCAAGCGTTTCGACGACGCCACGGTTCTACGCGTGGCACACACCTACGAACAGGCGGTCGGCGCGTTCCCCACGCCACCGGTCGCCGCGACCGCAAGGAGTTTCGCATGAACGGAGTATTCGATCTCGGCGGCACGGACGGTCTCGGCCCGGTGGTGACCGAGGACGACGAACCGGTCTTCCGCGCCGAATGGGAGAAGATCGCGTTCTCCCTCTTCGCCAGCTGCTTCCGTGCCGGACTGTTCAACGTCGACAGTTTCCGGCACGGCATCGAGCAGATGGACCCGGCCGAGTACCTACTGTCCAACTACTACGAGCACTGGGCGCACGTCGCAGAGCACGCCGGGGAAAAGGCCGGCGTCATCGACCCGGCCGAACTCGACCGGCTCACCCAGTTCTACCTGGACAACCCGAACGCCCCACTGCCGCAGCGTGAGGACCCCGAGCTGCTCACGTTCGTCGACGCCGCCGTCACCGGCGGGGCACCGGCCGTCCGGGAATCGGACAAGGTCGCCGCGTTCTCGGTCGGTGACACCGTCACCATCGCCGCCGACAGCCCCACCGGCCACACCCGCCGGGCACGCTACGTCCGTGGCCGCACCGGTGTGATCACCGGCGCACACGGCACCTTCATCTATCCCGACAGCGCCGGCAACGGCGGCCCCGACGCCCCCGAACACGTTTACACCGTCCGCTTTACCGCGCGTGAGCTCTGGGGCGAGGAGACGGGCGATCCCAACAGCGTCGTCTACTTCGACGTCTGGGAGCCGTATCTGACCCTCGTCACCACCGAAACCAAGGAGTGAACATGGCCGTAACCGACACTCGCCTGCGCACGCAGGAGGAGATCACCGCCCGGGTCAAGGCCCTCGAAGCGGTGTTGATCGAGAAGGGCGTCCTGACCACCGCCGCGGTGGACCGGCTGGCGGAGGTCTACGAGAACGAGGTCGGGCCGCAGCTCGGCGCCAAGGTCGTGGCGCGGGCATGGGCCGATCCCGAGTTCAAGGCTCGCCTGCTCGCCGACGCCACCGCTGCCTGCGGCGAACTGGGCATCGGTGGCCTGCAGGGCGAGGACATGATCGTCGTCGAGAACACCGACACCGTGCACAACGTGATCGTGTGCACCCTCTGCTCCTGCTACCCGTGGCCGGTGCTCGGTCTGCCGCCCAACTGGTACAAGGCACCGCCCTTCCGGGCGCGGATCGTGCGCGAGCCCCGCAAGCTACTCGCCGAGGACTTCGGATTCACGGTGCCGGACTCGGTGGAGATCCGGGTGTGGGACTCGAGCTCCGAACTGCGGTACTGGGTGCTGCCGCAACGTCCGGCCGGCACCGACGGGCTGAGCGTCGACCAGCTCGCGGCACTGGTGACCCGGGACTCGATGATCGGCGTCGGCCCCGTCGCCGCTCCGGTCTCATGAGCGCCCCGGTGCACCAGGACACCACCGAACTCGACGAGGCCCGGCGCCGCATCGAGGACCTGGTCTGTGGTCTGCCCGACGCGGGTGATCAGCCGTTCGAGCAGCCCTGGGAGTTGCGGGCCTTCGCGATGGCCGTGGCTGCCTACGACAATGGTCACTACGCGTGGTCCGAATTCCAGCTCTCGCTCGTCGAGTCGATCCGGCGATGGGAAAACGGCCAAGGTTCCGAACCGTGGAGCTACTACGAACACTGGCTCGTCGCGCTCGAGGCCGTGCTCGCCGACAAAGGTGCACTCTCGGACAGCGCCCTCGATGAACGGACAAGAACAGTGCTGGCCACGCCTCGCAACGCCAATCACCACGAGGCACACCGGGAACCAGTCGCGATTGCACCCGCGCTGACCAGCTGACCCGCACGGCCCGTCGAGCAGCCTCGACGATCACGGTTCGGCCCGCGTCGATCACACATCGGTGCGGGCCGAACCACCCCTTTGTCCAGTCCTGCCTACCGATTCCTCATGCTAGGTGGCAATTTCCCTCATTCGCACTTGTGGCGATTCTCGAGGTCCATCGTCATCGTCCGGACTTGCCCGGCCGGGGCCCGGATGCGGAGAAATATCATGCCGTTCTTGTTGCTCGACGCTGTCATCGCTCTCTTCGGAATGCTGCTGCGTCCCCACCGTTGGTCGACTGGGCTGAAGGACGTTGTCAGCAGAATCGCCGTGGCACGGGCCGAGATGCGGTCAATGGAACTGCTCGCACAGTTGGCGGATACACACCACGAGCGCAGGTACGTCGATGATCACGGCGGCAGAGCTACCTCGTGTAGATAGCCCAGACTCCGCACCCCGTCCTGCAAGAAGGCATCGAATCAATCACCATGGTCGGACGGACCGTGGACCGCGGCCGCAGACATGGGCCTGCATAACCTGTCCGATCGGTCGCAATCGCTCGAATTGTGATGACCAACATTGAGTCTGATTCACTGGCGAACTCACCGCGACACAGCAACGGGCCCTCCGGGACCCTGGCCCCTGGGCCCTGGGCCCTGATCCAAGGAGTTCCCGCGCCATGCGCATCTCGTTCCGGCAGACTGCTGCCATCCTTTCCGCGGCATCCGTGCTGCTCGTCTCCGGTTGTTCGTCGGCCGGCGACTCCCCCGCCACCGAGGAGACCGCCGCCTCGGATTCCTCCCGCTACCCGATGACCCTGGAGAACTGCGGCCACACGGTTACCATCGACGCCCCGCCCCAGCGGGCGGTGTCGCTCAATCAGGGCTCGACCGAGATCCTGCTGTCCCTCGGCCTGGCGGACCGCCTGGTGGGAACCGCCACCTGGACCGACCCCGTCCGCGACAACCTGGCCGCCGACAACGCGAAGGTTCCCCGACTCGCCGACAACAAACCGTCCTTCGAGGTGGTCCTCGACACCGAACCCGACTTCGTGACGGCCTCGTTCGGCGGCACCCTCGGGCCTGGCGGTGTCGCCGATCGCGACCAGTTCGACCAACTGGGTGTCCCCACCTACCTGTCGCCGACCGATTGCGAAGGCAAGACGGACGAGAGCGTCAACGCCGACGGAGCGCGCACCGAACCGCTGCGCATCGACACCGCCTACGAGGAGATCCGCGAACTCGCCGCCATCTTCGACGTCCGCGACCGCGGCGAGCAGTTCGTCGCGGAACTGCAGCAGCGGTTCGACGCCGCCTCGCGTGAGGTCGAGGCCTCCGGAGTGTCTCTCGCGTACTGGTTCGCCGACACCAACACCCCGTACATGGCCGGCTGCTGCGGATCCTCCGGCATCATCACCAACTCCGTCGGCGCCGAGAACATCTTCGCCGACACCACCAACGAATGGCCCCAGGTCAGCTGGGAGAGCGTCCTCGACCGCGACCCGACCGCTCTGGTCCTCGCGGACCTGAGCCGCCGCAGCATCGACGGCGACGCCCTCGCCAGCAAGATCGCGTTCCTCGAATCGAATCCGGTCACCCAGCGGCTCAACGCCGTCCGCGACAAGCGGTACATCGTCGTCAACGGCGCCGACCTGAACCCGTCGATCCGCACCATCGACGGCGTCGAGAAGACAGCAGCCGCGCTGAAGCAGTGGGGACTGGCGAACTGACCGTGGTGGCCACACGGTTCGACTCCCGGCCGCTGCTCGGGGCATGCCTGCTCGGCGGCTTCGCGGTGCTGGCGGCGTCGATCGCCGTCGTCATCACCATCGGACCCGCCGGCCTGTCCGTCGGTGACGTCTACGCGGTCGTGTTCGAGCGCCTCGGATTCGGGAACGCCGACATCAGCCGCATCAAAGAGGGCATCGTCTGGGAACTGAGACTGCCCCGCACCCTCCTCGCCGCCGTCTGCGGCGCGGGACTGGCGCTGTGCGGGGCGATCATGCAGTCGCTGCTGCGCAATCCGCTCGCCGACCCGTTCGTCCTCGGCATCTCGTCGGGGGCGTCCACCGGGGCGGTGCTGATCGCGGTCCTCGGTCTCGGCGCCGGCGCGGTGTCGCTGTCGGCGGGAGCGTTCGCGGGCGCGGTGATCTCGTTCGTCCTGGTGATGCTGCTCGCTGCCGGCGCAGGCGGTGGCACGTCCCGAGTGGTGCTCGCGGGAGTGGCCGGGACCCAGCTGTTCTCCGCGTTGACGTCGTTCATCGTGATCTCGTCCGCGGACGCCGAACAGACCCGCGGGGTGCTGTTCTGGCTGCTCGGCTCGCTCTCCGGTGCCGATTGGGCCGACGTCACCCTCTGCGGGGCAGTCACTCTCGTAGGACTGCTGGTGTGCCTGACCCAGTCGTCCGCGCTGGACGCCTTCACGTTCGGGAACACTGCGGCGGCCGCACTCGGCGTGTCTGTGCGGTGGATCCGGATCCTCTTGCTGACCATCACCGCACTCGTCACCGCCGCCCTGGTGAGCGCCGCAGGCGCGATCGGATTCGTCGGACTGGTCCTGCCGCACGCCGCACGGTTCCTCGTCGGTCCCCGGCACAGCCGGCTGCTCCCCACCACCGCCGTGGTCGGCGCCGTCTTCATGGTGTGGGTGGACGCGATCGCCCGCACCGTGTTTGCACCGCAAGAGGTTCCGGTCGGCGTCGTCACCGCACTGATCGGCGTTCCGGCCTTCGCCGTCATCCTCTTCCGCATGAGGACCAGCCGATGACGCTGCACGCGAAGAACCTCGGCTGGAGCCGCGGCGGACACCTCGTGCTCGACGGAGTGTCCGTGGACCCCGCGGTCGGCGAGACCATCGGACTGCTCGGCCCCAACGGCTCGGGCAAGTCCTCGCTCCTGCGACTGCTCAGCGGGATCGCCGAACCGGGCTCCGGCAGTGTCCTCCTCGACGGCGCCGAGGTCAGGACCCTCCGACGACGGCAGGTCGCTCGCCGGGTGGCGATGGTCGATCAGCATTCCGACACCGAGGTCGACATCACCGTGCTCGACGTGGTCCGGCTCGGCCGGATACCGCACCGCGGGGTCTTCGGCGGCGACGAGTCGGCGGACGCCTCGGCCGTCGAGCGGGCGCTCGAGCACACCGGCATGACGTCGAAGTCGCACCGACTGTGGCACACCCTGTCCGGCGGGGAGCGGCAGCGCGCCCAGATCGCGCGGGCGCTCGCGCAGGAACCGGACGAACTGCTGCTCGACGAACCGACCAACCACCTGGACATCCAGCATCAGCTCGACATCCTGTCCCTGGTCGCGGAACTTCCCCTCACCAGTTACATTGCCCTGCACGACCTCAACCTGGCCGCGATGTTCTGCGACCGCGTGGTGGTGCTGGAGGTCGGCCGCATCGTCGCCGCCGGCAGTCCCGCCGAGGTGATCACCGAGGCCCTCGTCGAGCAGGTGTACCGGGTGCGGGCGGCGGTCACCGTCGATCCTGTCACCGGCTACCCGACCGTCACGTACCGTCCGCAGTCGTCGCGGCACCTCTCGCTCCGCTGACGCGTCCCCCGCTCCCCGACGAACGGGACCCTGAACCCATATGAGTGGTTCGGGTCCTACTCCGTCGCGGCGCGTCTCGGCGCGCTCGCCGGCCAGGCCCACGGGTTCCTTCGCCGACTGTCGCTCATCGTCCAACTATCTGTCGCGCGCAGTCAAATACACACCGGTGCCGAAAGGTAGCTTCGATCTATCCGAGTTGCCGAACGTTGTCGGCAAGCCCCAACTCGATGAATCAGGAGTCCTCATGGAATCTGCAATCAGCAGCCACCTCACATGCCCGCGAACGTTGACCCGGCGTGTGCCCGATGACTACCAACCTCCATTCCCCATGTGGGTGGGACGCGCCGACGAGAGCTTGCAGCAGGTCGCGATGGCGTACTTCGGCGTGCAGTTCCGCGGGGAGGAGCAGCGCCCGGCCGCGCTTGCGGCCATGCGCGAGATTGTGGCCAGCTTCGATCTGGACGACGGACCGCTGCACCATGACCTGACCCATCACGAGGACAATCAGGGCTACCAGAATCTGATGATCGTGGGATACTGGAAAGATATTGCCTCCCACACCCGTTGGCTCCAACACCCGGCTGTGGCCGACTGGTGGGCATCGGACGAACGACTAGCGGAGGGACTCGGCTACTTCCGTGAGATCGTAGCCCCGCGGGCCGAGCAATTCGAAACGCTGTACGCCTTCCAGGACCGCCTCCCTGGTGTCGGTGCTGTCATGGATGGGATCAGCGGCGACATCAACGAACACGGCTACTGGGGTTCGATGCGCGAACGTTTCCCGCTGTCCCAAACTGACTGGATGCAGCCCTCGGGCGAACTGCGGGTGATCAGCGGCAATCCTGCCGCGGGTGGCCGGGTAGTCGTCCAGGGCCACGACAACATCACCCTGATCCGGTCCGGACAGGATTGGAAAGACGCCGAATCCGAAGAACGTGCCCTGTATCTCGACGAGATCCTCCCCACCCTGCAGCAGGGCATGGACTTTCTCCGCGACAACGGCGAATCGGTGGGCTGCTACAGCAACCGGTTTGTCCGCAACATCGACATGGAAGGGAACTTCCTCGATCTGAGCTACAACATCGGCCACTGGAGTTCGCTCGACAAACTCGAGCGCTGGTCAGAATCCCATCCGACCCACCTGCGAATCTTCACCACCTTCTTCAAGGTCGCTGCCGGCCTGGACAAACTGCGGCTCTATCACGAGGTCTCGGTGTTCGACACCAGCGACCAACTCTACGAATACATCAACTGCCACCCCCAGACCGGCATGATGCGCGACGCCCACCCAGTCAAGAACTAGGACCGCTGCACGTTCCGGCTGGTGTTCCTCGCAATGCGGCCGCTGACCACCGTATGCGGTGCCGATCGGCGATACCCGATCGGCACCGCTGGAGCCAAGGCTTTGCTTTCCGGGACACCTGCGATATGTTGACCCTTGTTGACATATCGGCTTTTGGTTGCAGGAAAGCGTGGTCCGGAGGCAGTGACTACTCAGCGGAACGAAGAGTTGGCGTTTGCCGTGCTGGCCGATCAGGTCCGGCGCCAGATCTTGGACACACTCGCCTCTCATGGGGAGTGCAGCGCCGGCTTCATCAGCGACCAGATATCGACGGTGGGACGCACCACGGTGTCCACGCACTTGAGAGCACTCCGCATGTCCGGAGTTGTGCTCGAGCGGCGCCAGGGACGTCATCGCCTGTATTCGATCGACCCGGCAGGACCGGCCAATGATGCTCTGCAGTTTCTTCGTGATGTTCTCGAGCGTGCTCTGGACGCTGGCGCAATGACCGGCGACTCGTCAACCCCGCCGGTGGTCGATCCCGAAGGCGGATCGGTACGTCGCCGGGCATGATCGGACCGGCGACCTCGTTCTCAGGCGGTAATGCACGTGGCCGGTTTATCTGTGACCGCACAAATTGTCACCCCCGACCCGCCTGCACGGACTTTCGAGAGGTTCGAGGCAGGCGGGTTGCTCGAGCTCGAGTGCGAGCAGTTGACGGTTGGGGCGGCGGTGTCGATCTCGTTGCCAGTGGGCGACACTGGACAGGAGGGCCTTGCGGGGGCGCCGATCACCCTGTTGGGCCATGTCGCCGGCGTCAAGCGTCACCGTTCGGTTCTGATTGTTCACCACCAGCCATGGCGCGGCCGTCTGGTGGTCCGATTTTTTCCTGACGGAGTCGGGACCCGGGTTGTTGTCGAGTCGAGCCTGGATCAGGATGGCTTGACCTGGCTCGCGCACAAGCGCGGGTATGCGCCGCCGGAGCGACCGCGTGCTGATCGGCACCGGATCGGTCTGCTTGTGAGTAAATCGGGGTCGGCGGCGGTGTTTGCCCAGGCAACCGAGGCGCTGGCAATGCTCGCGGTCGAGGAAGTCAACGCTGACGGCGGTATCGGTGGGGTTCTCGTGGACCTGGTTGTGGCTGACGATGCGTCGAACTCGGTCGTCGGTACCGTCGCAGCGATGCGGCTGATGCGCAGCGGGTGCCGCGTCGTGTTCGCGTGCGTGACCTCCGCGACGTTCAACGCTGCCGCGTCGGCATTGCGGAATACCGGCGTGTTGTTGGTCCACACAGTCCTCAACGAAGGCGGCAGACTCGGCACGGGTGTTGTCCGACTGGGTGAACGACCTCTTGCGCAGCTGCGCGCGGGAGTCCCTGCCTTGATGGCCGAGACAGGTTCTTGTCACTGGTTTTTCGTGGGCCAGCGTTACTCGTGGTCGTACGGGGCGCATTGGGCTGCGCGGCGCGTGGTCGCCGAGGCCGGGGGCTCGGTCGTCGGCGAGACCTACCAACCCCTCGGGACCACGGGCTTCGCGCAGGTCATCGAAGCGATCGAGCGCTCGGGCACCGAGTTGATCCTGTCCTCGCTCGTCGGCCACGACGAGGTCTTCTTCGAACGGCAGTGCTCCCACCACGGGTTGCGGGCCACCACCCGCACGTTCGCCCTCGTTCTCGACGAGGCCACCCAACAACTCATCGGCAACTCCGACGCCGACGGGGTATGGGCCGCATTCGGCTACTTCCAAGGGTTCCGAGACGACGGAGACCTCGAACAGCGTTATCGCACAAGTGCGGACGGGGGAATCCTTCCACCTCTCAGTTCACTGTCGGAGACGACCTACGAAGCGATTCTGGCGTACGCGCGCGCCACTGCGATCGCCTCCCCCGAAGATCAGGCCTCGATCCGTCGACAGCTCCTCGCGCACAACGAATCCGAAACGGCCACCCAGCAGACCGTGCACCGGCCGATCCTGCTGGCCGAGTCTCGCGGCGGCCGCCTGCACCCACGCTCCCGTTGAACGCCTACGGGCCCAACTTCTACGAGTCCCGATGCGTCGATAGAATCTGACGCGCCTTGGGTGTTCGCCTAGAAAATAGTCGGCGAAGAGGGGCGGACCGGCGACGATCCTGCAAAGTGTTGGTATTGCTCTTCGGTAGGAGGCGCGGTCCGCGGTTGGGAAGGATCCGCAAGCTACAGGATGATGGTGACGACCTTCTCCTCGGTGTTGGCTTCGATTCCGGCCCAGCCGAGTTCGCGTCCGGTGCCGCTGGTCTTCAAGCCGCCCCAGAGGTTGCCCGACGAAGCCCGTCCCCGCATTCCGTTCGGTGCGTCGATCCGGCGGGGCGCGGGGCGGTCGTTCCGAAACCGAGCCTCCTTGCTTGCGCTCTACCTTGGATCGCGATAGCGTCCAACCAGTCGCACGACGCAGCGGCAAATCGCGATCTCAGACCTTCGAGACCGAGGCGAGAGTCCGCCCAACCGAGATTGGGCGGGTGTGCCCGTACGGAGCACGCCGACGCCGAATCGATTTTCCGTCGGACGCCGCCACACGGGCGATGGACCCAATCGGTCAGCCATGGGCGGCCTGGACCGGTGGGGTCCATTCCGGCGCCTTTACCCCAATCTTCTTATTTGTCAGACTGTTTCGTTTCCAGATCGTTCTCGAGTGACGGCACGTCGTGCGATGATCAGGTAGTGCTCCGAGCGCGCACATCGCCGTCATCACCCTCGCGCCTCATCCGAGGGCGGAGGAGACCACGCAGGTTTTCGCAATGGGCGATCGGCCTGGTCTGCTGCGCAGCCGGGTCGGCGTGCGGAGCACCGCCCCCGGACCCCGCACCCTTTCCCCGCCCCTCGATGTCGAGACCGAAATCGGCGCGCTCGATCATCCGTGGGATATCGTGACGGCCACTGATGGCACCCTGCTGACCGGCGAGCGCCGGCCACCTCGCCGTCAAACAGCCGGACGGCTCGGTGGTGGGCGGAGTGATCGCGCTGCTGGTGCTGCTCCCTGCGACGCTCACTGCGGTGCGGGCGGCCGGACGAAATCGCCTTCAGGTCTGGCTCGACGGACCGGTGGTGCTCGGCCTCGAGCCCGCGCAGTTGGTGGTGCTGGCGCTGACCGTCGCCGTCGGGGTGCTCACCGTGGTTCCCCGCCGCGCCACCGCTCGCCACGGCGGAGTGCAGCTCGTGCTCCTGGCCGCGATTGTCTACCTGTCCCTGATTCCCTGATCGCCGAGCGGCGAAACACTATCGTTGGTGCGCACATCGGGCGTGTCGGCGACGGTGTTCGGCCTCAGTTGAGGTTGCCGCCGGCGGCGAGGTAGCCGTCGATGGCGCGTTGGAGGCGGTCGAGGGCGGTGCCGTAGGCGGTGAAGTCGCCGGTGTGCTGGGCGGCGCGCAGGTTGGTCAGGGCGGCGTTCAGTTCGAGGACCGCGCCGGTCAACTCCTCCGGCACTGACTCCGGAGGCACGACCTCGGGAATCGGAGGTCCGGGGCTGGCCTCGGGCGCTGGTGGGGGTGCGGTGGCGGCGTCGCCGCCGGGGGCGGTGGCGGCGCGGCCGGTGCCGGGACCGAAGACCTGGTCGAGGGCTTCGGCGAGGGTGGGGGCGTACCCGACCCGGACACCGCCGGTGCCGGGTTCGCGGTAGCTGGCCAGTACCCGGGCCAGCTGCGGGAAGGTCGAGCCCTCGGCGGTGGTGGACAGTCGCTCGGTGAACAGCGGTTCGATGTAGAGGACGCCGCCGTCGGCGATCGGCAAGGTGAGCAGGTTGCCGTAGTGGATGCGGTTCGACCGCTCGAGCAAGGTGCGTTCGGAGGCCACCCGGGTGTCGGAGATCATCGAGTTCTGTATCTGTTGCGGGCCTTGGGTCAGGGTGTCGGTCGGTAGCTGCAGGATTTCGATCGTTCCGTATCCGTCGGGATCCGAGCGCACCGACAGGTAGGCGGAGAGGAATTCACGGTTGAATCCGACCATGGCGCTAGCGAGCCGGAACGACGGCTGCGTCGTCTCCGGGTCGCCGACCAGGATGTAGTACGGGGGTTGTTGCCCCGTGCTGTCCGAGGTCGGATCCGACGGCACCGACCAGAAGGCGTTGTTGGTGAAGAATTCCCGCGGATCGTTGACGTGGTATTTCGCCAGCAGCTGGCGCTGGATCCGGAACAAGTCCTCGGGGTAGCGGAGATGAGCGCGCAGTTCGTCGGAGATCGCTTCGCCGGGCCTGACGGTTCCGGGGAACACGCTCATCCACGCGGCCAGGACCGGGTCCTCCCGGTCGATCTGGTAGAGGGTGACGGTGCCGTCGTAGGCGTCGACGGTGGCCTTGACCGAGTTGCGCACGTACGAGATCTCCTGCCGGGGCAGCGGGCGCCCGGTGTCGGTGATCGCCGGCTCGGTCAGCGCTCCGGACTGTGCGTAGGGGTAGTGCTCGAGGGTGGTATAGGCGTCGACGATCCAGGTGATCCGCCCATCGACGACGGCCGGGTAGGGGTTGGTGTCGGTGGTCAGCCAGGGGGCGACGTGCTCGACCCGAGATTTGGGGTCGCGGTTGAAGATGATCTTCGAGTCCGCCCCGATGGCGCCGGAGAACAGGATGTTGCGTTCGGCGTACTTGGCGGCGAACGCCAACCGGTTGATCCAGTTCCCGATGGGCACTCCCCCGGCGCCGGTGTAGGTGTAGGTGGAGACGTCGGTGTCGTACTCACGCGGCGGTGCACCCGCCTCGGCACCGACGATGGCGTAATCCGGGCCCTCGGACTGCGCGATCACCTCGCCGTAATAGATGCGGGGTTGATCGACCGGGATCAGTTGCCCACCGGCGGCTTGGGACGCGAGATCGCTGACGGTATAGATCGGGTAGCCGCTGTCGCTGCTGGCGCTCTGCCCGGAGGCGTCCCGCACGGCGGCGTTGACCCGGTTGGCGGGGGCCGCGACGAACCCGTTGCCGTGGGTGTAGACAAGATGCCGGTTGATCCACTGGGTTTGGTTGCCGCTGAGGCTGTTCGGGGACAGCTCCCGGGCGGCGACGATGTAGTCGGCGACCTCCCCGTCGATGGTGTATCGGTCGATGTCCAGTGTCGGGGTGAAACCGTAGAAATTCTTCAATTGTTGTTGCTGGGTGAAGGTGCGGGAGAGCACGTTCGGGTCCAGAAGTCGCGCGTTGGCGATGGTGGTGACGTCGGCCGGTACGTCGCGCGGCGACCGGGTGCCCACACCCGGATAGGCCTCGTACTGCACCCGGTCCGGGCCCAGTCCGTAGGCCTGCCGGGTCGCGGCGATGTTGCGTTCGATGTACGGGCGTTCCCGGTCGGCGGCGTTCGGGCGCACCGAGAACTGTTCCATCAGCGCCGGGAAGATTCCCCCGACCAGGATCGAGGACAACACCAGCAGCGCGGTAGCCATCGCCGGAATCCGCAGATCCCGCACCACGATTGCGGCGAAGAACGCGATCGCGCACACGATCGCGATGGAGAACATGATCAGCCGCGCCGGCAGGACGGCATTGATGTCGGTGAACCCAGCCCCGGTAAAGGTGGGTTCCTTACGGCTGCCCCACAGCAACGCATACCGATCCAGCCAGTACGCGACCGCTTTCAGCGCCACGAACGACCCCGCCAGCACCGCGAGCTGGACACGCGCAGCGGCGGTGACCTCGACGGGGTTACCGCCACGCTGGGGGGTCACCCGGATCCCACCGAACAGATAGTGCGCAGCGAGGCTGAGCCACAAGGCCAGGAATACCGCAACGAACAACCAGGTCAGGATCAGCCGGAAGAGCGGCAGGTCGAAGACATAGAAACCGATGTCGTGCCCGAATTCCGCATCCACCGTGCCGAAATCGCCACCACGCAGGAACAGTTGCACGGTGGCCCAGTTCGCTTGCGCGCTCAGCCCGAACGGCAGAGCCAGCAGCAGCGGGATCCCGATGCCGAACAACCGGGGCCGGCTCATCGCCACGGTCCGGTACTGCTCGAGCGAATCCTTGGTCGCGGCCGCGGCCGCGAACAGGGGCCGCGTCCGGTAGGCCCAGATCAGGGTGCCGAACATCAGCGCACCAATGAGCAGGGTCACCACGAGGAACAAGACCAGCCGAGTCAGCAGAATCGTGCCCCACACGGACCGGTAGCCGACCTCACCGAACCACAACCACTCCGTATACACGGTGATCAGCCGCGGCCCGATCACCAGCAACGCCACAAAGCCCAGCAGCACCCAGATCGATCTGACCGCCCCCCGCGACAGCGGCCGCACCTCCTCCGACGGTTGCATGCTCACCTCCCGCGGACCCCCACGCCTATCGCAACGGCCGGCGACGTATTGTGAACGGGCCGGACGACACACACAGAATGCCCGTTTCGGCCCACTCCGGGGGTGGGTGGGGCGGGTTCGACCACGGCGATCAGCGGGCAGCGCTTCGTCATCATCTACCTCGCCCCCGAATCAGGTCCCTGACCTGTCGTTCCAGCGAAGCGAGTCGGTCGGCGATCGGCTGACTGTGCAGGATCTCGGCCACCTGGTCGGCCTCGTCCGGTGCCAGAGCGATCGCCCGGGCGGGAACCTCGAGATCGGAGTCGTCATAGCAGAGCATGTGCCGGGTGCCGCGGGGATCGACCAGCAGGTAGAGGTGTCCGCCGGCGCGGGCGACGACGTGGTGCAGCACGCCCTTGCCGGGTACCGTCGTCCGATCGATGGACATCGAAGCTCCCTACTGGAGATGAACCCAGTCTGTGCAGGCGATCGATGCTGTCACAATGGGGTCCGACACCCATTTACACTGGGCAACGACATGTATGGACATTTGCGATGTGCAGCGGTCAAGCTGGACCCATGAACCGTCGCGCAGCGGTCGTGGACCGGTTCCGAGGACAAGCGCGAACACCTGCCGGCGCGCTGTTCTGGCGAGTATTCGTGATCAACGGGCTGGTATTCACGATCGGCACCCTTGCCCTCGCCCTGTCACCGGCGACAGTGTCGACGCATATCCGGCTGACCGAAATTCCGGTGCTCGTCGTGGGACTGGCCGCGATCCTCGCCGCGAACGCCCTTCTGCTGCGGTCGAGCCTCGCACCGCTCGACCAACTCGCCAGTTCCATGAGCCGAGTAGACCCCCCACGCCGCAGCGACCGGATCGACGACCGAGGCACGGGCGACCTCCGGCATCTCATCGCCTCGTTCAACGCCATGCTGGACCGGCTCGAGACCGAGCGAACCTCGGCGAGCGGGTCGGCACTCGCCGCCCAGGAAGCCGAACGAGCGCGGATCGCGCGCGAGCTGCACGACGAGATCGGCCAAAGCCTCACCGTCGCACTGCTTGCGCTCAAACGCGCCGTCGACAAAGCACCGACGGGACTTCGCGGGGACCTGCACAACGCCCAGGATGCCGTGCGCGGCAGCCTCGACGAGGTCAGTGGCATCGCCCGTCGGCTGCGACCCGACGTTCTCGAGGACCTCGGACTGCACAGCGCGCTCAACGCCCTGTGCAGCGAATTCACCCAGGCGACCGGCGTCGATGTCGTCAAACACCTCGACGCCCACCTCGCCCGGCTGGACCCGAACATCGAACTCGTCTGTTACCGCGTCGCACAAGAAGCGCTGACCAACGTCGCTCGCCACGCCAAGGCCGACAAGGTTCGGGTGGACCTCCATGCCACCGACGAACACCTGACGCTGCGCATCGCCGACGACGGCACGGGCGGAGTGGTCACCGCCGGTGCCGGTATCACCGGAATGCGCGAACGCGCCCTGCTGGTCGACGCCACCCTCACCATCGACTCGTCGTCCAGCGAGGGGACGCAGATCCGGCTGATCGTCCCGGTCCACGTGCAATCGAGGCCGCGATGACCAGGCAACCTGCCCGCATTCTGCTCGCCGACGACCACGCCATGGTGCGCAGCGGCCTGCGGCTGATCCTCGACGCCGAACCCGACCTGCAGGTGGTCGCCGAGGCAGCCAACGGATACGAGGCGATCGCTGCCCTCACCCACACCCCGGCCGACCTGGCAATCCTCGACATCGCGATGCCGCGGATGACCGGGCTACAAGCGGCCCGCGAAATCACCCGGTCCCATCCCCACGTGAAGATCCTGATCCTGTCGATGTATGACAACGAGCAATACTTCTTCGAGGCCCTCAAAGCCGGCGCCTCCGGCTACGTCCTCAAATCCGTCGCCGACCGCGACCTGCTCGAAGCATGCCGGGCAACCCTGCGCGGCGAACCCTTCCTCTACGCCGGCGCGGTCACCGCCCTCATCCGCGACTACCTGCACCGAGCCCGGCACGGAGAATCATTACCGGCCACCATCCTCACCCCCCGCGAAGAGGAAATACTGAAACTGATCGCCGAAGGCGACACCACCCGAGAAATCGGGAACACCTTGAGTATCAGCGCCAAAACGGTCGACCGGCACCGCGCAAACATCCTGAAGAAACTCGGACTACGAGACAGACTCGCCCTGACCCGATACGCAATCCGTTCCGGACTGATCGAGCCGTAATCGTCGTACTCCCCGCCCCCGCGGCGACGCTTCTCAGACCGTGCTGTAGGCGGAAGCTAGGACGTCAACATGGATTTAGTTGCCGTATCTTTGTGTGTGCCGGGGATTCTCGTTCAGTCAGGTGGCGGCGGTCGGCGAGCGGATCGATCGGTTTGTGACTCCGGTCGACCCTTTCTCGGTGTCCTGTGCCCTGGCGGATGACCGCCGGATTCCACCTATTCCCCGGTTCCGCTGGAATCGAACCGGTGTCGATGGGTGAGCGCAGCCATTCCCTGCACCGCAGGCCGTGAACCTGCTGCTACATGTCGTCCACCCCGATAAATGGGTGTCGGACCCGATTGTGCCGGTGCGGGTGCCGGGCGACTATTGACCCGTACGGGCCACTGCCATCGACACACTGGCGTTCCCCGACCCACCACCTCGCTGCAGTTTGCAGCACCTCGCGTGTCCGCCGGAGTGGCCGGTGTCATACCGGATCCAGAGCCGCGGACTCGTGGCCCCGGGGTACCGGTGCGCCGTGCGCGCCTCCGCTGTCCTGATTCCACAGGATCACCTCGCCGCCCTTTTCGATTCCGGCAGCTCCGATCGGCCGCTGGGCGACGATCACTCCGACGGTCGGGGCCCCGGCGCCTTTCGGCCCGACCGGGATCAGTCCCGCCCCGCGCACAATGGCGCAGGCATCGTCCGCGCCGAAGCCGACCACATCGGGCACCTCGCGCACCTCGCGCACCGGACCGCCCTTCCGCATAACCCGATTGTAAGCCTCCAGGTTGACCGTCAGCCCGGGGCTGGTGCGGTCCCGTTCGCGCATCGGCATCCGTACCGTCGGCGGCGGATCCGTCGGTGCGATGATCGCGTACCTGTCCTTGATCCTGGGCGAGTTGCTTCCCAAACCTATTGCGCTGCACCGCTCCAGTGAAGTGTCCCTGCCCACCGCTCCGACCCTGGACCGGTTCGCCACGGTGGTGCGCGCCCGGCGATCTGGCTGCTGTCGGCCTCGACCGACCTGCTGGTTCGCCTGCTCGGTGGGGACCCGCAAGCGACAAACGAAGCGACCAGACACATTACAGAGCGGGCCGCAACGGTATTGCTGGGCACCGATGCGACCACCGTCCTCGAAACAGGCCCGCGGTGACATCCGAGAGGGATGGTCTCGGAAAAAACCTTGTGCGCCTGCGCTTATGCGGGCGTTATCAGCGGTGGTCACCGGCGGGACGGAGCAGGGCCGCTCGATGCCCGGTGAGGCGTTCGATGTCGAAGACGAGGTAACCCTCGTCGGGACCCTCGGTCCAGGGCGCGCGGGTGGGGTCGTCGAATCCGTGGAGGCCGTCGGTGCCGATCACCAACCGGGATCGCCCGATGACGAGGACCGTCCAGCCGGTGCGCGTCACCGACGCGATGGCCCCGGCTTCGAGGGCTACGACGGTGGCGTCGAAACGGTCGAACCACGGATGTCCTCCGGTAGGGATGACGATCTGCCCGTCCGGGGCGGCGAAGGTCACCGGCCACACGGCCGGCAGGGCATTGTCGGTGTAGATCAGCCGCCCGGCGGCCACGGACCGCAACAGACTCAGGCACTCCCCCGTCCGGAGCGCCCCGTTGATCGGGGCGCTCGCCGGCTCCAGGTGAGAGTCCATGGTGTCCTGTTCGTCGGTGCGCGTTCCGCCCCTTCAGCATTGTCGGCGGCACCCGGACGGGGCAGGGGACAAAGTCATCAACCTTCATACTGTTTACGCCGACCGTGGGCGAGTCGCATGGATGCACACCCCAACCCGCGTGCATCGAGCGCACCAGACCGGACAGCATTCCCGTGGGCGGTGCTCGGGCCCTCGAGGCGGGCAGGTCGTGGGCACACATTGCGACGCAACTCGAGGTTGCACCCCTGCCACCAGCGACCACTCGCTCTGACGGATCGGGACCGGCGGGACGCATTCGTCGCCCACGAAAATGCCGCGCAGCACGGCTTAATGACCATCCCGGGACCCGATGGTCGTAGACGAGACACCGTCACAAGTCGGCGACTACCGCGCATCGCCGGATGCCGGTTGAGGACTGCAGCTGCACGTGGGCGCCGGAGAGTAATACCAGCGGATTTCGGTTACAAATCCCTGGAAATCGCCATTCCGGCACCCGGGACCCGAAAGGTGCTGGCACAGTCGAACCATGGCGCTTCGTCGGCGGTCGGCCATCACCACGTGGCCCCTTGTGAGTCCACCGGCCGCGATGGCCGTGCTCGCCGCCACCTGGGGACGCGACCTCGGCCCCGCACTGGTGCTCGCGGTGGCGCTGGCGCTGATCGGCGCGGTCCTGGCAGCGGTCCATCATGCGCAGGTGCTCGCCCGCCGGGTCGGCGAGCCGTTCGGGTCCCTGATCTTTGCCGTCGCGGTCACGGTCATCCAGGTGGGGATGATCGTGGTCCTGATGATCTCCGGTGGCCCCCAGGCGGCGTCCCTCGCACGAGACACCGTCTTCGCCGCGGTGATGATCACCCTCAACGGCATCGTCGGGCTCGCCCTGTTCGTCGGCGCAGGGCGCTGCGGGGTCGCGTTGTTCAACGCCAAGGGTACCGGCGCCGCCCTCGCAACCGTCGTCTCGCTCATCACCCTTTCCCTGGTGCTGCCCACGTTCACCAGCAGCCCGCCCAGGACCCAATTCCCCCCGGCCCAACTCGCTTTCGCCGCGGTGACCTCGCTCCTGCTGTACGGGATGTTCGCCCTGACCCAGACCCGATCCCATCGCCATGTCTTCCCCCCGGCCGTCGCGGAGAACCCGCCCACCGAGATCGGACCGAGTCCCCGCCAACCGACGGCCGCCATGGCCGGGCTGAGCCTGACCATGCTGGTGGTGGCGTGGGGCGCGGCCGTGGGGTTGGCGAAGGTCGGAGCCCGCGGGATCGAGGGCGCAGTCAGGGACGCCGCACTGCCGCAATCCCTGGTCGGCGTCGTCATCGCCCTCCTCGTGCTGGCGCCGAACACCCTCGCCGCCGTGCGGGCAGCACAGAGAAACCAGGTTCAGGCCAGCCTGAATCTGGCCTTCGGATCGGCGATGGCCAGCATCGGGTTGACCATTCCCGTCGTCGCGGTCGCCTCGATCTGGCTGGACGGACCGCTCCTCCTCGGCCTCGGCCCGACGCAACTCGTGCTCCTCGCCCTCACCGTGGTGGTGGCGGTCCTGACGGTGGTCCCCGGCCGCGCTACCCGGCTACACGGCGGACTTCACCTGGCGCTGCTCACCGCCTATGTGGTCCTGTGCTTTCACCCGTATTCGGGATCGGAGGTGCCGATGTGATGGAATTCGGGCGGCCCGACCGCCGGCCTGCCACGACGGCGAGTCGAGGTAAGTGTGCCGGGATCGGGGAATTCGCCCGTCGTTTCGGGTGGGCGGGTGGGAGCGTCACCGTCCGGCCGCGGGTGTCACGCGGAGCACCTGGTCGCCGTCGCCGTTGTCGGTGGTGACGAGCAGTGACCCGTCGGGCTGGGCGGCGACCGTGCGAATGCGACCGTATTTGCCGGCCAGTTCGGGTGGCGCGGCCTCGGCGACGACATGCGCGCCGGTGGGGTCGAGTCGCAGAAACAGCACTTTGCGGCCCTTCTGGACGCCGACGGCGAGGGCTCCGTCCCAGTCGCCCCACCCCGGTCCGGTGACGAAGGTGCCGCTGGCGGTGGCGATGGTGGCGGGTCCGGAACTCCAGACCGCCTCGATCGCCTCGGGTATCCGGTCGAGGTCGGTCATCGGCACGGATTCGTCGTAGAACCCGTCACCGGTGTCCGGTTTCCATCCGTAGTTGCCGCCGGCGACGAGTCGGTTGACCTCGTCGTCGCGGTGGGTGCCCTGCTCGACGGAATAGATCTCCCCGGTGCCCGGGCGCACTGTCAGCCCTTGGACGTTGCGGTGCCCGAGGGTGTAGACCGCACTACCGGGGAAGGGGTTGTCCGCCGCGGGCGACCCGGTAGCAGCCTCGATCCGTAACACCTTGCCGCCGAGGGAATGCAGATCCTGTGGCGCCGCCGCTTGGGTGGCGTCTCCCATGGAGATCCACAGCGTCCCGTCCTGGTGTGGGAGGAGCCGGCAGCCGCCGTGCCGGCCGCGGTCACTCAGGGGCAGGCCGTCGATCAGCACACCGGTCGGCGCCAGCGCGGTCCACTGGGCGTCCGCGGTCCAGGACTGCACCCGGATGTCGGTGACCTCACCCGCCGCATGAGTCTGACAGGTGTAGAGGATGCGAGTGACGTCGAAGTCGGTGGCGAGCGCGATGCCCATCAGGCCCAGTTCGGCGTGGACGACGAGGTCGGGCAGATCCGCCGCCAGCACGCCGGTGGAGCCGTCCGGGTGTTTGACGACGAAGCGTCCGGAGCGCTCGCCGGTCAGCAGGGTGCCGTCCGGCGCGGCTACCACGTCCCAGGGATGGTCGAGATCGTCGATTTCGGTGACGACGTCCAGTGCTGGAAAGTCGACCGCACCGCCCGGTGAGGGTGCGCCGCATGCGGCCGCGGCCGCGCAGCAGACTGCGAGCCCCGCAGCCCACGACAGGCGCCGATGTGGGTGTGTCGTCATGAGCGGTGTTCCCTTCCGTGCGGAACGAGTCTCCGGTCGGCATGCGGGCGACACCACCAGCGGGCTGTCTGCGTAAATCCTTGATGCACTGCGGAATCGACATGCCCATGTAGGTGTTTCATTGCGTCACCCAGCGTGGGCGGTAGTGGTCCGGCGTCGCCGGCGGATCACCCACTTTTCGGCCTCGGCGACGAAGAACACGACGAGTCCCACGCCGAGGACCTTGACCCATTCGGTCGCCGTCAGCCCGGACGAGCCGAAGATCGCCTGCATGAACGGGGCGTAGGTGAACAGCACCTGCAGCACGATGCACGCGGTGATCGCGCCGAGCACGTATCTGTTGCCGAACAGCCCTTCCCGGTTCAGAACCGACGCTCTGATGTGCCGGCTGTTGATCAGGTAGAACATCTCGGTCACCACGATCGCATTGACCGCGATGGTGCGGGCCACCTCGACGGTGGTGCCGGATTCGAGTTCCCACAGGAACAACCCGAGCGCACCGGACATCATGAGCACCGACACCAGGGCCACCCGCCAGACAAAGAACCCGGACAGCAGCGACTCGGTCGGGGGGCGGGGCGGACGGCGCATCACGCAGGGTTCGGTGGGCTCGAACGCCAACGCCAACCCGAGGGTGCTGACCGTGGCCAGGTTGATCCACAACACCTGCGCCGGGGTCAGCGGCAACGTCAGTTGGAACAGGATCGCCGCGATCACCACCAGCGCTTCGCCGCCGTTGGTGGGCAGCATGAACAGCACGAACTTCTTGAGGTTGTCGTAGACGCCGCGTCCTTCGCGGACCGCGGCGGCGATCGTCGCGAAGTTGTCGTCGACCAGCACCATGTCCGAGGCCTCCTTGGCGGCCTCGGTGCCGGTGCGGCCCATCGCCACCCCGACGTCGGCGCGGGTCAGGGCCGGGGAGTCGTTGACCCCGTCCCCGGTCATGGCGACGACCTGTCCACCGTCTTGGAGGGCCCGCACCAATCGCAGTTTGTGTTCGGGGCTGGCGCGGGCGAAGACGTCGGTCTCGGCGACGACGCGGCGCAGTGCCGGGTCGTCGAGTTCGTCGATCTGCGCACCGGTCACCGGCCGGGTACCGGAGCCGAGGCCCATTTGCGCCCCGATCTCCGCGGCGGTGTCGGCGTGGTCGCCGGTGATCATCTTGACGGTGATGCCGGCCCGGTGGCAGTCCCGCACCGCGTCGATCGCTTCCTGCCGCGGGGGGTCGATGATTCCCACCAGCGCAAGCAGGGTGAATCCGTCCTCGGCGTCGGCGACGTCGAGGATCCCGTCCGCGGAGGGGCGGTCCCGGTAGGCGAGGGCCAGAACCCGCAGTCCCTGCGCCGCGGTCTCGGTGGCGCGGCGCTGCCAGTGGGTGCGGTCGATGCGGACGGCTTCGCCGGCGTCGAGGTGGTGGGTGCACGCCTCGAGTACCCGCTCGGGGGCGCCCTTGAGGTAGATCCGCTCATCCCCCGCGGTGTCGCCGGGATGCAGGGTTGCCATGAAGCGCCGCTCGGATTCGAACGGGACCGCGTCGAGCCGGGGCCACGCCGCCGTCGCGGTCGCCCGGGAGATGCCGGCCTTGACACCGAGGACCAGCAGCGCGGCCTCGGTCGGGTCGCCGTCGATCTCCCAGGAGTCGTCGGTCTCGCGGAGTTTGGCGTCGTTGCACAGCACGCCGGCCCGCACAGCCAGCCGCAGGGCCGGGTCGGCGGCCGGGTCGACGGCGACCCCGTCGTCTTCGGTGAGGTCGCCGACCGGGGCGTATCCGACCCCGCCGACGTCGATGGAGCGGTGCGCGACGACCACCTTCTGTACGGTCATCTCGTTGCGGGTCAATGTGCCGGTCTTGTCCGAACAGATCACCGTCACCGACCCGAGGGTCTCCACCGCCGGCAGCCGGCGGATCACCGCGTGGCGCCGCGCCATCCGCAGCACGCCCAGCGACAGGGTCACCGTCATGATCGCGGGCAGCCCTTCGGGGATGGCGGAGGCGGCGAGAGCGACGACGAGGGTGAACATCTCGGAGGGTGATTCGCCGCGCCAGACGATCCCGAGGAGGAAGGTGCCTGCGGCGGCGGTGAGGATCACGACGGCCAGCCACCGGCCGAATCGGTCGATCTGCCGCAACAGCGGGGTGGTGGTCTTCGCGATGCCCGCGAGCAGCGCGTTGATCCGGCCCAGTTCGGTGCCCATCCCGGTGGCGGTGACGACGCCGTCGCCTTGCCCGAACACGGCCACCGTTCCCGCGTAGGCGGCGGATCGGCGGTCGGCCAGGTCGGTGTCGCGGTCTACCGGGTCCGCTGTCTTGTCGACCGGCGCGGACTCCCCGGTGAGCGCGGCCTCGTCGATGCGGAGCTCGCGCACCCGGATCAACCGCACATCGGCCGGGACCCGGTCCCCCGAGACCAGGCGGACCACATCCCCGGGAACGAGGTCGGCGGCGGGGATCTCCACGATCCGCCCGTCCCGGTGCACGCGAGCCCGAGGGGCCAGCATTGCACGGATCGAATCGAGCGCGGATTCGGCTCGGCCCTCCTGGATGAAGCCGAGGATCGCGTTGATCACCACCGCCCCGAGCAACACCGCCGTGTCCACCCAGTGCGCGAGGAATGCGGTGATTGCCGCGGCCGTCATCATGACGTACAGCAGCACGTTGTGGAACTGCCGCAGCAACCGCCACCACCACCGGTCACTGCGGCCGGCAGGCAGCGCATTGGGGCCGTGGACGGCCAGGCGCCGGGCGGCTTCCTCCGAGGTCAGACCGGTGGGTGTCGAATCGAGCAGGTCCAGCGTCCCCGGCGCCTCCAACGCATGCCATGGGGGATCCATTGCCTGCACCTCATCTTCGGTGGGGTGACCCGTCGCATACCGGCTTCACAGACACTCCTGTTGCGCTGCTGCGCCTCTCACGGATTCGTGGCAGCGACCGCGCGTCGAATCCGTGCGACTCTCACACCGCTGGTGGGTTGTGCAACGCTCCTGTGGGTGACTGGCCCGGGCTGATCGGCGACCGCTCGCGGGTGGACGGGTTCATCGTCACCCACACGGAGCAGGCGGCACAATCGGGTCCGACACCCATTTCTCGGGGTGCCGAACATGTAGCAGGGATGACGACGGCACCCACGATCCGGCGCAAAGGGGTGCCCCCACCGATTGACGCCGGGTCGATTCCAGCGCAAGGCTGACCATAGAGGAAGCCGACGGTCACCCGAAGGGACCGGAAACGCGGGGCGCGGGCCGATGGACAGATCCTCAGCTCACACAGTGCTCAATCGGACGAGCGATCAACCGTCCGTAGGGGTCACAGTGAACACGGCCCGGTTTCGGTGCGACCCAGCCTGAAACGGGTGGCAGGAGTGCGATGAAGACCAGGCCCATCGAGATCCGCGACCTGCAACCCTGGTGGGTGGCGGCCGCATTCGTCTGCGGATGTGTCGCGGTGCTCCTGATCTCGCCGATCCGTGTTCTCGTTGCCGCGGCGCTCATCACCTTCGCCGGACTCCTCGCCTTCCACACCAGCCGGTACCGCCGCACCGGTGCACGGGCAGCATCCGTCAGCGCCGGGCTAGCGATCCCGGCATTACCCCTGTCCGTACTCCACTTGGTCGACTCGCTCTGACCAGCCGAACCAACTCCTTACAGGGACCGTCGCCGGCCTCGCCCGCGTAGTGAGTGCGTCCCCCTTCGGTGCCGTGGCGCCGACCACCGAACCGTGATGTCCGATTTGTCCGATTTGGTTAGACTGAAGGTCACCGCAGATCCACGTCGCCTCCGAGGTGAAAGGACCATGGGTCACCGTCACAGACCCCGGCCGCTTCGAGGTAGGCGGCTGCGATGAACGATACGGTGGTCAATGCCGGACTGGTGCTGCTCTTCGTGCTGGTCGGTGGCGTGTTCGCGGCTACCGAGATCGCGTTGGTGTCGCTGCGTGAGGGCCAGATCCGGCGCCTCGAGCGCCGCGGTGGCCGCGGGATGCGGACCGCCGCCCTGGCCCGCAACCCGAACCGGTTCCTGTCCGCGGTGCAGATCGGCGTCACGGTGGCAGGGTTCCTGTCGGCCGCCTACGGCGCCTCCACCATCGCGCCCGCCCTGGCGCCGACCCTCGAGTCGTGGGGGCTGCCGCCCGGGCCCGCCTCGGCCACCGCGCTGATCGGCACTACCCTGACGATCGCCTACCTGTCCCTGATCCTCGGCGAACTTGTCCCCAAACGCATTGCCCTGCAACGTGCCACCGGAGTCTCGCTACTGACCGCGCCCGCGCTGGACCGATTCGCCACGGTGATGCGCCCGGTCATCTGGCTACTGTCGGCCTCCACCGACCTGCTGGTCCGCATCCTGGGCAGCGACCCGAAGACCACGAACGAGGCGATCACCCACGACGAGTTGCGCGACCTCGTCCTCGGTCACACCGCAATCGCCGAGAACGAACGCCGCATCCACTCGGAGGTCTTCGACGCCGGCCAACGCTCCCTGGCCGAGGTCATGCGCCCGCGCACCGACGTCCGGTTCCTGTCCGCCGACACCCCGGTGGCACAGGCCGGGCAGCAGGCGCTCGAGTGGGGCCACAGCCGATACCCGGTCATCGGGTCGTCCTTCGACGACATCGTCGGATTCGTCCACCTCCGCGACCTGCTCCGCGCCGACCAGTCCGAGGCCACCACCGTGACCGACGTGCGCCGGCCGGTCCTGCAACTGCCCGCCTCGAAACCGGCGCTGGCAGCGCTGGCGGACATGCGGCAGAACAATCGTCAGATGACGATCGTCGTCGACGAATACGGCGGTACCGCAGGCATTGCCACCCTCGAGGACATCGTGGAAGAAATCGTCGGCGAGATCGGCGACGAATACGACGACCCCACCGGCGCCGAACCGTCACCGATGCCGCCCCGTCGGCCCGTCGACGGGCTACTGATCGTCGAAGATTTCGAGGAGGCGACCGGCATCGCGCTACCCGACGGCCCCTACGAGACGGTCGCCGGCTTCCTGCTCCACCGACTCCAGCGCGTCCCCCAGCTCGGTGACAGCATCACCTTCGACGGCCACATTCTCACCGTCAGCGCCATCGACGGTCGCCGGATCTCCCGCATCCGGGTCACCCGCCGGGCATCGGATCGTCGGCGCACCGCCACCGGCCGGCTCTAGCCGAGAAGTGGTGCCGCGCTCGACCACAGTCAGGGCTGATCAGGGCGATCCGGGCGCGCGGCGACGGCCGGGAGACACTCTCACGATGAGACCGCCGCGCATGGGCGGGGCGAGGTGGCAACCGAACACCGTCAACCCGTCGGAAGTGAAGGTGGGTGCTGGAATCGACAGCTTCCTCACAGGATGTGTCAGGCGGTCACCCCTCACGACGCCGCGGGAGATTCCATGCCT
Source organism: Rhodococcus sp. T2V (assembly GCF_029269925.1). Classification (NCBI taxonomy): domain Bacteria; kingdom Bacillati; phylum Actinomycetota; class Actinomycetes; order Mycobacteriales; family Nocardiaceae; genus Rhodococcus; species Rhodococcus sp. T2V. The sequence continues at coordinate 104,347 of NZ_JARJBD010000018.1, forward strand.
CGGACTCGCACCGGCTGATCGGCGCCGAGGCGTCGCCCGCCACCCGCTCCTCACACGTCTCTTGGCCGGTGCGCGAACCGGAGTTTCCGTCGCCGTAATGTTCCCGCCGAGCAGGCGCAACAGGGCGGCTGCACGATAACCGCATGCCCCACTCCAACCCGGTTGCCGCGTGGAAAACCCTCCGCCAGGGTAACGAGCGCTTCGTCAGCGGCATCTCGATCCACCCCGGCCAGGGAATCGCCGACCGCGCGCACCTCGACGCCGAACAGCACCTCACCTCGGTGGTGTTCGGATGCGGAGACTCACGTGTCGCTGCGGAAATCATCTTCGACCAGGGCCTCGGTGACATGTTCGTCGTGCGCACGGCCGGCCACGTCCTCGACGATGCCGTGCTCGGTTCCCTCGAGTACGCGGTGCAGATCCTCGACGCGCCCTTGATCGTCGTGCTGGGTCATGACGGGTGCGGCGCCGTGAAGTCCACGCTGGACGCGCTGGACAAGGGCACGGTTCCGGACGGCTTCATCCGCAGCATCGTCGAACGGGTGGCGCCGTCGATCATGGTGGGTCGCACAGAGGGCCTCACCACCGTCGACGAACTCGAAGGCCGCCACGTCGTGGAGACCGGGGCTCTCCTGATGCAGCGTTCGCGCATCATCGCCGATCGCGTCGGCAGTGGTGCCTGCGCTATTGCCGGCGTCACCTACAAGCTGTCCGACGGCCGGATGCACCTGCAGGGAGGGGCCGGAGACATCGGCGAGCATTGCGACGCGATCGATTCCCCACGTGCCGACGCATCGGGACAGCTCGTGCCCGCTGCGACGATCGCCCGGCGCACGAGGACGATCGAGTAGCTCACTTCTGCGACTGTGGCCCCTGCTCGGCCACCTGACGCACCGCCGCCGCGACCGCCGGCGCAACCGCCACGTCGAACACGCTCGGCACGATGTACGTGGCATTGAGCTCGGACGACGACACCCGGTCGGCGATCGCGCCGGCCGCGGCGATCAACATCTCGTCGGTGATATCGACCGCGTGCGCGTCCAGCAGACCACGGAACACCCCCGGGAAGGCGAGGACGTTGTTGATCTGGTTCGGAAAGTCCGACCGGCCGGTGGCCACCACGGCGGCATGTTCGCCGGCGGCGACCGGGTCGACCTCCGGGACTGGATTGGCCAGCGCGAACACGATCGACTCGCCGGCCATCGCCGCGATGTCCTCGCCTGTGACGATGTTCGGCGCCGAGACCCCGATGAACACGTCCGCCCCGACCAGCGCGTCCCGCAACGATCCCGTCCGACCCTCCGGGTTGGTGTGCTCGGCGATCCAGGAACGGAACTCGTCGGCGGTGTCGTCCGGGGACAGAATCCCCTTCCGTCCGCAGCCAATGACGTTCGTCGCGCCCTGGGCGACGAGCAACCGGATGACGGCGTGCCCGGCGGCGCCCACACCCGACACCACGATCCGAACCCGGTCCAGCGACTTACCGACCACCCGCAGCGCGTTGGTCAGGGCCGCCAGGACCACGATCGCGGTGCCGTGCTGGTCGTCGTGGAACACCGGAATGTCCAACATGCCGCGGAGCCGGGCCTCGATCTCGAAACACCGCGGCGCGGAAATGTCTTCGAGGTTGATGCCGCCGTACACCGGCGCCAGCGCCCGGACGATCTCGACGATCGCATCCGGGTCCTGCGTGTCCAGGCACACCGGCCAGGCATCGACACCACCGAATTGCTTGAACAGTGCCGCCTTGCCCTCCATCACCGGGATCGACGCCGCGGCACCGATGTTGCCCAAACCCAGGACCGCGGACCCGTCGGTGACCACGGCGACGGTGTTGCGTTTGATCGTCAGGCGGCGCACATCCTCGGGATGTTCGGCGATCGCGGTACACACCCGGGCCACGCCCGGGGTGTAGGCGCGGGAGAGGTCGTCGCGGTGGGTGAGCGGAACGGTGGGGTTCACCTCGAGCTTGCCGCCCAGGTGCAGCAGGAAGGTGCGGTCGCTGACCTTGCCGACGACCACCCCGGGGACCTCGGCGATCGCGGTCGCGATCTGGTCGGCGTGCGCGGCGTCCGAGGCGTCGCAGGTCAAGTCGATGACCATGTGGTCGGGGTGGCTCTCGGCCACGTCGAGCGCCGTCATCGCCCCCTTCACCGACGCGATCGCCGCCGCCAACGTCGACGTGGTGCCGGCGCCGACCGGTGCGTGGACGCGGACGGTGATCGAATAGCCGGGGCTGGGACTGGGCATGGAAGCTCCTGATCGAGTGACGAGCCGCAGATACCATCCGGCGGCGTGCCCTGATCGGCACGCACGCACCGACGGTATTCGCAGCAGCTTCAGTCTGCGCGGCCAGCACCGATCCGGACAAGAGGACACCCATCCAGTCCCGCTCGGCGGGGATCGTCCCTCGCCGACCTGCATCCACGAACCTCACGGTTCCGGCAGATTCCGGGGCCGGAAACGATGCCCCGCGTCGGCGGGCTGCGGAGCAGGATGGAAGACACACACGGCGACCGGCCACCCGGCGGGACACATATCGAGAACACCGCCGCTGCGGCGCCGGAGAGCCGCGACCGACCACCGGGAAGGAGCAGGAGCACTCGTGACGGCACACAACAATCCGCACATCGATCCCACCACCGATCACGAACGAATCCGGTGCTGGATCCAGCACCGTCACGGGGCGCCCGCGACGATCACCCGCCGCCCAGCCCGCCCCGGGGCGGCGACGACAACGCTGCTGGTCGACTTCGCCGGTCTGCGCCCGGGGTCGGGTCTCGAGCACATTTCCTGGAAGCAATGGTTCGCCCTGTTCGACGCGCAGGCCCTGGCGTTCCGGTTCCCCTGTACCGAGGACAGTCTCGCGTTCCAGCTGGTACCACGCACCACCAGCAGACCAGCCGGCCGCCGCCAGACCACACCCCGCCCGGCACCGGAATGAGAGCTGCCGAGACCCGCCGACAACAGCTCGGACCGACCGGCGTTCGGCCTGACGCTCCCCTCGATCGCAGACGTGCGGTGATCCACCACGTGGCGGCGGGCCGATCGCCCCGCGGCTCCCGCGCGTGACCCACTGGGTTTGTAGGGTCGAGGCCATGTACCCGGTGCCGGATCGACCACCCGATAACGAATTCCCCGCCGACGACCGGGGACCCGAGCTCACCGCGCGGCAACGTCGCGCCGTCGCGGTCACCGCCACCCAGATCGCTGACGCGGTGCGGGTCGATACCGCCCTGTTGGCCGGGCGGGAGATCGACAGTCCCACCGGCGGGTCGACGCTGGCCGAACTGCCGCCGTGCACCTGGGGGTGCGGCAGCCGGTGGCGGCGGCGCCTGGCGCAGGCATTCGACGACCTCGCTGCCGACGCCGCCGCCGGCAGCGATCCGGAACCGACCTGCACCGGGGAACAGATGGCGCTGCACATCGTCGTCGTCACCGCGGCCGGTCGGCATCTCGACGGCGACCTCGACGATCTCCTGCACGAGGTCCCGGCCCATCCGGACGACATCGACTGGATCAGTCCACTGGACTTCCTGTTCGAGAACTACGACGTCCTGACCCTGTTCGACCCCGAACCGGACAGCGACGGGGTCAACCTCGACCCCGAGGACTGGTTCGTCCCGTTCGAGGACCATCGCGCCCGCGATCCCCACCGCGGATACCGGCGCTGACGTGTCCCTCCCGGCGGAGCAGCGCTGGCGACAATGCCGGGGAGGCGGTCGCAAATTCCGGGTCCCGGCGGAGCACGGCGATCGGAGTCCGGACCAGCGCCGGTTCGTCGCCGCGGCTGTCCCGGGCGAGGGGTCAACTCGCGGTAACCGGTCACCGTCGAACGGTGGAAAATGTGGCAGTCGACGGCGCGATGCGCAACGATCGGCCGATGAAGCCCCAGAAGAAGACCGCTGTACGGCCTTCGTGGTCGGTGGGCGCGCGGGTGACGACACACCATTCGCCCGATCCGGCGCTCGCCGCGGATCAATGGCCCGAGAAAGCCGGGGTGATCGTCGAAGATCATGGCGAGGTGATCGACGCGGTGTCCCGGTCATACGGACGTGATTGGGCGCTTCCGCGCCGCTGGGCGGTTCTCCTCGATGAAGGACAGTTGGTCTTCCGCGACGGCGAGGAACTCGAGGTCGAGGGAACGAGGAGTACGGAACTACGGAAGTAGACCGCGCCCAGGGCGGTGGGACGGCCCGCCCGGTGCGCCGAGATTCCCACCATCGACGCCGGTGCTGTCCACAGCGCGTGCAACACCTCCGATCTGACAGAAGCCCCGACCACGGCGGCCCGATCGCACAGAAACCGGGCCCGAAGACTCTGGTACCGGTCCGGCTGTCGGTACCCCCGATACCCTTGGTGAGGGTCGGGATCGGTCGCGTTGGTCCTCGCGGAGTCATCGTGCCGGGACCCGCTGCCGCACGGTGACGCCGCGCGGGCCTTGCGCGGCCAGGCGGCGGTTCGACGGAACCTGTACGCGACTTTCGGGGTCTGCTCCGGATCGGCCGACAGGACCCCGCGCTGATCGATCGGCTTTGGGGCGCCTAGCTTTCCAGGGCATACGGGCCGGCGGCGTCGGTCGGATCGGTGGGGCTGTTTCTGAAAGCGTAGGCGGCGAGGGTCGCGGCCCCCGCGGCGACCCAGAGGGCACCGAACCCGAGCACCCGGTACATCGCCGCACCGGCGGCCGCCCCCACCGCGACCGCACCCCACAGCCGCAGGTATCGAACCCATCGATGGCGGGGTACGCGGCCGAAGAGGCGGTCGGTCAGGGACCGCGCCGCGTCGGCGAGCAGGCCGCCGGTCTCGAGCAGGGTGGCTTCGGCGCCCATGGCCAGGGCGAGGGCGAATCCGATCGGGGGTGCGGTGGTGGTGACCGCGTGAAGGGCACCGGCCGCCGCGAGGAGACCCGCCGTGAGCAGCAGAACCCGCGGTACCCGCCGGCGAGACCACATCCGGCCGACCACCGCGGCCAGGACGACACCGACGACGAACCCGGCAAGGATGGCCCCTCCGAGTCCGAGGACGAACCACGAACTGCTGCCGAGGGCGACGCCGGTCCGGGTAGTGGTGGCTTCGATCGAGGAGACGAAGAACCCGCCGAGGAGGACGAACCCGAAGGCGTCGACGAATCCGAGGTGCATTGCGACGATCGTCTCCACCGGTCGCCGTGACCGCGGTCGCGCTGTCGTCTCTGCATCGGTTGTGCTCATCGGCTCTCTCACCACAGGCAGGTTGCGGGGCATCGGACAGGATGGAGATCGGGACCAGCGCGGTCGGCCCGGTCCTCTACCCTCGGTGGCGAGGTGCCTGCCGCGACGCGCGTTTTACGGGCGCCCGGTTTTTCGGATGCGGGGCTGGAAGGGGCTCTGCAGCGCGAATTCTAGCAAATTGCTAAAATTCGCAAGTAACGCAACCTGCCGGAGTTATTTAGGTTGCAGGCGAGACGGCAGACCCGGTGCCGCGGCGGGCGCGACACGCACCTCGCCGCCGCTGGCTCGACCGGTACGACAGGAGGAGCCATGACCGCGAACTCGCGCCAACCGCTTTATCAGATGAAGGCGGACTTCTTCAAAACGTTGGGGCACCCGGCGCGTATCCGGGTCCTCGAGCTGCTCAGCGAACGCGAACACGCCGTGTCCGAGATGCTGCCCGAGGTGGGCATCGAGCCGGCGAACCTGTCCCAGCAGCTGTCGATCCTGCGCCGGGCCGGCCTGGTCACCGCCCGCCGCGAGGGCCTATCGGTGTCCTACGCGCTGACCTCCCCCCGCATCGCCGAGCTGCTGCGCGTCGCGCGGGGGATCTTGACCGGGGTGGTCGCCGGGCAGGCCGAGGTACTCGAGGACGTCTCCGAACCTCCTGCCTTGGTGGGTGAGACCGGGGGCTGACGGGGGCCCACCAAGGCAGGACTCCCTCACTGCATGGATTGGTTGCGAATTTTCTTAAGTGCGTACATCGTGTGATCGGGTGGTACGGGAGATGTCGCTCTCGATCGGGAAAAGGGAGAGAAGTCAACGGTGACGAACAATCACGACGGTGGCGCCAGCGGACCGCCCGACGGCGGCGGCCCGGTCTTGACGGGAATCAGCGTTGCCGTCGTTGCGGTGTCGACCACCGGCTCGCGCACGGCCGGGTCGGCGCGGACCCGGTCGCCCTGGGTCGCGATGGAGGACTATGCGGCTCTCATCCGGGAGCGGACACCGATTCGCCCGCTCTGCGTTCCGGTGACCACTCCAGATCCGCACGTGCTGACCGAGCGCATCCTGGGGTTGCCGGCGAGGGTGTCGGCGGTGTTGGTGGTCGGGTTGGGGCACCGGGAGTCCGCGGCGGTGGCGCGTGCGGTGACCGAGCGCGGCGGGCCCGTGGTCCTCACCGAACTCGACGTGCTGACGGCGGCGGTGGCGGCCGCGACGATCACCACCCTGCGTCGCCGCGGCGTCCCGCCACGCGCCGGCCGGGTCGTGATCACCGGCGCGTCGTGGGCGCCGTTGCTGGCGCCGGTGTTGATCGCCTCCGGGGTCGGGGATCTGAGCAGCTGGCACGAGCGTGATGCCGAGGCGTTCCCGCTGCGCCGGTTGATGGAGCACAACGATGTCCTGGTCGATCTCGCCGGCTGCGCCCCCGACGGTGCCGCAGTCGGTCGCACGGTGGCGGTCCCCGCCGACGGCTTCGTCTATGGCGCGCTGGTGCTGCCCGGGCTGCTCGCCGCGCTGTGTGGACACGGCGTGCGGACCGTGACGGTCGAGGTGGTGGCCGCGTGCGTGCGTGCGCTGGCACTGATCACCCCCGCCGACCAGATGCTGCCGTCCCTCGATGACCGGCGGCTGGTCTCCGCCATCGCCCGCCACGTGAGCCGGGCCCTCGGCCATCCCGTCCCGTATCGCGATCCACAGCGCTGATCGACCGCACCGCGCCGCACGCAGCACATTCTGTCGAATAGTTTTGAAGGAGAACACCCGTGAGCACCCCCACCGCCTCCGGCCCCGCCGGCGCCGGCACTGCCCCGACCGCGCATCCCGCCGTCGTGTCCTGGGTGGGCGAGGTCGCCGACCTCACCGCACCGGACGCGGTGGTGTGGTGCGACGGCAGCGCCGGCGAGTGGGACCGGCTGACCACCCACTTGGTGGACAAGGGCACCTTCGTGCGACTGGAGCGCAAACCGAACTCCTTCTGGTGCGCCTCCGACCCCGAGGACGTTGCCCGGGTCGAGGACCGCACCTTCCTCTGCTCCCGGTTCCAGGCCGACGCGGGTCCGACGAACAACTGGATGGACCCGGTCGACATGAAGACGGTGATGACCGAGCACTACCGCGGCGCGATGGCCGGCCGCACGATGTACGTCATCGCGTTCTGCATGGGCCCCCTCGATGCCGCCGAGCCGAAGTTCGGGGTCCAGATCACCGACTCGGAGTACGTGGCGGTCTCGATGCAGATCATGACCCGCTCCGGCACCCCGGTCTGGGACAGGCTCACCGCGGGCACCGACTTCGTCCGCTGCCTGCACTCGGTCGGCGCCCCCCTGTACCCGGGTCAGGTGGACGTGCCGTGGCCGTGCGACCACACCAAATACATCTCCCACTTCCCCGAGGAGCGCACCATCTGGAGCTACGGCTCCGGCTACGGCGGCAACGCGCTGCTCGGCAAGAAGTGCTACGCGCTGCGGATCGCGTCGAAGATGGGCAGGGACGAGGGCTGGCTCGCCGAGCACATGCTCATCCTCAAACTCACCTCCCCTCAACACACGGTGCGCTATGTCGCGGCGGCGTTCCCCTCCGCCTGCGGCAAGACCAACCTCGCGATGCTCGAACCCACCCTCGACGGGTGGACCGCCGAAACCATCGGCGACGACATCGCCTGGCTCCGGTTCGGTGACGACGGGCGGCTCTACGCGGTCAACCCGGAGGCCGGGTTCTTCGGTGTCGCCCCCGGCACCGGCGTCCACACCAACCCGCACGCCATGGCCACCATCGAGCGGGGTAACTCGATCTTCACCAACGTCGCCCTCACCGACGACGGCGACATCTGGTGGGAAGGGCTGACGGACACGCCGCCGGCGCACCTGACGGACTGGAAACGACGGGACTGGACCCCGACCTCCGGAGAGCCTGCCGCGCACCCGAACTCGCGGTACTGCACCCCGATCTCCCAGTGCCCGACCGTCGCCCCCGAATGGGACGATCCGGCCGGGGTGCCGATCTCGGCGATCCTCTTCGGCGGCCGCCGCGCCACCACCATCCCACTGGTCACCGAATCATTGAGTTGGCGGCACGGGGTGTTCCTGGCCGCCACTCTGTCCTCGGAAACCACCGCCGCCGCGGCTGGGCAGCTCGGTGTGGTGCGCCGCGACCCGATGGCGATGCTGCCGTTCCTCGGCTACCACGTCGGGGACTACTTCCAGCACTGGCTCGACATCGGCGAGAAGACCAGCCCGGAGCTGTTGCCGAAGATCTTCTACGTCAACTGGTTCCGCCGCGGCGATGACGACGAATTCCTCTGGCCGGGCTTCGGCGAGAACTCCCGGATCCTCGAGTGGGCGCTGCGGCGGATCGAGGGCACCGCCGACGCCGACGACACCCCGATCGGCCTGGTGCCCACCCCGGACGCCCTCGACCTGACGGGCCTGAAGTTCGATCACACCAAGATCGCCGCCGCCCTGAGGGTCGACACGACCGAATGGGTGGCCGAGACCCGGTTGATCGACGAGTGGTACGCGAGGATCGGCGGCAACACGCTGCCCGACATCCTGCGCCAAGAACTCGGAGCCCTCAAGCTCCGCCTGGCCGAGCTCGAACTCGGCGACGCCCTCCACCGCAGGGGCGCCTACGCTACCTCCCCCGAGAAGGATTCGCGCTGGTCACGACCGCGGTTCTGACCCGCGACGCGCAACGCGCCGGGGGCGCCCGGTGCCCACATCCCGGCAGCGGTCGTCGCCAGCCCCGCCACCCGGCACCACCGCCCGCGGTCGGTGCAGTGTCCGCCCCCTGCAGGGCGGTGATCGGGGTTACCCGTCTCACTCCACCTTCCGTGATGGCTACTTGCTAATATTAGCAATTATAGAGGAGATGGCCTGCTGGCCGTCACTACCGAGGAACGTCGATGACCGAACCCACCCCCACCGGCCCGGCCGACGCGGCCGAGAGCACCCTCGTGCGGGCGGCGCGGTCGGTGGCCGCGCTGCTGCCGCGCTGGGGTGAGTGGAAACCCGCGGCCGGTGCCCCGGGCGCGGACCTGCTGGCCGGGTTGATCGTTGCGCTGGTGGCGTTGCCGCTGGCGTTGGGGTTCGGGATCAGTTCCGGTCTCGGCGCCGCCGCCGGGCTGACCACCGCCGTCATCGCCGGGGCGGTGGCGGCCGTGTTCGGCGGGTCCCGCTCCCAGGTGTCGGGCCCGACCGGTGCGATGACCGTGGTGCTGGTGCCGATCGTCGCCCAGTACGGGCCGACCGGGGTGCTCGCGGTCGGGCTGATCGCCGGACTGTTGCTGGTCGTCCTCGCGTTCGCCGGGGTGGGCCGGGCCGTGCGGTACATGCCGGCCCCGGTGATCGAGGGATTCACCGCCGGGATCGCCGTCGTGATCGCGTTGCAGCAGTTTCCCGCCGCGCTGGGCATCACCGGCGCCGCCGGGGAGAAGGTGTGGCAGAGCGCCGCCGACGCCGTCCGCCAGTTCGTGCAGGCTCCCACCCTGCTGACCCCGGCGACCGCACTGGCGGTGACCGTCGCGATCCTGCTCGGTGGCCGCTACCTCCCCCGCGTCCCGTTCTCCCTGATCGCGGTCGCGGCCGCCACCCTGATCACGCAACTCTTTCACCTCGACATCGCCCGGATCGGCGCCATTCCGGCCGGGTTCGCCGCACCCACCCTGAGTTTCCTGCACCTCGGCGAGCTGACCTCGCTGATCGCCCCCGCCCTCGCGGTCGCCGCGCTGGCGGCGCTCGAGTCGCTGCTGTCGGCGACCGCCGCCGACTCGATGGCCGTGGGAACCCGCCACAACCCGGACCGGGAACTGTTCGGGCAGGGGCTGGCGAACATCGCCGCACCGCTATTCGGTGGGGTGCCGGCCACCGGGGCGATCGCCCGCACCGCGGTCAACGTGCGCTCCGGTGCCCGCACCCGGCTCGCCGCCCTCACCCACGCACTCCTCCTCGCGGCGATCGTGTATTCGGCGGCCGGGCTCGTCGCGCAGATCCCGCTCGCCGCCCTGGCCGGGGTGCTGCTGGCGACCACGGTGCGGATGGTCGAGACCGCCTCGATCCTGGCGATCACCCGCGCCACCCGCGCCGATGCGGTCGTGATGGTCGCCACCTTCCTGGTCACCGTCGTCTTCGACCTGGTCACCGCGGTCGCCGTCGGGGTCGGGTTCGCCGCCGTCCTCGCGCTCCGCGCGGTCGCGAAATCCGCCCGCCTCGAACAGGTCCCGCTCGAAACCGACGACCACCTCGCTGAGGAACACGACCTGCTCCGCGAGCACATCGTCGCGTACCGGATCGACGGCGCCCTGTTCTTCGCCGCCGCCCACCGGTTCCTGCTCGAACTCGCCGACGTCTCGGACGTGAAGGTGGTGATCCTACGGATGTCGCGGATCACCGCCATCGACGCGACTGGCGCGATCGTCCTCAAGGACGTCATCACCAAACTCGAGCACCGGCACATCACCGTCCTGATCTCCGGAGCCAAACCCGAACACCTCCGCCCTCTGAAGGCACTCGGGGTGTTCACCACCACCGACAGCGAAGACCGCCACCTCTTCGACACCACCCCGCGCGCCATCGCCTACGCCCGCATGCTCGTCCTACCCGAACACCGCTACACCCCCACCACGAACGAGGACCGACCATGACCGAAAACCCCGCCGACAACACGACCCCCACACCCGAACCCACTGCGCGGCAACGCCTCGGCTACGTCCTGGGCAGAACACTGCCCACCGAGTTGCACCCCTGGGTCATCGAAGACGCCACCGGCCCCGGCGCCACCCGCCGCTACGCCACCCGCTGCCTGATCCCGCTGATCCCGATCCTCACCGGGCTCCTGCTCATCCCCGGCCCCTTGATCATCCGCACCGGGATGGTGCTGCTGCTGTTCCTGCCGTTCGTATACTTCCTGCTCGCCCTGAAGAACATCTACCTCCGCCACCGCCTGGTCAGCCACGGCCTCGACCCCCGCCTCCTCAACACCACCAAACAACGACGACTCGACCAGGAACAGGCCTCCTACGAATCCCGCTACCGATCCGCCCCCTGACCCGGCCACCCGAGATCGTGGGGTGGCACCCGTTCACGACCGACCGATTAATTGCTAATCTTCGTAAGTAGAAAAACTGGAAGTGACGGTGAACTGGGATCGATCGGGGTCGTGCGCGCCTCCCGGATCGAGGGAACCGGGGAACCGGAGTTCGGCGACACCACTCAAACTGGGCCGGCGCGCATCTGGTGGTGGCGCACCCCGCGCATCCGGCAGTGCGCCCGGTCACCGGCCACGCCCGCGAGGAAGGATCGTCATGCCACATTTCCGATACGTCAGCACCCACGAGAGAATCCACCTCGGCGACGCGACCCGCATGGTCAGCTACGGCGACATCGTCACGGCGCGAACCAATCCCGACCCGCGCTACTTCGAGCTGGTGGAACCGGACCAGATCACCGAACAGGTGAGCCGCCGATCAGTGGGCGCGCCGGACCGCGAGTAAATCCGCACCCGTGATGCCCGGGCCGAGCGCGATCCATCATCTCCCGCGCCGTCCCGTGCCCAACCCGCTGCCCTTTTGGCGCGCCGCACGTGCGGCGACGCCGGCACCACCCGTTCATGCCGAGACCGCCGACCACGGAAACCCGCCACCCACCCAACAGAAAAGGACCCGATGACAACCCGAACCATCCACGCCACCGACCTGCAGTGGCACTCACTCTCACTCTGGATTCTCGAGTGGGAAGGCGTCGACAACCCCGAACCGACCCTGAGCGAATGGAGCACCGACCTCGCTGCCGCGGCCACCGGGATCGACCGCCGAATCAGGTGGAACCCCACCCAGAACACCGCCACCGCCCCCGAGGACGTCGACCTGCCCCAGATCGAACACACTCTCCGCGGCGCCGTACGCCGCCTCGCCCACGGATGACCCCATCCCGGCCACACGGGACGGACTCGCGGCGTCCGAGTCGCAGTGCGAGTGACCGGACCTCGCTGTGGCGTCTCACTCAGCGCCCGGCCGCCGGTGGCGCGGTGCCGATGTGTTCGGGGACCAGCACAACGGGACCGCGGCCGTGATGGATCAGGTGCGAGGACACCGACTCCCCCACCGCCCGCTCGAGGACCGATACCAGCCCTCCCCGTGAGCTGCCGATGATGATCATCAGGGCATCGTTCGTGTCTGCGATCGTCGCCAACAGCTGCGCCGGGTTGCCCTCATGGCAGTAGTAGCTCCAATTCCCGGGCAGCGCTGCAAGCATGGAGCACGCCTCGGTGCGTTCCCGCGCGACCGTCTCGACGATGCGCCGTTCCCAATCGTCCCGTCCGGTTCGACCGGAAAATCGTCGAGGTCGACGACGGGGGGCGACATGCAGATACGCGTGGAGCGGCACCATGAGCCTCAGGGCAAAGGACAGCGCCTGATGACTGGCGGGATGCCGGTCGAACCCCACTACTAGACGGCACACCGCCTCGGTCGCGCCCGCGAGTCCGTCGCACCGGCAGATGTACGTCCGGTGCTCGATCGCGCACGGTCTCGACTCCCATGGCGGCGAAGGTGGTGTACCCACAGCAGCACCCGACACCCCCGATCAGCCGGATCTCCCGCAGAACGCTCCAGCGGCACTGATCCACACCTTTGGGCTGCAAAAGATCGCCGCCGCGAGGGCAAACGTTGCGGCGGGAGTGCTTGAAACCCGAACTTGCCAACGCGATCGAACGGGCGGCGGAGGAAGTTCGGAAAGGGCTTTTCGACCAGCACTTCCCGTTGACGGTGTGGCAGACAGGCTCTGGCACGCAGACGAACATGAATGCCAACGAAGTTATCGCAAATCGAGCGAACGAGTTACTTGGCAGCGAGCTCGGAACTCGAAGTCCCCTGGGTCAAGCTTTCGATGCTTTTTCTCGACAGGTGGGCGCAGCCGCCGCTGGGATACACCGAGAGTTCGATCGTCTGCGGTACCTCCCCCAAGGGGGCACCGCGGTGGGAACCGGGATCAACGCGGCGAACGGCTTCGATTCGACGTTCTGCAGTGAGCTTTCGGACCTTACCGGAATTGGCTTTGAGCCGTTAGAGAGCAAGTTCGAAGCAATGGGGGCTCACGATTGCCTGGTAGCTACACACGGTGCCCTGAAGGTCGCGGCGGTGGCACTGACCAAAATCGCGAATGATGTGCGGCTGCTAGTAGTACTTTGTTAGGTTGGGAAGGTGTGGTCACAGAGTGGGCAGGTACCGATCCAACGGGCAAGTGCGCGTTGGAGTTCGCGGAGAACGGCGTAGAGGCTCAGTCCTGCCCAGCTGCTTTTGGGTCGGTGAGTCGGAGGGTGGTGAGGAATAGGTGAGCGGCGGTGACCAGGGTGGCATGGTGATGCCAGCCCAGCCAGGAACGACCCTCGAAATGATCCAGTCCGAGACCGGTTTTCAGCTCCCGGTAATCGTGCTCGACGCGCCAGCGGAGTTTCGCCAGGCGCACGAGTTCTTTCAGTGGGGTGTCGGCGGGCAGGGTGGAGAGCCAGTAGTCGGTCGGTTCGTCGGCGCCGGCGGGCCACTCGGCGAGCAACCAGAGCTCGGGCAGGGTGCCGTCGTCGGCGCGGGGAATGTCGCGGTTCGCCGGGCGGAGGCGCAGTGCGGCGAACCGCGAGCGCATCGCCGCGGTCGGATTGGTCGGGTCGGCCTTGCCGCCGCGGCGCCAGGTCACCGTCCGCAGGGCCTTCCGTCCGGCGGCCAGGACCAGGTCCTTGCAGCTGGCGGCCGGTCCCGGGTAGCGCGGGGCCGGTTGCCGTCCGCGCCCGCTGTAGGGAGGTGTCTCGGGGACCGCGTCGCCGGGAAAGGCGCTGGTGGACCCCTTGACGGCGACGACGTAGTCGATGCCCCGCTCGGTCAGCGAGAGCCGGAAGGCGGTGGCGTCGCCGTAGCCGGCGTCCGCCACCGTGGTCGGCGGAATCCGGCCCCACTCGATCAGCTCGTCGATCATCTCGATCGCCATCTCCCACTTGGTGCGGTGCTGCTCCGCGTCGGGGATCGCGGACCGCTTCCTGCGGGCGGCGATCTCCGCGACCGCATCGGGATCGGTGGTGGACCGATCGTCCCAGCTCTGCGGCAGGAACAGTCGCCAGTCCAACGGGGCCGACGCGGCATCGGTGGCCGCGTGCACGCTGACCGCGATCTGGCAGTTGCCGACCTTGCCGAGGGTGCCCGAGTACTGCCGGGCCACACCCGGCGAGCGGTCGCCGTCCTTGACGAACCCGGTGTCGTCGATGACCCACGCATCCGGGGCGATCAGATCGCACGCTTTGCGGGAGAGGGTTTTCCGTACCGGAACCACGTCCCACGGCGAGGTCGTCACGAACTGCTGCAACTGTTGATGGTCGACCTGCAACCGCTGCGCCATCGGCTGCATCGACTTCCGCCGGCCGTCGAGCATCAACCCCCGCGCATACAGCCCCGCCTTCTCCCGTTGATCCTTCCGTGCCAGCGACGAGAACACCTCACCGACAAACGTATCCAACTGTTCCCCGACCCGGGCGAGAGCGGCTGTATCCATGCCCGCATGCTCTCGAGAAAACCACGAAAACTCGAGCCGACACGCCGAGCTAACAAAGTACTACTAGGTTCTGGACCACGAGCGGGATTGTCAGCTGATTATCCCAAATGACGGACTCACGCCGTCCCTTCGTATGGACCAAGACTGCGGACGAAATCCTCGCCAGCCTCGCCCGCTACTGCACCCGAATCAATAAAACAATTAACGACTCAGGACGCTAGCGCTCGATTGCCAGCGTGAGTCACCACAGTTTCGATTACTGGGAACCGGTGCGGCACGGCGAGTGATGATGGGTATTCGCCGTGCCGCGCCCGCGGTTCGGGTGGTTACGGTGCGGTCGGAGCGGCGCTCGGGGTGGTGGTGTGTTCGACGAGGCAGGCCTTGCGGTAGGTGCGGCTCAGACCGGCGCAGGCAGTGCAGATCGCCGGGGACCCGGGCACACTCGGGTCGCGGTCCATTTCGATCGCGATGTAGCTGTGACCGCAGGCGTGGCACTTGATCCGGGCTTCCCAGACGTCGGTGACCTCGTCGCGGGGGTCATCCGCTCGACGGAGCAGGACGCTGCGTGTCTGCAGGCTGAAGGCTGCCGCGTAGGCGGCGCCGGCGAGGATGAACGTGATCGGTGTCGACCAGGTGGCACCGATACTGCCGCCGTACTGGTACAGGGCGATCCCGACGATGGCGCTGGCGAACCAGATCCAGGCTCCGGCACCGAAGTTGGCGAGCCGGCCGGGACGGAATTCGGGCATGTCGTGGCGGTCGCCGTGGCGGTTGAGTGCGATGTGGACGAGCAGGATGGCGACCCAGGCGGCGATGAAGGCGCCCTGCCAGGCGAGCGCGACCAGCAGGTAGCTGAGCACGTCGGTGAGCATGAACAGGTAGGTGATGGCGCCGCAGATCAGGACGGCGGCAACGCGGGGCAGGCGGGTGCGGAACAGCCGGGTCCACAGGGCCTCGAAGTTGGTGGAGGCCTCGTAGAAGTTGGCGGTGTTGATGCGGGCCTGGGTGACCCAGACCAGGAGCAGGCCCCAGCCGCCGAGCAGGGCGACCATGGTGTCGACGATGGCGGTGGAGGACACCTCGCCGGACAGGCCGGCGGCGTAGGCGATGAAGATGCCGATCAGCCCGTTGGCGAGGTAGACGAACAGGTAGAACATCGGCCCGAAGATGACGATCCCGTTGGCGCGAGTGTCCTGGGGTTTGCCGAACCGGGCGAAGTCCATCGTGAACATCATCAGCACGAGGACGCCGAGGTAGACGAAGAACGCGTAGAGCCAGCCCGGTGCGGCCAGGTCGAGTGAGGTGTTCGGGGCGTGGGCGAGCCAGCCGGTGGTGTCGTTGCCGCGGGCGATGAGGACGACGACGAGGATCAGCCCGGCCCAGTAGATCGGCAGGAGGGCGGCGTTGTATTTGTCCATCCAGCGGCGGATGCTGCCCATCACCAGGGGCAGGTTCATCGCAACGGCGATGGCGTACCAGATTCGGATGTCGAGGAACCCGAGGTAGGCGTGGAATGCGTGGGCGATCATCGAGCTTTCGAAGACCGCGTAGTAGATGGATGTGGCGGCCAGGATCAGGGGCGCGACGATGGAGCCGGATGCCCCGAAGAGCCGTTGGGAGATCAGGGCGACGGTGAGCCCGGTCCGGGTGGCGTAGCGGGAAATGATCGACCCGAACAGGCCGAAGACCGCGCAGGCGAGCACGATGCCGATCAGGGTGTTCGTGGTGCCGACAACGGCGGCGAGGGTGGCGGCGGTGACCAGGTAGAACATGCCGCTGACCAGTGAGTACCAGGACATCGACAGCGATTTCTTGCTGCTGCGCCAGGAGTGGGGAACGACGTGGGTGGTGTAGTCCTCGGTCGCGGCGTCCTTCACGACCTGCGGATCATCGGTGAAACTGACTTCCAGGGGCGCCAGATTGCGGCCGACAGCCAGCATGGGGGGTCCTTCCAAGCGGAACCGAGCCCGGCCGAACGCGCAGGGAAGCGCATCGACCCGGCCGGATGAGGGGGTGGGGAGGCTTGGTTGAACGGAATCGGATCGGCGTCTCGATTCCTGTGGGGTGAAGGTTAAGCACGGTCGCCGATCGCAGTCAAGGGTCTGCTCCTCGTCCCGATCCGCGCCGCGGGAAGCGCCCGACGTGGCGGGTCGAACCGTCGGAGTCGGCCTCTCGCTGCGCTCCGACTCGTGCCGTCGCGGTGCTGTCCGGCAGTTCCGGTCGCGAGTATATCGCGATGACCTGCGAAGTCGCCGAATGCCGCAGTGCCGGGTTGACGGCCGGGGATGTGACATGGGACGCTTTTCGCAACTTGGTTGGACCATCATACTAATGCCGTCGGCGCGGCACCTTCCCACGGAAAGTCGAACAATGAGCACGATGACGAAGAATTACGAGGCCCGGGCCCGTGAGCTCGGTTTGGAGATTCCGGACTATGGCACCGGCGGCTACTACGGCGCCGACACGTACGGGAGCATGAAGCCGCACCACATCGTCGGCAACGTGTTGTATCTGAGCGGGCACACCCCGGACACCACCGACGGCACCGTGCGCTACCCGGGCCGGCTGGGTGACAACCTCACCGTGGCCGAGGGCTACCAGGCCGCGCGCCTGACCGCCCTGAACTGCCTGGGCGGCATCCGATTTGCGCTCGGCTCACTCGACCGAGTCAAGGGCATCATCCGCTCGTTGTGTTTCGTGACCTCCACCCCGGACTTCACCGAGGTGCACAAGGTGTCGTCCGGTGCGACGGATCTGTTCGTGGAGGTCTTCGGCCCCGAGGCCGGCCTGGGTGGGCGTGCCACCATCGGGGTGATGAGCCTGGCCGGTGGCAGCAGCTTCGAGAACTGGGTGACCGTCGAGATCGACGACTGACCCAGCGCAGCGGAGCGTCCCCTTATTGGTAGCTTGGTCGGACCATCACACTAGCGGGAGGCTGACGTGACGTCCTGGGAGAACCTCGCGATGCCGAGCGGCTCACTGTCGGAGCGGTTGAGCGAGCGGTTGATTCGCATGATCACCGACGGGGAGCTCGAACCCGGCGCGAAGCTGCCGAACGAGCGGGAACTCGCCGAGAGCGTGGGGATCTCCCGGACCTCGGTGCGCGAAGCCCTCCGGGATCTCGAGTTGCGGGGGTTGATCAGCCGCAAACCGGGCCGGGGAACCATCGTCGAGGCGCAAACCCGACCGGAACTGCACGCCGGGATGCTCGGTGTCATGGACTCCTCGCACCGGGCGCTCCGCGAGGTGATGGACCTTCGGGCCGTGATCGAACCACCCATCGCAGCTCGAGCCGCAGGACGCGCCCTCGAGGGCGAACTGGTCACCCTGCTCCGCCCGGTCGAGCTTGCCGAACGCGAACTGCGGCAACCTGAACCGTCTGTCGAGCTGCTGATCCGGCTGGACGTGGAATTCCATGTCGTCATCGCCCAACTCACCCACAACCCGATGCTGTCGCGACTGATGGACATCACCAACGAGTGGATGGCACCGTCGCGGCAGTCGGCACTGCAGACCACCACCCGCATTGAACGTTCCGTGGCCGCTCACCGGCGGATCTACGAGGCCATCCGCGCACACGACCCCGCCGGTGCGGGCGCGGCGATGACCGGACACATCCAGGAGATCGTCGACAACATCGGCGTCGGCCGATGGACCGCCGACATCCCATAGCAGAAAGAGAAAAACCTCGATGTCTGACCCTCTCGCCGCCGGTGCGGTCGCGACCCCACACAGGGACGCCACCGCCGCGGCACACCAGGCTTTCGCCGACGGCGGCAACGCGATCGACGCGGCGCTCGCCGCCGCCGCCATGCTCACCGTCGTCTACCCCAACCAGTGCAGCATCGGCGGCGATGCCATCGCGATGGTCGGCACACCGGACGGTCATGTCGAGGTCGTCAACGGATCCGGCCGGTCTGCGATGTCGCTGGATCCGGCGGACTATGTCGGCCCGGACGGATTCGTCCCCGTCTCCGGAGCCAAGAGCGTCACCGTTCCCGGAGTGCTCAGCGCCTGGGAATCCCTCGCCGACCGGTGGGGCCGCCGCAGTCTCGGCGACGCCATCCGCCCCGCCGCCGCCGCCGCGGCGGCAGGAGTCGCCGTTGCCCCCGGGGTGCACCGCGACCTGGTCCGCGAACAAGCACTCCTCGCCCAGGACGACGGCGCCCGCCACGTCTTCTTCCCCGACGGCACCCTGCTGGGCGAGGGACAGACCATGCATCTGCCGCGGCTGGCCGAGACCCTCACTGCGATCGCCGAACGGGGCACCACGGAGTTCTATCGGGGCCCCGTCGGCGCCAGCGTCATCGGCACCCTGCGCAGACTCGGTAGCGATCTGACGACCGACGACCTGGGAGAGCATTTACCCTCCGTCGAGAACCCGTGCTCCACGACCTTCGCCGGCGCCGAGTACCTGAGCTCGGGGGGCAACAGCCAGGGCACCTTCTTCCTCCAGGGCCTCTCGGCCCTCGACATCGTCGCCCGCCGGCTCGGCCGCATCCCCGACCCCGTCGGGCAGGACGCCTCGATCGTGGCCCGGATCCTCACCCGGACCGCCGCCGACCGTGACCGCCTTCTCGGTGACCCTGACGATGCGGCGGTCCCGGTCGCCGAGCTGCTCGGCGACGACGCCATCGAGGCGCTGGCCGAGTTCGGGCTCGGTGAACGCGCACCCGCGGCGGCCGCGCAGTCCCGGACCTACGCGCGCCGTTCCGGTGACACCGTCGCCATCGTCACCGCCGACCCCGAAGGAAACTGGGTCTCGTTGATCCAGAGCGCTTTCCACGCCTTCGGCTCCTGTGTCCTGGATCCGGAAACAGGGATCCTGCTGCACAATCGGGGGGCATCGTTCAGCCTCGAACCCGCGTCCGCGAACCAGCTCGGCCCGGGCCGCCGACCACCGCACACCCTGATGCCGGTACTCGTACGACACGACGGCAACCTGGTCGGGGCGCACGGCACGATGGGTGGCCGCGCCCAGCCGCAGGTCCACACCCACCTCGCGCTCAACCTGGCGCTCGGTATGACACCGGAAGCGGCCACCGCCCGTCCCCGCTGGATCGTCGGGCAGATGGAGGCCGGGGCGGCCGCGCCCGACGAGGCGTCGACGATCTCGATGGAACACGGCGTCCCCGCTCCCGCGGTGTTCGATCTCAGCGAGGCCGGCTTCCACCTGAAAATGCTCGAGCCACTCGATGATTCTGTGGGACATCTGCAGGTGGTGCGACGTGACCCGGCGGACGACTCGTTCCTGGTCGGGTCCGATCCCCGCTCGGACGGCCTGGCACGGGCAGAACAGGAACCGGCGTGATGCGGCGCCCGAACCTGGCACTGTGGACCATGACCGCGGTCTCCTTCGGCACCGGCGCCCTCGACGCCGCCACCTACCTCGGGATGGACGGCGTCTTCGGAGCCAACATGACCGGCAACGTCATCCTCATCGCACTGTCGATCGCCGGAGAAGGCGTGCACCCGTTCATCGGCCCGGCGATGGCACTCGGTGGCTTCATCACTGGCTCCTGGCTACTGGGGCTTACCGCCCGGCGATATCCGAAAGACAGCACTCCCGATCCAGTGGTGGCACCGGTCTTCGCGGTCTGCGCCGTCGGCCTGCTGACCATCACCACAGTGCTGCTGTGGTTGCCCATGACCGGAACGCTCCTGCACACCGCGACCTTCACCATCGGATTGCTCATGGGCTTCCAAGCCCTCGCCGCCCGCAGGGTCGGCGTCCCCGACATCTCCACCGTGGTGATCACCTCCACCCTGTCACTACTGTTCGGCGAGGCCGGGCGATTCCGTGGCGGCGCATCGCGAATCGCCACCGGACGGCGGACGGCTGCCGTCCTGTCCATGTTCCTCGGCGCCGTCAGCGGCGCGCTCCTGTTGAAGATCGGCCTGATGGTCGCACTGCTGCTCCCCACCACCATCCTGACAGCAGTGGCCATCATCTACACCACACGAGCTGTGGTGCTCAGAAAGCGGCTGCGCCAGGCCACCCAGCCGAAGGAGTTCGTCGACGCCTAACACGGTCGAGAGGGTAACGTTCACCCCCTCCTCCCCACACCGGGGCGAGTAGGTCGTCAGCTACGGCGTTACCCCCAGTTCAGCGACCTGGATGCCTTGCACCGTTCGACAATTCTGACAATGTAGTGAGAAGCCCTTGGCGACAGAACTGTGCATGATGCAGGTCAGCACGGCGTACAACCGACAAGATCGCGGACCTACACCTTCCGCGCGGGTCAGGGACCCAGGTTGACCGCATGAACGGTCCCGGTCGACGGGGTTGCCCCGCGCGGAACCAGGTGAAATGACAGATTCTCCGGATCGGCCGGGCAGCGGAAACACAGTCGGTGATCGTCGAACCAGGCGAACCATTCCGCCCACGAAATGTGCTCGAAATAGTGCCCTGACCGGGCCCCGAGGAAGTCGACGAGCAGCACCTCCGCCGAGCAGACCGCCCCGGTATCCGGCACCCGGGCGGGCGCACCGCGGTGCAGTTGGATCCACCGGCGGATCTCGTCGTGGTCGATGGTGTCACACACCCGCATACTCATCCGTGCCTCCATGTTTCGGTCCCCGGACCGACCCGGCGGGGAGGCCGTTTCTCGGGGAATGCGCCCGTTGCCGAGTGCCCCGTCAGACGGGCCGGAAACGGCAGGGGTCCGGTGACGAGATGCGCAGGAGAACACCTCCTTCCACCCCGCGGTGTACTACCCCTGCCACCTCGTCGAGTGGCGGGGGTACTGCACCCGGGTGAGCGTTGCGGGTCTGTGGAGCGCCGCGGGCCCCGAGCAGATTTCCGTGACTTTCGGGCCAGTCATGCGGCAGGCACGGTCCGCAGCTCCTGCCGCCGCAGCCAGAGCGTGCCGAACGGCGGCCCTTCGGCGCCGGTAGGGGGCGTCACCTCTCCGCCGCGTAGGCCGAGATACGTCGCTCTCCCCTCCCTTCGTGCGGCCGCGAACGAGCGCACCGCACGCTTGTCGCTCGCCCCGCACCCCAGGTCGCACGTCACAGGCTCGGGCGGCCACCCTCGTCGAAGGTGTACCGGCCAACGGGCATGGCCCGACCCGGCAACTCGTGCAACTTTCGAGCTATCGATTTGCTAGAAAATAGGGCGTGGATTCAGAGCAGGTGTTCGGCGGCGGTGAGCCGCAACGGGTGGGCAGTTTCCGCTTCTACCTGGAGGGGCAGCGGTGGGAATGGTCCGACACCGTCGCCCAGATGCACGGCTACCGGCCCGGCGAGGTCACCCCGACCACCGAACTGCTGCTCTCCCACAAACACCCCGAGGACCACCCGCACGTCGCCCGGGTCCTGGACCGGATGATCACCGACGCCGAACCGTTCAGCAGCAAACACCGCATCATCGACACCACCGGCAAGGTCCACCAGGTTGTGGTCGTCGGCGACCGCATGCACGACGACGCCGGCACCGTGATCGGCACCACCGGGTTCTACATCGACATCACCGACTCCCACCGAAACGACGTCAAGGACTCCGTCGACGAAACCGTCGCCGCCCTCGAGCAATCGCGGGCGGCGATCGAGCAGGCAAAAGGGGCCCTGATGCTCGTCTACGGCATCCCCGCCGACCGCGCGTTCGACATCCTCACCTGGCGCTCACAGGAAACCAACACCCGGCTCCGCACCCTCGCCGAACGAATCGTCGCCGCATTCGGCGAACTCGAACCCGACACCGACCTGCGCACCCGGTTCGACCACCTGCTGCTCACCGCCCACCACCGACCTCCGCGCACGCAATAGGGACACACGACACCAGGTCGACCGGCGGTCCCCCCGCACTGGGAGCTCGACACCCGCGAACCCGGGCCTGCACCCGTCCGTCGCACAAACGCCCCGGCCCGACACACTTTCCGAGACCAGATGCGTCGTCTACGCGGCCGCCATGTCGGGTGGGTCCGGAAGGTCGACGTCGAGAACGAAGTCCAGCCAGATCAGGGCGTCTGCCAAGATCTCCGCGCGCAGAGTGATATCGCATTGCTCGGCCGCGGTGAGGGACTTCTCCCCCGCCACCACATCCTCGGCGAGGAACGCCGACACCGTCCCCAGCACCCACCGCTCCGACACCGGCAAAGCCTCGCCAGCGACGTACCGACCGTCGGCGAAGCGGACGTCGAGGATCAACGTCTCTTCCGGACCCGCGGCGCCCAGCCGGGCGACGATCACGCCGGCGGTGGCGTCGACGACCCACGCGAGGACATCGCCGTTTACCGGTCGGCCGCCGGGCGGGTGCAGCTCCGTGCATACCCGGGAGATCTCGCGCGAGAAGCGGGCTGTGTCCCGGTCGCCGACCAGTTGTAATAGTCGACCGCCGAGAGTCGCGGCCGGCGAGCTGGTGGGGTTGCCTGCGTTCGATCCCATACAAGAGGGTGCCCGGCCCCGGGCCCCATCACGCAGACCGGCCGGTACGAAAACCCTTCATGGGAGACGACTTCTGGCGCCGACCCGGCCGGCGCCGCCGACCATCGCGATCCCGCGTGACCCGAAGGCGGAGGGAGGGGACGAGCCGCCTCACCGTTGACGGTTCACTCTCAGCCGGTGCCTGGCCGTCGACATGGCGAGCACCGTCTCTCGGATGGGGCCGGTTGGTGCCGGGCTGTGTGCGGGGCTACCAGCGGTAGACGACGCGCGGGTTCGGCTCGTCGCTGCCCCGGATCGCGACCGGCGTCGCCGGCGTCATCAACAGGCGCACCGTCGAGTTCTGGCTGACGAACCCGACGAAACCGCCGTTGCCGTTGTCGAACAGGCCCCCGATGGCGTCCTCGAGGCCGTGCGCGGTGGCCGCATCGGCGAGCGGATACCGGACCCCGTCGTAGATCGCTTCGTAACTCATGATCGTCTCCCGCCGCTGGTCGTGGTCCTCCCAGCGTAGAAGCGCCGCAGCGTCATCGACCCCGTGCCGGCGCGACAAACATCCCCTCGTCCAGCTCGGCGGGACGAGACATGTCACGGAGCGACACGACAAGGCGTGCTCATCTCTCCGCAGAAGTCGATCAGATGCCCCCAAACCCAACCGGGCCTGCGGTCCGTGGCCCGGGCGCGACGGAACCGATAGTGGGGTGCGGCCGAACGACGGCCCCACCCGCACTCCCGAGATCAACACTCGGGCACACGGTTGGTCACCCACCGACAATCCCGCCCCTCGCCCCACCCGTCGACACCCCTCGCAGGGGTGCATCGCAGGTACCCTCGGACCCACCGGACAGGGAGGTCGACTGTGAGCGCAACGACGAAGCAGAAGGTACTCACCCAGCTGGAACTGATGATCAACCCGACCAATCCGGACTTCGCGCCCCCAGCAGCGAGCGGTGAGCCGCAGCAGCGTCACGAACGCCTCCAGCAATTCCACCGGCAGGTGACCGAAGCGACCGACGACGACCCGATCATCGACCGAATCGCTCGCGAGATCGGACTGCCCGAATAGAACATGCCTCACCTGCTCTCCGGGGCAGGGAAGGCACCGAGCCCCGGCGTAACCGACAGCACGAGAAACCGCCAGGGCCCCAGACACAGTCGCCGGTCCAGGTACAGCGCAGGTGCTGGTGCCCTCGCTCGCGGCATCGACACCGGACCACCCGAGGCACTCCGAGGAGGATCATGACCGCCGCGACGCCACCAGAATCAGGTGCCACCAGCGACAAGAGTTCCCCTGCGTGTGCCCAAACCCGGCCGCCGCGCAGAAGATCACGGTTGCCGTCGGCCTCGTTCGCCCTGGGGGTGGTGTCCCTCGCGTCGTTCTGGGTGTCCGGACTCGGGTTCGTCCTGGGTGTGTGCGCCGTGGTGTGCGGGGCGATCGCCGCATCCCGGTCCGGTGCGGCGGAGGATGAGCCCGCCTCGCTGCGGGCGTTGCTCGGTGTCGTCACCGGAGTCGCGGGGATCATCGTGTCCGCGATCGCGCTGTTTCCCGTACTGGAGTACCTGTGACCGGCGCACCTGCCGTAGCCGTCACTCCTACCCTCAATCTTCGATCTTCGACACGGATCCGCACCGCCCGTGACCGCCGTTCCCGGCCCGCATCTGCCCACCCCCACGACCGCCTTCGACACCAGCCGCACCGACGACGGGGTGCCGAACTCGGCGACGCGGCCCGGGTCCCGGGGAAGCGGGTATCGCCGTGACCGTCGGCCCGGCGGTGCTGACCACCCTTCTGTTCGCCGTCCTCGGATCGCTCGCGCCTGCCCTGCTCGCGCTCGTCGCGGCCGCCGGCATCGCCGACATGACCATCGCCGCCCTCCGACGACCGCCCGCATGCCGGTCTCGGCGACATCGCACGTCCGGCGCGGGTTCACACCCCGATCTCCTACCTGAATGCCCCGTCTCGTGGTCGAATCATTCTCGCGGGGAGGGACTCTCAGGAAATTCACAGCCGCGGCCGGGCCGGGTGGTGCGACGATGAAGCATGCGCCGCCATCGTTGGCCGGCCCTCGCGCCGCCCACCACCGGAGGGATCGTCGTGCACACGGGCATGCCGATCTCGGCAGAGAAGGACCTCGCCCTCGAATTGTCCGCGGCGACCGCGTTCGCGTCCGGGCTGGCGCTGCGGTTCACGCTGCGGGTCACCGGTGTCCGCGCCGACTTCGCGCGCTACGAAACCCGGGACCTGACCGACCCCGGTGACTGGTCGGCGCAATGGTCCTACCTGGTCGTGCACATCGGCGCCGACGACCTCGGCGGCCCAGCTGACCCGTTCCACCCGACACCCGATTCCGGACAGGAGGGATCCGGCCTGTACCGCACCACGCCGCAGTACTGGATCGGCACCTACCCGACCACCGAATCACTGACCATCACCACCAGCTGGCCACAGGTCGGACTACACCCCGCCTCATTCACCCTCACGCACGGCCCCAGCCCCTTCCCCACCACCTCCGGGCCCAAAGCCCACCGGTGGTGACGGTGCGCGGGCTCCGCTCGACGAGCTGAGGGGTGAGCGCGTGTGCCCGATGCCCGATGCCCGGGACCTACTGGTGAACGGAACCGCCCACGAGCGTCTGACGCTCAGGCCGCGCGGGCCGTCGCGCACATGGGGCACCAGGTGGTCTCGCCGACGACCCACCCGTTGATCCGGGCGAAGGCCACCGCCGCGGATTGGCCGGTAACGGCGGCATCGAATCGGTGCTCACACAGATCGCACCGCACCGCCCACCCGGGGTGTCCACTGGATTGGATCACCTGCACAGTCATGTCACCCTCACGCTCGCGACGTCACCGAACCAGAGCACCAGCATGGCACAGCCGACCGACAACGGAGAGAAGCAGAAACCCGGGCGTGGAGGAATCCGTGACACCACACCATCGGTGCGGAACCGAACCGCGAAGGATTACCGTCGACGCCGCCCGATCCGCCACCGATCGCCCCAGACCCGGCAATGCGGGTTCGGTGGAAGGAAGTCGTGCATGACGTCGGCACAGATTCGGGCACGAAGAGAGCGGCGCGCACCGCCACCCACGCAATAGCGATGGGTGCGTGAGATGGGGCTGTCGAGGCAGACGACCGGAGCTTCGAGAGCTGGGCCGTCTACGCGGCTCCCCCGGCGAGTCGTATCCCGGAATGTGTCAAGTCTCGACCCGACGGGATACGGCCCGCACCCTCCACGTTAAACCACCCCCCCACAATGACCTCAATGACCAGATCTGGGAGGGTTTCTCGCCGCCGAAGATTGCCCTGCCGATGAACGCGGGTTCACATCGGCGAGGGACCGGGGTGAGAAGGTCGGGACCCATTTCTTTTCCCGGAAGTCGGTCAGGTCCCCGGGAGCAGGCACCGGTATGTGATGGGACCGGTGCATATAGGGCGGCGGCAAATCCATTCGTCCCTCCCCACCCGTTCGCACGTCGCCGCGCTCGTGCAGGCAGGTCGCGCGTGCGGTGCGGCCAAGTGTGCCGTCGGGGTGCAGGTGCGTGAACTCTCACGGGTCGGCCGGCTGGGTGTTCGGTGATCTCCCAGGACAGGATGTGGCCGTTTCCGTCGCCTCGTTTCTTCCCGATCGAGACGATGGGGTCGAGCAGCTCGGCGACCGCGGACGGGTGGCCGTCGGCCCGCCACGCCAGGGTGCCGGCACCCGCATACTCATCCGTGCCTCCACCTTCGGTCCCCCGACCGACCCGGCGGCGTAACCGTTCCCCGGAAATGCCTGCCATTAGAGGGTAAAGTGCCAATTCCGACCTCCCGAAGAACAGGGCATCGCACCTACGTTGTCCCGCAACGGGTCTCGACTCGCGACTGCGCACACTCCGTGCGAGCGGTGCGCATCGGCCGGAGCACACGATGACCGGCGGTCAGTGCCGCGAGCACACCTTGTCCCCGGTCGGCATCGCCAGGACAGCAGCGAACGCCGCGGCCAGCACCATCAGCAGGAGCAGCACATTCACGAGGCGATCCCCCGGCGGTGGTCAGCGGTGACCGTCGGGCGGGCGGGGCTACGGTCATCGGCGAACATGGCCTCGATCCTCGACTTGATCTCCGCGGTACTCATGACACCGGGCCGCCGCACCGGGCATGTGGTGATCGAAGCCGTCGGAGTCATCGAGGCTGTGGTCATGTGCCCTACCCTTCGTCGTGTCCGCGGACGGCACCCACCCCTGTGTGTGTGCACCACCATCACAGTTATGTGATCCGCTTCACATTTTCTGTTGCTGACGTTGTACACCACAGCTGTCCTCGACACCACCCGGGCAGTGTCACCACCCTGGAACGCCCCCCGATGGGGACCGCATCACTTCTTCGGCCCCGGCTTTGTGCCGACGCGCCGCGTGTGGGCCACTCCACGTAATCGCAGGCCCGTGCGGGTTGGGTGTGTGACCGTTCGCGGACGGGGCCTCAGACGATCATGTCCGTGGGCGCGGAGACGTCGACGTCGAGCAGGACATCCCACGAGACCGGGGCATCTGAAGTGCGGAGCATCATCGTGTTCGGCCGGATGACGGGGTCGGCGTCCTCATCGTGACCCGCTGGTCCTGCCCCGCGAGAACCACGACCGAGACCGTCCACATCGTCGGCCGCGTGATGACACCCCACCAGTGCGGACCGCACACCAGTCCCTGGGGACCTCGCACGAGAAACGCCGCCTGCCTGGGGGTTTGCCAGGGCGTCGTGTGTCGGCGACCCGCAGGGTCCGTAGCCGGTTATCGTCGAAGACCTGTAGTGAACCAAGGGGGCACGCGACCATGGCATCACCGACCACCACCGACCTGTCCACGCTGCTGATGATCGACTCCGCGACTGCGCGGGACCGCGACGACGCCTTCGCCGTCACCCCGCTCAGCGGGGGCCGCGGATGGTCGGTCGAGGTGCACATCGCCGGTGTCGCCGACGTCGTCGGCCTGGGGTCCGTCGCCGACGAACAGGCGTTCCTGCGGGCCGAGACCCGGTACCTGCCGGGCCGCACCATCCCGATGCTCGGCGACACCGCCGAACAGGCCGCCACCCTGACCACCGAAACCCGGCGGACCAGTCTGCGGGTCACCGGCACCCTCACCCCCGACGGCCGGCTGCACGGTGTCACCGTCGGGCGTGGAGAGATTCCGCCGGGCCGGTGCGTGGCCGTCGACCATTCCGAGGTGCCCGCCATCCTCACCGACCCGACCCATCCCCTGCACCCCTCACTGGGCGCGGCGGATGCGGCCGCGCAGGCCCTGCTCGGCGCCCGCCGCGACGGCGGCGCGCTGGCGTTCTACGACCTCATCCGCGGCTGGGCGACCAACGAGGACGGCGCCATCGTGCCGATCGCCGCCGAACTACGCACCGTCGCCTACGTCATCGTCCAGGAGCTGATGATCGCCACCAACGAGGCCGTCGCGTTGTGGTGTGTGGAGCAGGGGTTGCCGATCCTGTTTCGCAACCACCGCCCCAACCCGGTCGCCGGCAGCACGGACGAGCTGATGACCGAGATCGCCGCCGCGGCCGGGGACCCGGACCTGTTCGCGAAACTCCGGGGGCGGCTGCTGTCGACGCTGCGGGCCGCCACCTATGATCCGACGGTCCACGGTCACTACGGTCTTCGTCTCAGCTCCTATACCCATGTCACCTCCCCGCTGCGCCGGGTGGCCGACCTGATCAACCAGCGGATCATCCTCGCGCACCTCGACCACTCCCCCGCCCCCTACAGCCCGGATCAGTTGGCTGCCCTCGGCGCCGACCTGAACCGGCGCACCCGCGCCGTCCGGGAGGCGAAGAAGAATCACTTCAAACACGCCGACCACCGCCACGTCGCCCAAGAGGCGGCACGCGATCTCACCGCCCTCGATGCCCGCACCTTCCACAAGGTCCTCAAAACCGCGGCCACCGCACCACTTCGGGACGAGATCGCCGCCGAACTCGCCCGCCGCGTCGACGCCGACCTGCTCACCGCCCCGGACGTCGCGGTCCTGATCGACGCCGCCGACCCCACCTGGCGTCCGATCCAACTCCGGGTCCTCGACACCCTCGCCGACGCCCATCCGGAGATGGGCCCCAGCGTGGCGTCGGTGTGGCGGCAAACCCACCCCGACCTTCCTCCACCCGAGGTCGAGACCCGGCGCAACGGCGCCGCCCACGATCCACTGTTCGCCGCCCGCGCCACCCACCTCGGAATCCGCGGACCCTGGACCACCGCCGCCGCGAAGAAGCCCGCCGAGCAAGCCGCCCTCTGGGCGGCGCTACGCGCGCAACTGACCGGCACCGACCACCCCGACACCGAACCCGAATGGCCCACCACGCCACCACCTCCGGAGCCATCGACTCCCCCACCGGCGCCGGAGGATTCCGGGCCCGCCGAGTCCGTCGAACCGCATCGGAAGACCACGTCGGCCGCACTGAATCTGGACGGGGCAAAGAAATCCAAGGCCCTGTCCAACCCCGTCGCGTGGCTGATGAGCCTGGCCCAGAACAACCATCAGGCCCCACCCGAGTGGGAATTCCGCACCGACGGACCCGCACACGCACCCCGCTTCACCGCCACCGTGCACCTCGCCGGCCACACCGCCACCGCCACCGCCACCACGAAAACCGCCGCCACGAAAACCGCCGCCAAGACCGCATCGGCCACCGCCCTCGTCGAGGCACTCTTCGCCCGGCAGTGACGGCGCCACGCGGTCTTGTGTGTACCGCGTCAACACCAGCCGGGTGCCGAAGCCACTGAACCGCTGCCGTCAGTCTCAAGCGGGTAGCCGCCTGAGACGCCTGAGGCGCGCCGACCGACACTGGGACGGCACTCTCGTGGCCGCCGGGACAAAAGCGCCGTCGATCGATCGGAGCATCGACATCCCGACGCTCTTCGGTCCGAGAACAGAATGACGCAAAGACACCGTGCCGCGGGTTGGGCGAGAGCAGGCCGTCGGGCAGCCCGTCGAGACCGAGCGCGGATGCGCGATTTCCGGGCCGAGGTGTCAGAAGAGTGTCCGCGCCGCGGCGTCGCGGTGTGGACGGCGACCGACCGCCAGCGCTGCCATCGGCGCTACCGGCCCGATCGAGTGTCTTTGAACCCGATTCAGTACCGCTTCTGATGCCCCGCTCCCCACTCATCGACAACTTGTTTATCCCCATTTGAACTGCGGTTATGATGCCACTCCCCCCACTCCCCACTGCATCGTCGCCGGACCGCGAAAATGTCTGTCCAGGTTCGACGACAGCTGTCGGTGTCGGTTCTTAGCCGATCTGGCGCGTTTCTCACTTGGGTGGCGCAGCGTTGGCGCAGTTTCTCAGTTGGGTGGCGCATGATTCCTCGGTGCTGGGAGAGATTGCGCAGTTGAGCCGCGCCGATGACGAGATCGAGGCGGTGTTCCTCACTGAGTGCGGAGTGGAGCGTCGGGTGCCGTGGCGGTGGTTGCCGGAGTGGTCGACGAACTGGAAAGGCCGGTGAGGTCGTTCCCGTCCTATCGCGGGCCCCGTTCTATCGCCACCTCGGACACCCGAGCGATTCGGCGGCCTTCTCTCCTACCCCACCTGGATCGAACCACTCGAGATGTGGGTCATCGAGCATCGCAAGCGATTCCGAACAGTCCAGCACGCCACCCTCCCGACAATGCGCCACTTCAAGTGCGAGCGAAGACCCAGGACAACCCCACCCCCAACTGGCGCAGGCCAGGTCAACCCCCACCAGGCGCGCCAGATCAAACGAGAACCGACAGTGTCGGTCCTTAGCCGATCTGGCGCGTTTCTCACTTGGTGTCCTGTGACAGTTGATCGTCCTTTTTGCCAGTGAATCTTGCTTACCCGGCGTGTCTTGCCACTGTAGTTTGCTGGGTTCAAGATCACCCCGCCCCGGCCGGCAGGCAGTTCGCAGGACCGACGGTGCATGAGCAGATGGCAGCACACGCCGGTTCAAGCAAGATTCACTGGCAAACAGCGCCCCTGCGTCTATGCCGCCATTCCCCGAAACGTGCGTAGGCACAGCCGAATCCCGCCAGTCAAAATTCCTCGGCCCAGGTCACAGCTCTACCACCGAGGACAATCCAATGTCACCGGACACTTGGGTGGCGCGGCGTTGGCGCAGTTTCTGGCCCGGGTGGCGCAAGATGCCTCGGTGCTGGGGACATGTCGAGGCGCGACGGGCGACACCCTGGTGATCACTTCGCACGTGTAGGAGTTCGAACGTCGGCATCATCTACAGCCCAGTCCCACACGCTCGATGTCACTCCTCGAGCGAATGCCGAGATCCCGACGCGCACCGTGCCCCGTCTCCGCCGAAGAACTACGGGACCCTCGGCCCCCTGCGAGGGAGGAAGTCCGCCGACACTACTGCTGCTGCAAAGAAGAAGAAGCCAGGCCGGACCGGCGCCTTCAGCCACTATGGGAAGTTATAGGTGTTTATGGAGCTTTTCCCATAACTGTCTATAGTTGTCGATATGGATCCCGCGCTGAACCCGTTCAAACCCGGCTCGGGCCTGCGGCCCCCGGCGCTGGAAGGCCGGGACCGGGAACGTCAGGAATTCGAGCTCCTCGTCGCCCGCAGCGAGGCAGGCAACTACGACCGCGGGATGGTGCTCTCCGGGCTCCGCGGGGTCGGCAAGACCACCCTGCTCAACAACCTCGCCGAACACGCCGAGCGGCAGGGCTGGCTGGCGATCACCATCGAGGCCCGACCGAACGAGGCCGGGATCGCCGCGGTCCGCGCCCGCCTCGGCTACGAACTCGCCGTCGGTCTGCGCCGCTTCAGCCGCAAACATCAACTCCACAAGGTCATCGACGACCTCGTCTCCCTCGCCCGCGGCTTCACCCTCGGTGTCGGTCTGGGCCCGGCCAAGATCGAACTCGCCCTCGGCGGGCGGGCCGCCAGCGGCGACATCGACCTCGACCTCGAGGAACTGGTCGAAGCGATCAGCGACGTCATGCGCAAGAAAGGCGCCGCGTTCGGACTGTTCATCGACGAAATGCAAGACCTCGACCCCGATCTGCTCGGCGCCCTGCTCGCGGTGCAGCACCGCGCCAGCCAACGCGAATGGCCGTTCTTCGTCACCGGCGCCGGACTGCCCAGCCTTCCCGCGGTGCTCGCCGACAGCCGCTCCTACGCCGAACGGCAATTCTCCTACCGAACCATCGGACCGCTCTCCCCCACCGATGCCGCCGACGCGCTCCGGGTCCCGGTCGAGGCACAGGGGGGTGCGTTCACCCCGGACGCGCTCGAGATCGTCGTCGAAGCCAGCGGCGGCTACCCGTACTTCCTGCAAGAGTTCGGCAAGGCGATCTGGCACACCGCCCCCGCCTCCCCCTTCGATACCGAGGACGCCCACCTCGCCGTGGAGGAAGGCCGCCGAGCGTTGGACGACGGGTTCTTCCCGTCCCGGTGGACCCGCGCCACCGACCGGGAACGCCGGTACCTGCGCGCCATCGCCGAAACCGGGGAACCCACCCCCCGGTCCGGGAAGGTCGCCGCAGCCATGGGGGTGGCGACCACCGCGGTCAGCGATGTCCGGGATTCCGCCATCAAGAAGGGCCTGATCTGGTCCCCCGAACACGGTCGCATCGCGTTCACCGTCCCCGGCATGGCCGACTTCATCCGACGCCAGCCCACCGCCTGAAAACCCCCGGTTCTCGCGCGCCGAGTCGGATCCCGCACTTGCGGACCGCACTCTCGAGACGAGAAGTGTGTTGGCCGATAGTTCGCACGTCCGCGGGTCCGGCGGCGATTGCGGATGAGCGCCGCTGCGGCGGCGGTACCGTTGTCACCCGGATGTTCCTGTGGCACATCACCAACTACCCAGACCGGCGCCGCGGATTCCTCGACAACGCCACCGCCATCTGGCAGATCGGCCGGGCCGTACCCCTGCCCGGGATCGGCGGCCGCAATGTACGGCTCCCGCTTGGCCCGGTCGTCCTCCGATCCGCCCCCCGTGGTGGTGAGCTGTGGTTCCCATGCGGCGTGCCGCGGATCTTCGTCGCGTTTCACGGCGTCCGCCATGGGTGCCGCGGTCTGCACCTTGCCCAGCGGGACGTTGCGACCTGGGCCCGGCCGGGTAGCCGGTGGTGGTGGTGCTCATCTTGATCCCGCTCTCGATCGTCGGCAGCCGGATTCGTGCCGCCCGGAATGACGAACGCCGATGCGCTCGACATCATCCCGGACCGTGCGGGACCGGCGGCCCGCCCGAACGGTCCTCCTGGTGCCGCGGGCCCAACACTTCGAACATGATCGGCCGGCGCGGTCCGGTCGCGATGTTGTGCGGGACCGACACCGGAGGCGGGCGGCGTCGGGTCCGTTCCGGCAGAGCCAGTCGGACCCGCGACAGGATAGTCGCCAGCACGATGGGCATCTCGTACTCCGCCAGGGCGAACCCGATGCACCGTCGATGGGCACCGCCATACGGTGCGAACTCGAACGGGCTGTAGCGACGCCCGACGAAGCGCTCGGGATCGAATTGGTCGGGCCGCTCCCAGACGTCCGGATGCGAATGCAGGAGCGGCAGGGCGATACCGACGGTTCCGCCGTTGGCTACCGGGACGCCGCGCACGTGCAGCGGCCCGGTCAGCCGGCGCAGCACGATCGGCACCGGCGGGTGCAGCCGCAGCGTCTCGTTGCACACCGCGTCCAGGTACGGCAACCGAGCGAGTTCCTCGGGCGCCGCGGTCGGGCCCAGGTCCCGCACCTCGGCCATCACCCGCTCGCGGATCTCGGGGTGGCGGTGCAGATGGAACAACGCCCAACACACCGAGGTCGCGGTGGTCTCGTGCCCGGCGACCAGCAATGTGCGGAGCTCCTCGCGCAGCTCGCCGTCGTCGATCCGCGACCCGTCTTCATAGGTCGCGGCGAGTAACACGCTCAGGATGTCCACCCGGCCGTCCTCGGGTCCCGCGCGCCGGCGCTCGATGTCCTCGGTCAGCAGCGCATCGAATTCGTCGCGTGCGCGGACGAACCGATCCCAGGGCGCGCGTCCGAACACGCCGCGGCGCAACGGCGGAACAAGCATCAGCGGGCCGGTGTAGGCGGCGAGGAAATCGGCGACCACCCGGATGTATTCGGCCGGGCGGTCGGTGCCGGAGAGTCCGAACACTGCCTCCAGGATCACGCGCAGGGTGATGGCCCGCAGGGCGGACCGCGAGTCGACGGTGCGACCCGGAATCCAGTCGGCGATCCCATCCAGCGTCGAATCGCGGATGATCTCGCCGTATGCCCGCATCCGCTCCCCGTGGAACGGTGGTGTCAGCAATTTCCGTTCCCGGCGGTGCCGCTCTCCGGATATCAGGATCAGCGACGCGTCCCCGACCAGCGGCGCGATCGGATTCGGTGTCGGGGGTTCGACCAGGTCCACGGGCGCACGGAAGATGTCGCGGGCACCCTCGGGATGCCCGGTGAACAGGATCGGCGGGAAGCCGGGAAGCCGCACTTCGAACGGGTCGCCGTCGCGGTCGCGCCGCCACCGGAAGTAGCGATCGGCATCGGCTCCGGCGGTGAGCGTGCGCACAACACTGCGCCCGGCCGCCCGCAACCGCGCAGCGCGCGGCGGCATCGTCGACATACCGCGGCCCTCACATCGCCCGCAGTGCCCGCAGCACCGCGCGGCCGGCGGCGGGGTCGCCCACCGCGATGCGGGCGCTGCCGTCGGGGTAGGGCTTGGCCACGATGCCGGCGCGCTGCAGCGCGGCCGCGACGCGTGGCCCGCTCAGGTAGAGGAAGTTGGGGGTTCCCCCTCGAGTGTGGACATCGTGAACACTGGGTCGTGAGGTCCCAGAG
>NZ_JARJBD010000180.1:0-8762 GCF_029269925.1 Rhodococcus sp. T2V
TCTTACCCATGACCCCATGGTACCAATTCTTGGTATATCGCACCGGAGTCTTCACGACCAGGCCGTAGTGCAGGGCGAAGGAGACCACACCGGGGGTGCGGACGGCGACGTTTCGGTGACCACCGACATCGCCCTGCGCGCGGAAATTCTGGCCGATGCCCTGATCTGGCTGGATTTCGTTCTCGACGTCGACCTTCCCGACCCGCCCGACATGGCTGCCGCGTAGACGGCGCACCCGGCCTCGGAAAAATGGTTCGGGCCGGGGCATTTTCGTGCGGGAAACGGTGCCGGGCGAGGTTCGCGGGTGTCTCGCTCCCGATGGGTGCAGCCACCGGTTGGTCGTGGGTTCTCGTATGCGTCTTTCGTACGCGAAGCCCGTTGGTGCGGTGGACAGCAGTAGTCGGCTGCGATGCACAGCGGTCAGAAGTCCTCGTCGATGCAGGCGAGGCGATCTCCGGCCATGCCGGCCTGCCCGGGACCGGTCATGGTGCGTTGTGCGTGCAGCACCACGGACTTGGCCTCGTCGGCACGGAACTCCCAAGCGACGGTTGTCGATGCCTGGGCGGCACCGTTCTGATCGGTGGTGACATCGAGCCAGATCTCGTTCTGCGGGTTCGCGTAGGCCGGGTCCGTCGACGGCGCTTCCGGGGTAGCTGCGGGATCAACATTGTTCTGATAATGAGGTCCCGAATCCGCCGGCGCCGGCCCACACCGGCGTGTGTGGACGTGCACACCGAAATCACGATTCGGTGCGAGCCTGGTGGCGTTGAACGTCACGGTGGTGCTGCCGTTCTCGTCCTCGGAGTCGACGGTGACGGCCGACCCCACGGGGACGGCAGCCTCGTCGTAGGTGAAGGCGTTGTCCTCGCCGATCGCGCCGGGCAGCTGGAACCCCTCGCCGGCGGTGCCGGGCAGTGGGACACTGGGACTCGTTTCCGAGGACGCCGGGGGAGTCTGCACGGTGGCCTGCTGGGACGACTTGTCGCTGCCGCATCCGGCGGCGAATGCGGTCACGCCGACGACCGCGATCACGGTTGCATGTCGTAGGTACATGCTCACCGCCTACCCGAGATGCGGGAAGCCGAACCCGCAGACGCGTTCACCGGGTGGTGGACGATGAAACTCCCCGGGTGGCTGACGCTCGGGAAGCATGCGCGGGCATCGGCGTCGGTGGTCGTGTTCAGGCTTCCGTGATGATCGCTTCGACCAGTGCGGTGGCGGAGGCAATCTTGGCGGCGGACTTCGACCCGGCATGAGCGGTGCCTGTGCGTCCGGCAAAGTGCGCGGCGGCGGTGAAGCGGGGTGCGTGCGCGGGACCGTCGGTCTGGAATTCCCACTCGGGCTGCGGGAGCTGTTCGTTCTGGGCGAGACTCATCAGCCAGGCGACCGGATTGGATAGCGCCTTGCGCTGCTTCGTCTCGGACAGGCCCGTGATGGTGGCAAGCGGCACGGGGGTTGCACTCTTGACTGGGGTCGGTGCGGGCGGAGTATCGGCGACAGTCTGGCGCTCGGCGTCCGAGGTTTGCGGTAGGAGGGGCCATTCCGGTTCCGGCTGAGTGTGGTCGGTGCCGATCAGATGCGTGCGAAGTGCCGCCCAGAGGGCGGCCTGTTCGGCAGGCTTCTTCGCCGCCGCGATGGTCCAGGGTCCGCGGACGCCGAGGTGGGTGGCGCGGGCGGCGAACAGCGGGTGGTGGTCGGCGCCGTTCTGCCGGGTTTCGAGCTCGGGTGGGGGAAGGTCGGGGTGGGCCTGTCGCCACATGGAGGCCACACTCGGGCCCATCTCCGGATGGGCGTCGGCGAGGGTGTCCAGGACGCGGAGTTGGATCGGGCGCCAGGTGGGGTCGGCGGCGTCGATCAGGACCGCGACGTCCGGGGTGGTCAGCAGGTCGGCGTCGACGCGGCGGGCGAGTTCGGCGGCGATCTCGTCCCGAACCGGTCCGGCGGCTGCGGTTTTGAGGACCTTGTGGAAGGTGCGGGCATCGAGGGCGGTGAGACCGCGGGCCGCCTCTTGGGTGACGATGCGCTGGTCGACGGGTTTGAAATGGTTCTTCTTCGCCTCCCGAGCCTGGCGGGTGCGCCGGTTCAGGTCGGCGCCGAGGGCGGCCAGCTGATCGGGGGTGTAGGGGGTGGGGGAGTGGTCGAGGTGGGCGAGGATGATCCGCTGGTTGATCAGGTCGGCCACCCGCCGCAGCGGGGAGGTGGCATGGGTGTAGGCGCTGAGCCGGAGACCGTAGTGGCCGTGGACCGTCGGGTCGTAGGTCGCGGCCCGCAGCGTCGACAGCAGTCGCCCGCGGAGTTTCGCGAACAGGTCCGGGTCCCCGGCCGCGGCGGCGATCTCGGTCATCAGTTCGTCGGCGGGGCCGGCGACCGGGTTGGGGCGGTGGTTGCGAAACAGAATCGGTAGCCCCTGCTCCACACACCACAACGCGACGGCTTCGTTGGTGGCGATCATCAGTTCCTGGACGATGACGTAGGCGACGGTGCGCAGTTCGGCGGCGATCGGCACGATGGCGCCGTCCTCGTTGGCGGCCCAGCCGCGGGTGAGGTCGTAGAACGCCAGCGCTCCGCCGTCGCGGCGGGCGCCGAGCAGGGCTTGCGCGGCCGCATCCGCCGCAGCCAACTGGGCATGGAGTGGATGGGCCGGGTCGGTCAGGATGCCGGGCACCTGCGCGTGGTCGACGGCCACGCACCGGCCCGAGGGGATCTCTCCACGGCCGACGGCGGTGTCGATCAGTCGGCCGTCGGTGGTGAGGGTGCCGGTGACCCGCAGGCTGGTCCGCGCGGCTTCGGAGGTCAGGGTGGCGGCCCGTTCGGCCGTCTCGCCGAGCATCGGAACGGTGCGGTCGCGCAGGTACCGGGTCTCCGCCCGCAGAAACGCCTGCTCGTCGGCGACCGACCCCAAGCCGACGACGTCGGCGACACCGGCGATGTGAACCTCGACCGCCCACCCACGGCCACCAGACAGCGGTGTGACCGCGAAGGCGTCGTCCCGGTCCCGCGCCGACGCGGAGTCGATCATCAGCAGTGTCGACAGGTCGGTCGTTGTCGGTGATGCCATGGTCGGTACCCCCTTTGGTTCTACTGGACTCCGACGATAACCACACTTCACCAGGCGGGTGGTGACGACACGACCGTAAAACCGGCTTCAGGTACGGTTTGTTCGCCGCGGCGCAGGCCGTGCTCGTCGTCGTGGCCCACATCGTATTGCCCCAGCAGATGGTGCGCTGCAACGGACGACCGGTGTGCGTCCGGCAGCAGCCACTGCGGCCCCGAGAAGGTGAGAGTGCTATGACTGCCGGTCCTGGCCCGCTGCCCGACCCTGTCGCGGGGCCGCAGCGGCGGCCCGCGCTGTCGCCGCGTGAGCTGGAGATCCTTCGGCTGTGGCTGCGCCGTGAGTCGAAGAGTGTTGCCGCTTCTGGGCTGGGAATCAGTATGGGCACGATCAACACCCACCTGATCCGGATCCGGGCGAAGTACGCCGCCGTCGGCCGCCCCGTGACGGACAAGACCGGTCTGTTGATCCGGGCGCTGCAGGACGGGCTGGTGTCACTCTCCGAGCTCTGACGAGGTTTCGACCCGGGGCGAGCCCGGCGGAAGGGTCCACGTGTACGAACTCACGACACGGCTGGCGTGCACGGTGCCGGCAGGTCTCAGGGTGGTCCGGATCGGCGGGGCGCGGGCTGGTCGTTGAGCCGTGTTGCCCGGGCGTTCTCGTGGGCGACGATGGCTTCCTGCCAGTCATGATCGGTCATGTCCGCAGGGCTGCCGGCGGACCGGGGTGGCACGCCGAGCTGCGCGGCGATCTGCGCCCACGACTTTCCCGCTTTGAGGGCCTCGATCACCGCCCGGGCGAGGAGCTCGTCGCTGTGGTCGCCGCCGGTGACGGCATCGGCGTGGTCAGTATCCACTGGAAGACCACCCGACCTGGCCCACTTGGGGAGCGTGGAGTGGTGTGTGCATCCGTCCGACTGTATCGGTCGTACCGAAAAGGGTGATGCGCCGCTCTCGGACCGGTGCAACGATGGGGTATGGGCTCAGAGGAGGGCCCGGCCGCCGGCCGCGGCGTTGGGTTCGAGCACCGGTTGCGGGCCGAGATCGAACAGGTCGCCCGGGATCTGCGGGCCGAGCATGCCAGCATCCAGGGCACCCTGGAGGTGATCACCAAAGCCGCGCGGGATGTGGTGCCCGGCGCCGAGGACGCCGGCATCACCCTGGTCGCCCGCGGCCGGGGTTTTCAGTCGCGGGCGGCGACCTCGGAGTTGCCGAAGGCGATCGACGAGCTTCAGCACCGGCTCGGTGACGGGCCGTGTGTGCAGGCGATCTGGAACCACGAAACCGTCCTGGTCGCGGACATGACCACCGAGGGGCGCTGGCCGAGATTCGCGCCGGAGGCGGCCCGGATCGGGGCACGGTCGATGCTGGCGTTCCAGCTCTACACCACCGAACACACGATGGGCGCGTTGAACCTGCACTCGAGCCACCCGGGCGCGTTCGACAACACTTCGGTCAGCATCGGCGGCACCCTGGCCACCCATGCGGCGATCGCGCTGATCGCCTCGCAGCGGGAGGAACAGTTCCGTGATGCCCTGGCGTCTCGGGACATCATCGGTCAGGCCAAGGGCATCCTGATGCATCGGTTTTCGATCGGCGCCGAGGAGGCATTCGCGATCCTCATTCGCCGGTCCCAGCACACCAATACCCCGCTCAACGAGGTCGCCCTGAATGTGATCGAACACCGATCCGACGCCTCGTAGGGTCCCGCTGGAGCGGGGCATCGCGGAATGACCACGCTCCCGGTCTCCTAGTGGCAGCGCACGCAGAGGGGGCACCCGCTCACACCGCCCGACGCATCCTGCAGCCACCACACATCTCCCGGGGCAGGCTGTCCCCGGTCGGCAGGGGGTTATCCGAGACCGGAAACGGGGTTCCCGGTGCGGATATCGGGGCAATCGGAGAGTCAGGGTCGGGGCTCGACCGGTAGGGTCACCGGTCCAGGTCCCGCGGGTTGAGCCTCAACAGCCCGCGGGACCGTCCACTACCGAGGTCGTGCGCCTCGCTGATGGGCGGTGAGCAGCAGATGATCGAACCGGGTGCGCAGGTTGGTGTCGGGTTCGAGATCGGTGAAGCCGAGGACGATTCGTTCGGCGATCGTACGGAGACGGGTGTTCGTTTCCTGCGAGCGCCAGGTGAGGATGTCGAACGCGCGGGCGGCGGGAATGCCGTAGACCAGCATCAGCGCCCCCTTGGCCTGCTCGATCACCGCCCGCGACTGCTCGAGGGCGGCGACGGTTTCGTCGACGGAGTCCTTGACGTCGTTGCGGTGGGAGTTGGTGATGTCGATGTAGAAACCGGTGGTGCCGATCACGGCGCCGGTGTCGTCGTGCATGCGGTCGCCGACGACCACGACCTGGTGGATTGTGCCGGTGGTGTCGATGATGCGGTGTTTGCTGCTGAAGGGTTCGGCGTCGTTGATCATCCGGTCCAGGACCCGGGCGACGTGCGGGTGGTCCTCGGGGTGTTTGTGGGAGAGCAGCAGTTCGGTGGTCGGGGTGACCTCGCCGGGTCGGTAGCCGTGCATCTGGGCGACGGTATCGGACCATTCCCACCGTTGCCCGTCCAGGAAGAACCGGAAATTGCCCACTCGCTGCGGCTTGCCGCCACCGAACACCTGCTCTGAATCCACGCCTATTTCTAGCAAATCGATAGCCCGAAAGCTGCGAGGCAGTCGGTCGCGGCCCTGCCCGCTGATCGGCGGTGCGATTGTGTGTAGGAACTGCTGTCTCAGTAATGTTCCGGCAACGCACCGGAACCTCCGTGAAGGGAGGCGACGTCACAGCCGCGTCGCGTACGCCTCGGCGAGGCGGCAGCGATCGGAGGATGATGCGTGACAGGCACCGGTCGTGCCGCCGGAATCGGCAACGCCCGACTCCGGACGGTCGTCACATACCGGTGATGGACTGGTGGGCGGGGTGTTCATGCTCCGGAGTGTCAGCGAAGTAGAAGGGGGAGGCATGGCCGAGATGGGAGAGCAGGCACCGGAACTCGGTGATTCGTTGCGGGTCGGTTCCCGGGTCCTGGTCCGCAGGCTGGCGGAGACGGCCGCGACGGGAGCGGTGGTGGAGGATTACACCGACCTGATTCATGAGCAGGACCGAGGCCATGAGTGGGCGCCGCTGCATCGGTGGGCGGTGGCTCTCGATGACGGTCGGCTGGTGTTCGCCGACACCGACGACCTCACCGTCGATCCGTCACCCGACGACCCGCGGGAGGGGCAGGACGAGGTGGTCGACTAGCAGGCGGGAGTGCCGGCGAGTGTGCGGGGTACGGACAGTCTGAGCTGTACCACCCTGGGCCTCGCGCGGGAGAGGGGCGACGTGTCTCGGCCCGCGCGCGGCGGAGGCGGCCCCTACCACGACCGACGGGGGATGGCGGTCGGCAAGAGGTCTGGCTGCGGTGCCGGGAGTGGGAACCGGGCTGCAACGTAGGAGGCGAGTACCCCCATTCCCAGGCGTGCAAGCAGCACCAGCAGTCCGCCCTCGACCTCCGGCCGCATGAGCGTGGGGTCACGTCAGGTCAGGTCCTCGGTGGCGGCGGTGGCCGCATTGGCTTTGATCGACGCAATCCCGTTCTGGGCCGCCGCCTTCGAGGTGTACCCCTGCCTGGCCGCGATGATCTCTCCGTTCGCTGCCTTGAGGTGAAACCGGAACTGGCCGGCGGCGTCCTTGAACAGCTCGAACTTCGCAGTCATCGCCCCTCCTCGGGATGAATCCACGGCGGTCGCCGACAACGCTCACCGTAAGCCGACCGATCGGCCACCGGCACAGGAACGCACGATTCCGGGCGGATCTGTCTGATGCATGCGACTTCCGCCTTCTCGATTCGTCCCGTCCCGTCCACTGCCATTTCGATCTGAGGGACGAGCGTGTCGCTGACCAGCGGTGCCTCAACAATGTGGCAGGTCGGCTCCATAGCTTTCTGCCACATTGATGAGGCGAATGGACGTAGAACAGGATGGGCCATTGCTGAAACCTGCAGGTAGGTGAACTGCATGCCTCAGCTTGGTGGCGAACACCTGTACTTGCCTCAAGCGGTATGACAATTCCTCAGATCCAATGGCACAGGACACCAACTACGGAACCCTCATCTGCAGCCCTCACGGCCTTCGTCTGCCTCCCCGGATCCACTGAGCCAGCACACGCGCCCTGGCCGCGTCATCCGGCGATCGCGCCCCGGGCGGATTTACGCTCGGAGGATGGCGCGTACAGCCGGCTTCATCAAGCAAGTGCTCTCCTCGACGCTCTACCGCCCGGACGGGACGGTCGAAACGACGCGGGATCCGGCGGTGTGGACGTTGGCCCACCGCGGATACAGCGGCTGCGGTCGGCTCGACGTGTGGGCGTACCGGACGCAGGCCGACGCGCTGCGGGCCGGTGCCTTGCTGGCGATGGACTGTGGGATGGACGAGGACCCCAAATCTAGGGAGCTGTTCGAAGCAGGGCGTTGGTCCGCGGTGATGGAGCGGTACGAGGATTTAAGTCCGGACGGGCATCTGTTGCGGGTCCAGGCCGCGTTCCTGCAACTGGACGACGACGAATCGGGTCACCGCTGAGATTGGGCCATTGTTGAACCTGCAGGTAGGTGAACTGCATGCCTCAGCTTGGTGGCGAACACCTGTACTTGTCTCAAGCGGTATGACAGTTCCTCAGATCCAATGGCACAGGACACCGGGAGGACAGGAACTGTAGGTTCCACGGCTCGGTGTCACGTCTCTGCGCATCCGACCCGCGGGTTCTCGACGTCGTGTCAGTGCCTGATGCTCACGAACTTGTCGGAATCCTCAGCCCGGTCGCTGTCCCGTTAGCGGATCGGTGAGTGGACGTCACGAATACTCTGCCGAACTTCGTCTGTATAAAGTCCGAGTTCCTTATACCCGAAGGAGAACACCGCGAATCCGATGTCCGCGAGTCGAGGGTGTGATCGGCAGAGCGGCCGTTCGGGAATGGCGGAACCGTCGTTGGGAACGAGTACGAGCCCGCAATCTTGTCCGTTTCAGGCTTACGCCACGGCTATGAGGACTGTCGCGGTGAGCGCAGCCGCCAGTCCGAGTGCCTGGGGTGGCCGCAGGCACTCGTGGAGGAACACGATTCCCACGATCACCGGGACGACCGGATAGAGCGAGGACAAGACAACAGCAACGGTGACGAACTCGGTTCGGAGCGCGTAGAGGTAGGCGGCCAGCGCGGTTGCGGCCAGCACGCCCGCACCGACGCTGAGCGCGAGAGCTGAGCGGCTCGTGGCTGCAGTGTTTCTCACGGTGGCACTCCGCAGCAGCGCGACCGCGGCAACCAGGATCGTCGCAATAGCCGCGGCACGACCGCTGAGGATGGGCCACAGACCTGAGGACGGTTCCGCCTGCGCGAGACAGAGGTACTGGATGGCGATGCCACCGCCCGCGGCGAGACCGTCATAGACGGCGGCGCGCGAGGCAGAGCCCGACCGGTCGGTGCTTGTGCTGATGAACCACAACGCCGGCAGTGCGATCAAGATACCGACCCAGGTCAGCCAGGGCGGCTTATCGCCGAGGAACGCAACACTGACCAGGACCGGCAGCGCAACACCGCCGACTGCGCTGAGAGGCACAACAACGGACA
This sequence comes from Rhodococcus sp. T2V, assembly GCF_029269925.1. Taxonomy (NCBI): domain Bacteria; kingdom Bacillati; phylum Actinomycetota; class Actinomycetes; order Mycobacteriales; family Nocardiaceae; genus Rhodococcus; species Rhodococcus sp. T2V. The sequence goes on from NZ_JARJBD010000180.1 coordinate 8,652, forward strand.
TCGCACCACGACTGAGGCCGCGGAAGAGAAACGCCATGGCCAGTCCGGTACCGATGCCGGAGCCCGCACCCCAGGCCAAGTCGGCGCCCTGCGTCGGGGTGGGCGAAATGA
>NZ_JARJBD010000181.1:0-8680 GCF_029269925.1 Rhodococcus sp. T2V
GCGTGCCCTTCTCCGGCGCATCGGACCATTGCCCAGGTCCTTCACCCCGCCGGTCACGGTGGGGGCAATCTCGCTGAGCATCGTGTGCACCACCGTGCAGATGCGTGACGTTCGAATTCCCCTGACACGAACGGAACTCGATCTGCTCGTCGTTCTCGCGAGGAACGCCGATCGCGTGGTCAGTCGCGGCCAGCTGCTGCAGACTGTCTGGGGGCTTCCACTCACAGCCAAGAACAATGTCCTCAACACCTGCGTCTACTCGCTGCGCCGCAAACTCGAGTCCCACGGTGCCCCGCATCGCATCCTCACCGTGCGTGGAGTCGGCTTCAGCGTGCGAACACGGTGACGCCCGCAGGCAGTGCCGCAGTGGGGCGGTCAATGGGGTGGGGTGGGCGGAAGGTACTGCAGTGTCGGGGCCGGACCGTCGCGGCGGTCGACGATCCAGGCGCCGCCCTTCGCGGTCGACGCCGCCGGCGGCACCCATACCGCGCCCCGCGACCGCGCGGGTTCGGCCAGGTTGTCGAGGACTTCCCCATGGGTACAGAACACGACCCCGTCGACTTCCGGCGCCGACAGCACTGTCAGCAGTTCGTCCGGTGATGCGTCCACCCCGAGCAGCGGGTGATCGTCGATCCGCAGCCCCCGCGCCGCGGCGAGCGGCAGCAGCGTCTGATGGCAGCGGGCGGCGGGACTGGCGAACAGGGCCCGCAGTTCGATGCCGTCCAGCGCGGCGACGAGGCCGCGGGCCTGCCAGTACCCGAGGGTGCTCAGCGGGCGGTCCGCATCGGGGCCGTGCCAGCTCTTCTTCTCGCCCGCGTGCGCGTGACGGACCAGGACGAACATTCCCACCCGCTCGGCCACTCGGCACTCGGTGTGGTTGGCCGGCGTCAGGTGATCATCGTCGATGCTGCGCCCCCGTGATGATCGTTCGTCACAGATTCGCTACCAGGAGATCCCTTCTCGTCACCCGGGCACGGTGGTTATCACGGTGAACAGTTGCGCGATCACGTCGTTTTCGACGATCGCGACGTCGTACCCGGAGATCAGTGGCTCACTCGATCCGGCGCCGGTGCCGGCGGCTCGATCGAGCGGGACGACGTCGAAGGCCAGCAGGCCCAGGTTGGCGGTCTGGTAGACCGGACCGGATTGGGTGAACGTCAGGCCCGACAATGGACCGTCGAGCAGTTCCTGCGCCCTCTCGTGTAGTCGGTCTTGGCCGATGACCGTCTCCTCCGGGTCCGACCAACGGACGTCGGGGGCATAGTTTCGGCGTACCACCGTCAGGCGCCGCTGCGGGTCCCGTTCGTTGAACACCGCCAGCAGGTTCTCCTCCATCAACCGAACGATGTTCTCGCTCAACGCGCTTTTCCTCTCCCTCGTGCCGGGGCCTGACTGCCGGGTCCGAATGCGGACGACGCCGTGTGGGTTACTCCACGTGGATGTGGGTGTCGTGGAGTTCGGTGACCGCGGCGTCGAGGATCCCGGTGAGCGAGTGCCCCGGGTTCCCGCACCACTGCCATGGCCCGGCGAAGGGATCGGGGTCGTGCCAGGGATGGCAATACCAGCCGGGGAGCAGTTGATCGTGAGTGTCAGCCTCGCTGTCGAGGATGGCGGTGAGCACCTCGAGGACCGTTTCGTAGAAGTCCTCCTCGACGAGCACATCACCGGCAGTGAATGCGGTATCGGCGATCACGGTGGCCAGGTGCCGCGACAACCGCGAAATGGTGTCCCCCCGAGCGACGAGCACGGTGAGGACGCCCGGGCTGCCCGCGTCGTCGGCGGCCAGCTCCTGTTCGGTTTCGATGCGGTGCACGATCATGTCGTGGCATTGGGCCAGGGCGGCCGTCGTCTTCGCTGCCGTCGCCATCGGGATCCGCACCCACGACACCTCGGCGACGTCGACGTCCGCGGTGGCATCGATCGCCATCGCGCCGGCGACCATGTCCGCCCACGCCGGAACGGCGTCGGGGTTGATCGTCAGTTGGGCGTCGCGCTCACTGATGCCGGCGATCGCGGCGACGGTGGCGGCGTTGCTGTCGATGAACACCGCCAGCATCTCGTCCGGGTAGTGCACGCCGCGGGCGGCGAGTTCGGTCGCCAACAGCGACACGTAGCGGGCCGACCACGACTTCTCCCGGTGCTGCTCCGCCATGCCCCTAGTGTGCCGAACCCTGGGCCGCAACTTTGTTGAACGCGCCCAAAGGGCGGGGCTGCTCGGCGCGTTCGACGTTCAAGGGCTCCGTGTCGGTTACATCGGGGCGGCCGGCTGGTGCTCAGTTCGTGGGGACCGGATCGGTGAGGTGTCGAGTGCGCGGGTGGCGGCTCGTTCGACCAGGAGCGGGACGAAGTCCCGGATCGGGCATCCGTCGAACCGACCGAGCCCGGTGTCGATCGTCTCGTCGACCACGTAGGGGTGCAGATCCGGGTTCCGCCGGTACAGGCGGGCCCGGACGGCGTCGATGTGCTGGGCTTCGCTGACGTCCACACCGAAAATTCTCGTCCTCCACCCACCGGAAAGCGATCATTTCCCAGGATTTCACCCGAGGAGGACACCGGTGGAGCTGCCCGAAAGGTGTGTGTGCGGGGTTGACGCGGCGGCCGCCGATGCGCACGATATCGACTGGACCGCAGCGGCGCAGTCTTTGTCCGAGACCCCGTGCGGCACGTACCTTCTGCCGCGCAGAGCAGGAGAAACGAGCCGATGACCCCGATCGCGCACGATCCCGACACGGCCCAGGCCGAGGTCTTTCTGTCCCTGCTACTGGCCGAGACGGACGGCCTCCTCGTTCAGATCGCGCACGCACAGACCCAGGTCGAACAGCTCTGGCCCACCGATCGTGACCTCGAGCGGCATTGGCGGGCCGAAGAACACGCTCTACGCACCCGACTTCACCAGGCGCAGGTGCTGGTCGACCGGCTGCTGGTCCGGTTCCCGGTGCTGGCCGACCGTGCACGTGCGTCCGCATCCGGCCGGTCGGCGGGGTGATTACCGCCGATTCGTCGACGCATGATCGCGACGTGCCAGCGTGAGTGTCGCGGCCGTCGGTTGCAGACCGATCTGCGGCCACTCGGCGGTGAGGGTCACCGACCGTACCGGCGCCGGGGTGTCGATCCAGTACTGCGGCTCGGTGCGGTACGTGCACAGTCCGGCCGTGCACGCCTGCACATCCGGGCGGGCGTGGTACGGGTCCGCGACGGCGATCCGGTCCGTCCCCGCCCACACCTCGAGGTAGGACCACCGCGCCGACCGATCCGCCGGGTCGGTCAGCGTCCGGGTCTCACGATGGGCCCGCTGGGCCGGGATGCCGGTGGCCGTGAGCGCCAGGTACACCGCGAGCCCACAGTCGAACGCGACGATCCGCCCCAGCTCCAGCGTCACATGCGGATTGGCGGCCAACACCCGGTGACCGTGCACCCGGACGCCCCCGCACGGGGGCGGAGGGTTCGCCGGCCAGCGTCGTCGATGCACAGCCTGATCGTGCCCCCACCACGGTGGTCACAGCAACGGATGAAACCTGTGAATATCCTGAGGAGCTGCGGAAACACCGGCCACGGGCACGCCGAACACCCATCCCGGGCTCTACACTTTGTCCTGACATATCACCGTGATGGGGAGGGGCGGACATGGAGCAGAACACTCGAGGCGACTCCGGCGCGGACCGGGATGTGCACCTGTCCGCCGACGATCTGGCGGGCGTGGTCGAGGCACTTACCGGTGAGCGCGTGACCGCTCGACCCGCACAGACTCGACCCGCACAGGACAAGCAAGCCCGGTTCCCCGCGGCGGGCGCAGGGTTGACCCGCATACGAGCGTGAGCCGGGGGACTGTGACGGCGAACGTGACTGTCCGGGCATTGCATGACCACCGCGACCGGCGTTGAACACCACCACGCCGTTCGAAACGCGTGAGAGCACCAGCTCCCGCGGCGACGCCACGGGTCCTCGACAAGACGACGAAGATCGGAGAAAGCTACCCCGTGCATCCCGGCCACCACATGTCCTGCCCGGATCCCATCACGTCGGGACGCGACCAATGGATTCGCGCGGCAGCGAGTCCGATCACCGGCGGTGACCGTATCGACGATCGTTGACTGCTTCGTCGACGTCGGCCGGAGCTGGGGCAGACGGTGACGTCCGGCGACGTCGGGACATGCCCCACAGCGCCATCCGGGAGAGGAGACCGTCGCGCAGACCAGCGTGTGAAAGAGGGCCGCGCACAGGTGGGCGGTGAAGGTAGAAGAACAGCAAGTAGGCGAGCATCGTGTGGGATTGCCGCGGCAGGGCGTAGGCGGTGGGGCAAGAGGCGTGGGAAGGTTCAGGCGCTGGCAGAGGGTGATCGGGTCGCCGCCGGCTGGCAGCGTTGCCCGCCCGGCGAGTGCCCGCGTATGCGGGAGCGCCCCGCGTGAGCATCGCGGCGCACGGGGCGTTTGTGCCGGCGCTGGGGTGTCGTCAGTTGATGCCGGCTGCCTCCTTCGCGAGCGTGGCGAGTTGGGTCGTCGATCTCCTCGAGCTTCCGGATCGAGATCGCTGTCGCACCCATTGCTTTGGCGATCGGAACGAACTCCGGCCACGCATTCAGTGAATGGTCCGGGTCGGCCCCGTAGCGCTGCAGTTTGTTGTGTTCGGCCCCGTAGGCACTGTCGTTGAAGACCAGGATGACAAGAGGCAGGTGGCGCCGTACCGCGGTCGCGAGCTCACCGAGATGCATGATGAATCCGCCGTCACCGACCACGGCCACCGTTGTCTCACCCGGGGCGGCGATGGCCGCGCCGATCGCGCCGGCAAGCCCGAGTCCAATGGCGCCGAACCCACCCATGGTGGTGAACCGCCGTGCGTCCTGTACTGCGATGCGTGGCCAGACTGAGTTGGTGAATCGTCCGATGTCGCTGACCATGATCCGGCTGGCCGGCAACGCGTTGTCCAACGCCAGGCAGGCCGTTCGCACGTCTACGGTGTCGACCGTGGTGCGATCGGTGAACTCGTCGCTGGGTGTGAAGGTCGCCAACGCTTGTTCGACGGACTGTAGCCAACCGGGCTGGGCCGGGGTGTGATCGATCTCGTCGAGAGCGGCCCCGATCGCCTCGGCGACCGCGGTCGCGTCCCCGGCGACGTACACGTACCAACCGAATCGGCCGGGGTCGATGTCGATCTGCACCAGGTTCTTCTCGGCAACCCATTCACCATGGAAGGTGGTGTCGACGTTCAGACTGGCGCCGAACGAGATGATCAGATCGGATTCGGCGATTGCTGTGGAGGCGACGCTGTGCGACATGCTGCCACAGATCCCGAGGTTGGCCGGGTGCCCCCGGAACAGGTCCTTGGCCAGCACCGAGGTGGCAACCGGTGCCGCGAGCTTGCTGGCGAGCGCAACCAACGCCTGCTGGGCGCCGGACAGGACCGCTCCCCGCCCGGCCAGCACGATGGGACGTTTCGCGCTGGCTGTCACACCCAGCGCGGCGTCGAGATCGTCGAGGACGGGAACCGCGGGGGAGTGCGGCACGGGCACCCGCACGGGCGGTTGCTGTCCGGCATCGTCGAGCATCAGGTCGGCGGGAATGTTCACCACGATCGGGCGATGCTCGGCGACCGCTCGTTGAAACGACCGGTTGAGGTCCCGGACCAGCGATTCCTTGCGGTAGACCTTCTCGTATCCCGCACCGGCGGCCGCGGCGAAGGAACTGATGTCCAGGCGTTGAAAGTGAGTGGGCTCGGCAGGGGTGTCCCCGGTGAGAAGGACGACCCGGCTGCGGCTGCGCACGGCCTCGACCAGTGCTGTCATGGTGTTCGACAGGCCCAGGCCGTGTGTTACCGTGGCGACCCCGACCCGGCCGGTGAATCGAGACCTGCTGTCCGCCATCGCGACCGCGCTGCTCTCATGCACAGTCGGCACGAAATCACCGCCGTGCTCGCGGTAGTGGGCGACGAACAGCATGTTCACATCACCCATCAGACCGAACATGACCTCGACACCGTGGTCGAGCAATGCCTGCGCACAGGCCTGGAAGATCTTCATCCGACCGCCTCCTCGGGCATCTCGGCGCCGGCGAGGAAACGCTCGACGTCGAGGGCGGCGCCGCAACCACTTCCGGCGGCGGTGATGGCCTGTCGATACGTGTGATCGACGAGATCACCACAGGCGAACACGCCCGGAGTAGCGGTGCGTGAAGACCGGCCCTCCGTCACGACGTACCCCGCTTCGTCGAGCGTGATCTGGCCGTGCAGGAGTTCATTGCGGGGGTCGTGACCGATCGCGATGAATACTCCGGTCACCCGCAGTGTCGAGAGCTGATCGGTGGCCGTGTCGCGGACGACGAGTCCGACGACCTGCTCGTCACCGATCACGTCTTCGGCCACGGTGTTCCACAGGAACCCGATCTTCGGATTCGCGAAGGCGCGTTCCTGCATGATCTTCGACGCCTTCAGTGTGTCTCGACGGTGCACGACGGTTACGCTGGCGGCGAATCGGGTCAAGAAGGTGGCCTCCTCGAGCGCGGAGTCCCGCCACCGATCACCGCGATGTGCTGGTCGCGGAAGAAGAACCCGTCGCAGGTGGCGCACCAGGACACGCCGCGCCCGGACAGTCGTTTCTCGTTGGGCATGCCGAGGTTGCGGTATGCCGACCCCATGGAGAGGACCACGGCGTGCGTTTGGTAGCTGCTTCCGTCGACGGTGACCTTCTTGACCGGGCCGTCGAGGTCGACTGCGGTGACATCCTTGGCGACCAGTTCCGCTCCGTAGCGTTCGGCTTGCTTGCGGAGGGTGTCCATCAGTTCGGGACCTTGGATGCCTTCGACGAAGCCGGGGAAGTTCTCCACCTCGGTGGTCTGCATGAGGGCGCCGCCGTACTGGGTGCCTTCGAACACCAGGGGGTTCAGGTTCGCGCGGGCGGTGTAGATCGCGGCGGTGTATCCGGCGGGCCCTCCGCCGATGATGATGACGTTGCGTGGGGAGTTCATGGTTGCTCCGAGTCAGTGGAAGGCGGCAACGCCGGTGATGGCCTGGCCGACGATGAGGGTGTGGATCTCGCCGGTGCCCTCGTAGGTGAGGACGGATTCGAGGTTGGCCATGTGCCGCATGATCGGGTACTCGAGGGTGATGCCGTTGGCGGCGAGAATCGTGCGGGCACTGCGCGCCACGTCGAGCGCGTTCTGGACATTCAGGCGTTTGGCGAAGCTGACCTGCTGCGGATGAAGCTGGCCGGCATCCTTGAGGCGGCCCAGATGCAAGGCGAGCACCAGTGAGGTGTTGACCTTGGTCAGCATCTCGACGAGCTTGTTGGGTGAGTTGGAACCCGGCGATCGGGCGCCCGAACTGGGTGCGGGTGGTCGAGTAGTCGAGCGCCGCCTCGTAGCAGGCTCGCGCTGCGCCGACGGCTCCCCAGACGATCCCGATTCGGGCCTCGGTCAGGCACGACAGGGGGCGCGCAGACTCGTCGCCTCGGGAAGAGTGGCGCTGCTCGGGAGTCTGCAGTCCTCGAACACCACTTCCGAGGTGGTGGATGCGCGCAGGGACATCTTGTGTTTGATATCGCGGGCGGTGAATCCGGGGGTGTGCCGGGGGACGACGAAGCCGCGGACACCGTCCGGGGTCTTGGCCCATACGACGGCAACATGAGCGATGCTGCCGTTGGTGATCCACATCTTGCTGCCGTTGAGCACCCATTGCCCGTCCTCGAAGCGGGCGGTGGTGCGCATCCCGGAGGGGTCGCTGCCGGCATCGGGTTCGGTGAGTCCGAAGCAGCCGATCGTCTTGCCTTCGGCCATCGCCGGGAGCCATGTCTGCTTCTGCTCTTCGCTGCCGTAGCGCCAGATCGCGAACATCGCCAGTGACCCCTGTACCGAGACGAAGCTCCGCAGTCCGCTGTCTCCGGCCTCGAGTTCCAGGCATGCGAGCCCGTACGCCACCGCGTTGGTTCCGGGGCAGTCGTAGCCCTGCAGGTGCATGCCCAGCAGCCCCAAATCTCCTGCAGCCCTGGGGAAATCCTCGGGAAGATAGGCGTTGTCGTAGGCGTCCGAGAGTCGGTCGAGGAGGTCGCGGCGGACGAACCCGCGGACGGTATCGCGGATGAGCCGTTCCTCCTCAGACAGCAACGAGTCGATATTCAGAAAGTCGTGGGCGTCCACGGGTGGGGGAGTATTCCGCTGCAGGTCTGCGCCGGATGCTGCTGTGATGGTCATGAGATGCTCTTTCGTCATGCGGTGTCGCGTCGGGTCTCGAGTTCGTCGAGCCAGTTTCGGATGTCGGCGCTGTGTTCGCCGAGGTGCGGTGCCCGGGTGCGGTAGGTGACCGGTGTGCCAGACAGGCTGATGGGATTGGCAACTCGGCGTCCGAGTCGGGGGTCGCCGTCTGCGGTGTCGGCGACGGGTGCGAGACCGAGTTCGGTCGCGAGTGGGAAGGCATCGGCGATGTTGTTGACCGCGCCGGCGGGCACACCCTGTGCTGTCAGTTCTTTCGTCCAGTGGTGTGCGGGACGCGGCGCCAACGCGCTTTCGAGGCTCTCGCGTAGTCCTTGGCGATTCTGCACGCGCAGCTCGTTGGTGACGAACCGGTCGTCCCGAGCCAACGGGGAGGCGCCGAGGGTGGCGCAGAGCCGGCTGAACTGTCGATCCGTGCCCACGGTCAAGACTAGCGTGAGTTTCCTAGGTAGCCGAGTTTTCGTGTCGCGTCGTGCGTGTTGAGC
>NZ_JARJBD010000182.1:0-8509 GCF_029269925.1 Rhodococcus sp. T2V
GTGTGCTCGTCGGCGTCGCGGTCAACGCGCTCGTGCTGCCTCCCGACCAGCTTTCCACCGCCCGGGATCTGATTCTGCAACGTGCGCATGAGCTCTCGACGCTGCTCGCCGATCTCGCCCGCGGCCTCCGGTCCGGCCGTCACGACAGTGATCGAGAGCGGCAACGGGTATGGGATCTGCACAAGTCGACCGGCGCCGGCGCTGCACTGCGCGAGGGCCGGGAAAGCTTGCGCGGCAACCTTCGCAGCCCCGGCTGGACCAAGGTAGGCGGATCGCAGGTGTATCTCCCGATAGCAACGGTTCTCGACGACACCTTGCTGCATGTGTCTGTGCTGGAAGTCGCGGTCGAGGCACTCATCGACTCCGACGATCGGCCGGAAGATTCCGCGGCGCCCATTCCGGAGCAACTTCGGCGCGAAGCAGCGGCACTGCTCGAGGCCTTCTCGGCCGCATTCGACGAGCTCACCTGGGACCCGGCTCACCATCGAGAGCCCTACCTGCACGTCGTGCAGACCGCGTTGCCGGAAGCCCGCTCGCGCCTCGAGTGCTTCGAGGAATCAGTCCGACGACACCAACCCTTATCCGGTGCGTGGCCGGCGATCGCTTTGGCCGCGGACGGTCTGTGGGCTGCACTGAACGTGCTGGACAGTTTCGACGAGCACTGACGCGCACCCCAGTGCGACGTTCGCCTCCGCACTGTCATCGCGCACCTCCGGACCATCCGCCCGTAATGACGGCCGCGGCGACGAGCGTGTCGTGGTCACCATCGACCTCACGGGTCGGTGGTGAGGGAGCGTTGCCGGTTGGCGGCGTGGCGGAGCTGCAGGATCCGTACGCCACCAGCAATGGCGATGACCACCGCTCCGGCGATCGCTGCGAACAGCAACGCCACACCCAGAGGCATTGTGAGGTCCCACCCGAACAGTTCCAGGGTCGTGCTGTCGAGGTTTTGCAGGATGAACACCAACAGCAGCAGCAGAATGAGTACGCCGGTGACCAGGCCGGTCCAGAGCGCGCCGGTACGGGTGTGCCTGATGCCTTGCGTCGGACGATGTCGGGGTGCAGGTCACTGCTCACGTCCGGGTCCGGCGTCGTGCCCGACGGGGGGACGGGACGCCGCTGCGCCGCGGCCCCGACGAGTAGTCGGTGCTCGGATCGGTGGGATCCCCTGAGGTGGTTGACATGCTTTCGCGAGTACCCACCCGAGGGTTCCGGCTACCCGGACTTCCCAGTTTCGGGTTCACCGTGCTTCGGCGACCGTGCCCTGGGCTGAGGCCGCGGGGGTCTGCGGCGGTGATGAAGACCTTGCCCGGCGCGCAGCGGCAGTCGGGTGGTTGCGTAAATGCAGGAACGGTCGCAGCACCGCAGGTTCGGGGCTGTCAGACAAACGGTTGATGGCCGACGTTGGCGGACGGTGAGGATCGGTCAGCGCGTCTATCGTGAGGGGATCGCCTGTGAGCGTGGAAATTTAGAGCGCCGGTGCCGTTCGGGGCATAGCGCAGGGTTAGGGCCGGCGTCACCTCGTGGGTGACAAAGGGGCATCATCGACCATCCTGACCCCAGGAAGCGGCGACGTCCGCTACTCGTGAGGGCGGGAGCACCGTGGATGATCGGCTCAGTTCCCGCCGCCGTTGCCGTGGCCACCACCGCTGTTGCCCCCGTTGCCGTTTCCCTGGTTCCCGTTGCCCGGGCCGTCGTTGCCGCCGCGATGCCCGCCGCCCTGGCCGTTGGCCTGGTTGCCGTTTCCCGCCGCCGGTGCTTACGCCTGCGCCCGGCGGGGTGCCGGGGCGAGGCTGCTGCTCAGGGTGGGAGCGGGCGGCGGGGGCGAGGTCGACCCTGTGGTGCTGCTTTCGTCCTGCGACGCGAGGACCAGTGCCAGCAACCTCCCGCACCGCCGCGTCGGTCGCCCCGCCGCCGGGGTGATTCTCGGCACGGTCGCGGCGGTACTGGTGACCATCGCGCCCCGCATCGCGGCCGATCACGGCGGGCCGAACCGGCGCCGCAATCACCACGGAGCGGTGTCGGCTCCTCTCGACTCGGACGCGCCTCGTCGGAGGCACCCCGACTGAGCAACGCATTCCCGGTATCCGCGGGCGCAGGCCACCGCGTCGCCCGTGGGGCTGTGCGGGTCTACTCATGAGGTTGGGGGTGTTCGGTGAGTTGGTGTCGGAGCCGTTCGCGCATCTCGCGTGGGCTGATGGCGGTGAGGTGGGTGAGGATTCGGGCGCCGGTGCAGGACACCGCGAAGGGGCGGCGCTGTACCGGAGGCGTGGAGATCGGGAGGAAGACCTCCGAGAGGTGCTGGGTGCACCGTCCCGGAGGAATCCTGGTGCCGGTTCACGGGGTGAAGGTCCTTTTCAGTAGTTCCGTGGGGTCCTGCGGTTCGGGGTCGGGTTCGGTGGGTGTGGACAGGTAGCGGCGAAGTGTGTCCACCCAGGTGGTGGTGGCAGCACGCATACGTTGCGTCTCTGGTTCTTTCGTGGAGGTCAGTCGAGCTGGTCGCGCATGGTGTGCAGTGCCCGGGACAGGAGCCGGGAGACCTGCATCTGGGACACGCCGATCCGGGTGGCGATCTGGCTCTGTGTGAGGTTGCCGTAGAACCGCAGGACCACGCAGGTGCGCTCGAGGTCGGGTAGCGCGGCGAGGACGGGTTGGAGGGTGACCTGGTCGTCGACGCGGTCGAAGGCGAAGTCGTCGCTGCCGACCGTCTCCGACAGTAACCGGTCGTCGGATCCGGTCCCGAGGGGGTGGTCGGTCGAGAGGGTGTTGTAGGCGTCGGCGGCGCGCAGACCCTCGGCCACTTCTTCTCTGGTCAACTCCAGCGCCGCGCCGAGCTCCGTTGCGGTCGGGGCGCGGCCGAGCGTGCGGGTCAGGTCGGCGCAAGTGTGGGTGAGGGCGAGATGGCGTTCCTTCAACGCCCGCGGCACGCGCAGTGACCATGCGGTGTCCCGGAAGTGCCGTCGGATCTCTCCGGTGATGGTGGGGGCGGCGAAGGCCACGAAGTGCGCGCCCTGCCGCGGGTCGAACCGGTCGACGGCCTTGACGAGTGCGAGACGGGCGACCTGTTCGAGGTCGTCGAGGCTCTCCCCGCGGCTGCGGAAACGTCGGGCGATGTGGTCGGCGAGCGGGAGGCAGCGTTCGATCACCCGTCCGCGCAGCAGGTGCCGACGAGGATCGTGTGGATCCAGTTCGGCGATTTCCGCGAGGAGCGGATACGCGTCGTCGTAGTGGTCGCGTCGACGGCCCGGGGGACGGCCGCGGGACGCTGCCGGTTCGGGAGCGGAAACGACGGTCAGCGGTCGGGTGCGCCGCTCGGGATGGCCCGGTACGGGTGGGGTCGAGGGCGGGACGGGCGCAGCGACGGCGGCGGTCATGATCGGGCCCTTCCCTCGGAGCGGGCGTCGTGGAGCGTGGGGGAGAGGAGTCGAGGGTCGTGGACACCGGGTTCGGAGTCGGTGTCGCCGAGATCGGTGACCGCGACGATCAGACCGACCGAGCCCAGGAGCGCGACGGCGATCTGGGCGACGAGGACGCCGAAGCCGAAGACCCCGACGGCGGCCGCCACACAAATCAAGGTGCCAGCAAACAGGATCAGACCGCTCGCGAGGAGCGCGACAGTCGACCGCACCCGCGGCGATGCCGGGGAGGTCATGAGGGCAGGCCGGACAGGAGGGTGGCGGCGCTCAGTGCGAGCGTGGTCAACAGGCCTGCCACGATCACCGGGCCACTGCCGCTGCGCAGCACGAGTGCCTCGGTGGCGGAGTCGGGGCGATCGACGTTCTGGACGGTCATCGCGTTCTCCTTTCGTCCGGCGACCCCGCTAGGACGTGCCGGTTCGAGTAACAAATCTGTTTCGAAGGCGATAGATTTGTTTTACATCGTGAAAGCGGGAAGCTCAACCCAAAAACGTAAATTCCCTGCATATGGGTGCGTCCTGCCGCGGCGGAACCGACCGCGTGCACACCAATGATGTGCATCGATGGAGGGAGGTTCTTCGGGTTCGCGGCCTGGTAGGGTGAACGGCGCCGAGAAGGAGGTGGAGTCCGTGACGTCCATGGCACCGCCGGCGCGGTCGAAGCGCGGGGTGTTCGGAATCTCCGTCACCTCCGAGCTGACGGGGATCGGACCGCAGACGCTCCGCTTGTACGAGCGGCGGGGACTGATCACACCGAGTCGCACCGGCGGTGGAACCCGCCGGTACAGCGAAGACGATCTGGTCCGCCTCGCGCGTGTCGCGGAACTGATCGAGGCCGGCGTCAACCTGGTGGGCATCCGGCAGATTCTCGAGCTCGAGACGCAGAACGCCGAACTGGTCGCGCGCATCGCCGAACTGAACGGGGCGGCGCAGACACTCAGCGTGTGAGTCTGCGGTCGGCGGGCGACAGCGCGCCCTGCATAATTCAGCCTCCGCACGTTCGGGGTGGAATCAGCGTGTGGTCCGAACTCGTGTACCGGGGACGCGGACGTCGCTCACGAAAAAGGGCAGGGCGAAGGCGGTTTTCAGTGCGCGAGGACGTCTGCACCTGAATGACGAGACCGCACTGGATCTCTTGCAGAAACCGAGGCGAACCGATGTCGCAGATGCCAGCGGATCCTATCGCTTCTACCCCCGTCGGTAGAAGCTCACCGGAGAGGGACCGGCAGGGACGTGTCACCGGCACAGGTACGCGTAGCGCGCGGCCGGTGCGCGAAGGGCCAGATCGCTGCTGGCATCGCAAGTGGTGGGCATAGGGTGAGGTCCGGGATATCGATCGGTGTGAGGAGCGGTGATGAGCGATTTCGGCGGCGGGGACGTCAGTCGGAGCATGGCTGATATCGCCCGTAGCCTCTCCGCCCCGCGGAGCCTCGACGAGCGCCTGCGAACGGTCACTGCGACGGTGGTCGAGTTGATGCCGGCTCGGGCGTGCGCGGGCATCTTGCTGGTGTCGGGCGGCGGCAAACGCTTTGAGACGGTGGCGCCGACGTCGGATCTGCTTCCCGAACTCGACCACCTCCAGGAGCGGCTCGGTCAGGGGCCGTGTGTGGCGGCGGCGGTCAGCAATCTCGTGGTGCGTAGCGATGATTTCCGTGTCGAGCCGCGGTGGCCTCAGTTCGCCGAGGCTGCGGTCGGGCTCGGTCTGCTCAGTGCGATCTCCGTGCAGCTGTATACGTCCGAGGGGAAGATGGGGGCGCTGAATCTGTTCGGCTTCGCACCGCACGCGTTCGGTCCGGAGGAGGAAGCGACGGTCGAGTCCCTCGCCGCCCATGCCGCGCTGGCGTTGATGGCGGCACGCACCGAGGAGCAGCTGCGGTCGGCGGTGGCTTCCCGCGATGTCATCGGGCAGGCCAAGGGGATGCTCATGGAGCGATTCGATGTGGACGCCATCCGGGCCTTCGACATGCTCACCACACTGTCCCAGGAAACGAACACCCCGATCAGCGTCCTTGCACAACACGTGATCGAACGCAGATAGTGTCGGGGAGGACTGCGCGACAAGTCTTTTCGGAACTTGTGTGCGCGGCGGTTCGTCGTGCGGTGAACGCCCCAGCAGGGATCTGAATCGGTGTCAATCAGTGCCCGGACCAGAGGATGCAATCCGTCGGTGACGAGGTGGTCGGGGAGGGCGACCGCTCGTCCCCTTGCGGTTGCGCAGAACCTGTACGGCGGTGACGAAAGTGCCTGACCGGTCCTTGGCCTTTCTCGGCCCGCGACGGTGGGTTCGGGTGTCACGATGGGGTATGCGCGCAGACGAGGACCAGACCGCCGGCCGGGGTGGTGGGTTCGAGCACCGGTTGCGGGCCGAGATCGAACAGATCGCCCGGGATCTGCGGGCCGAGCACGCCAGCATTCAGGGCACCCTGGAGGTGATCACCAAAGCCGCCCGAGATGTGGTCCCCGGCGCCGAGGACGCCGGCATCACCCTGGTCACCCGCGGCCGCGGCCGGGGTTTCCAGTCGCGGGCGGCGACCTCGGAGCTCCCGACGCTGATCGACGACCTTCAGCACCGGCTCGGTGACGGGCCGTGTGTGCAGGCGATCTGGAACCACGAAACCGTCCTGGTCACGGACATGACCACCGAGGGACGCTGGCCGCTGTTCGCGCCGGAGGCGGCCAGGATCGGGGCGCGGTCGATGCTGGCGTTCCAGCTCTACACCACCGAGAACACGATGGGGGCGTTGAACCTGCACTCGAGCCAGGCGGGCGCGTTCGATGACGACGCGGTCAGCATCGGCGGCACGCTGGCCACGCATGCGGCGATCGCGTTGATCGCCTCGCAACGGGAGGAACAATTCCGTGATGCCCTGGCGTCGAGGGACATCATCGGTCAGGCCAAGGGCATCCTGATGCACCGGTTTTCGATCGACGCCGACGAGGCCTTCGCGATCCTGGCTCGACGATCCCAGCACACCAACATTCCGCTCAACGAGGTCGCGGTGAACGTGATCGAGCACGGACCTGACCCCTTGCGGTGACTGTGCGGGCCAGATTGTGCAGCCGGAAGGCTACCTGGTTTCGGGTAGTGCCGACCGATGCGACGAGTTGATCGTGCTCCCGGGTGCTGGACGGAGGATCGCCGTACCCCGCGCGGGCCGGTGATTTCGTAGGTTGCGGCCCGCGCGCGGCGTTCGGCCCCTAGAAAGGGGCCGAGAGGGGACGCGGTCCCGGTGTGAAGGGGTCTGGCCGCGGCTCCGCGGGTTCGAAACCGGAGCGGGCGGCGTATGCGGCGAGTACCCCGCTCACACCGCTCTACGCATCCCGTATCCAGCACTTTCCGGCACCGATTCCCCCGCATGCCGAGCCGATCGTTCGCGAGTGAGTCCCCCGTGCGTTATCGAGGGACAGCGGCGAGTCAGGTCGATGCTCGGCCGCCCTGTGGACCGTCAGATCGTTTCCGGTGGGCGGTGGCTTTCGATGACGGGCGGCTGAGGTTCGCCGACACCGATGCCCGCACCGTCGACCCGTCACCCGACGATCTTCGGGCGGAACAGGACGGTTTGGTCGTCGAGTCTGCTTTCACGAGTGCTCCCCTTTCGTCAATGGATTCTGGACTCGGGTGCCGACGGCCGCCGTACGAAACAACTCGCACCCAGATCGGTGCCACCAACTCATCGCGATGCCCCCGCTCGTGATCGACGGAGTGGCCGGATCCGTGTGGCTGATGCGGGGGTCTGCGGTCAGTCGAGAGACGACCCGCAACGGTGCCAACGCCGAATCGGTGGCATTGGGTATCGGCCATCCCCAGCCGCGTGCCTGGTGCACGGATAATCGATGACGGTGAGTTCTCGACGTGGTTGTCATGCCTCAGGACGGGGGTGGTGTCTTGTGTCGACGGCCGAGGATCGAAAGTCCATCGAACTGGATCACATCGGTGGTCGAGACGGGGGCGAGTGGTGCGTCCTGATCGTGCTTGCACGGGTCGTCCTCGCCATCTCCGCAGCCGAGGAGAAGCTCGACGTGCTGCGCGAGATCTTAGCGGTCGTCTCGTGCACCGCACACTACCTCCGCCGCGACGGTCAACCACGCGAACCGGACCCTGGGTGATTCAGCCAGCGTTGAACTGTGCGTCCGACTCCGCGGATACCGCCGTGGTTATGCTGTGTGACGCGGTGTGGGACGCTGAGGCGGCGTTCCCACCGGTGTCACGTTCGTGGGCCTGCGTAGTGGAGGCTTTCCCGCCCCGATTGACAGTCGCTGGCGCGGAAGCCGTGTTCGAGGACGCACAGGACCCTATTGGATAACCTCGAGTCCAGTAACCGCTGGCGCGATTACTGGGCCTCTATGCTCCGCGCGACGACCATGCCTGCGCGATCTGAGGATGCGCATTGGCGATCTCGTCGACCCGGTCGTCGGTGGCGGTGTCGATTTCGGCCCGATGGCGTTGCGCTGTCACCAGCGGACCTTCCGATCCCTCGGGTCCGGAACCGCCGGCCGGGGCGTCCGCCTCCCATTCGTGGATCACTTCGTCGAGGCGACGTGCGACGAATTCCTTCTTGGTCTCGACCATTATTCAGTCCTTCCGGGATAGCTAAAAATAGTCGGCGATGTCGATGACCATTTTCCTCGCCCGTGCCAGTGTTGAGTCGGCGGTGGGCTGTACCCGTCGCGCGTGCCCTTCGTCGAGTGGCGGGTGTCCTGACCGCCGCGTACAGCATCGCAATCATCGTCTCGCCCCGCATGCTCGCGAAACCCCGCAAACACACCCCGTGCCGACGGCGGTGTCCCACCCGAGGTCGCTACGGTAATCCGGGCAGTGGGGGTGCGGGATGTGACGAGTGGACTCTTCCTGGCTCCGGCGTCGCGTGGAGCGGCTCTGCGCGGCGCCGTTGCGGTTCGGGTCGTCTCTGATCTCGGTGATGCCGTGGTCGTCGGTATCGCCCGTCCCGACCCCGCGACCAAAGGCCAAAGTCGCCAGATTCGCCACGCCGTAGGGCATTACCGGGGCCGATCACGGCGAACGTGTCGTGATCGGTATCTATGCGGATGGTTCGTTGTGCTGGGGTGGCGTTTTCCATCCTGGTTCGATCCAGG
>NZ_JARJBD010000183.1:0-8483 GCF_029269925.1 Rhodococcus sp. T2V
CGTCGTACATGATTCCGGCGCAGGTCGTGCACCTGGACACCCTCCCGCTGTCGGTCAACGGAAAACTCGACCGCAAAGCTCTGCCCGCACCGAACCTCGACACCGCGACCGCTGAATACGTGGCACCGCGGACCCCCACCCAGGTGGTTGTCGCCGGTGTGTTCGCCGAGATCCTGGGCGTCGAGCGGGTCGGCATCCACGACCACTTCTTCGACCTCGGCGGCAACTCCCTCGTCGCCACCCGCCTGGTATCGCGACTGCGCAACGCACTCGGCGTCCCGGTGTCGCTGCGCGACGTCTTCGATGCGCCGACCGTCGGCGGGCTCGCGCAGCGACTCGACGGGGCCGACCCTGCGGCGCACCTCGCGCCTCCCGCACTGACCCCGCGGAAGCGGCCCGAGCAGGTGCCGCTGTCGCCCGCCCAGCAACGCGTGTGGTTCCTCAACCAGTTCGACACCGCGAGTCCGGTCTACAACCTGCCTCTTGCCGTGCGATTCTCGGGCGACCTCGACATCACGGCACTGAGTCGCGCACTCCGCGACGTACTGCACCGGCACGAATCGCTGCGCACCGTGTTCCCCGCCCCGGACGCCGGCCCCTGGCAGCGCATCCTCGACGTGCACGACGCCGACCTCGACCTCACAGTCGCCGAGGAGACGGAGGACGACCTCCCCGCCGCGATCCGGGGATTCGCCCTCGCCGGCTTCGATGTCGCCACCGAGATTCCGGTACGCGCTCGACTGCTGCGGGTGCGGAACGACGAACACGTGTTCGTCCTGGTGGTGCACCACATTGCCGCCGACGGATGGTCGTTCGCGCCGCTGTCCCGCGACCTGATGCTCGCGTACGCCGCGCGCAGCGGCGGCCACGAACTGCAGTGGACGCCGCTGCCAGTGCAGTACGCCGACTACACACTCTGGCAGCGCGAACTCCTCGGCGACGAGGACGACCCCGACTCGCGGGCCGCCCGCCAACTCGCGTATTGGGGAACCGCGCTGGCCGGGCTGCCGGACAGCCTCGACCTGCCCACCGACAGGCCGCGACCCACCGTCGCGTCGAAGCACGGCGCCACCCTGTCGTGGGAGATCTCCGCCGAACTGAACGAACGCCTGCTGAACCTGGCCCGCACACAGAACGCGACCCTGTTCATGGTCGCGCACTCCGCACTGTCGGTACTGCTCAGCCGGCTCAGCGCGACCACCGACATCGCCATCGGCACCCCCGTCGCAGGCCGCGGCGACCGCGACCTCGACGACCTGGTCGGCATGTTCGTCAACACCCTCGTGCTCCGTGCACAACTGGACCCGGCCTCGTCGTTCACCGAACTGCTACAGCAGGTCCGAGACGTGGACCTCTCCGCGTTCGCGCACACGGATGTGCCGTTCGAACGCCTGGTGGAGCACCTGAACCCCACCCGCACGGCAGCACACCACCCGCTGTTCCAGGTGGCGCTGTTCTTCCAGAACCACGCCCCCACGCACCTCGAACTCCCCGGCCTGTCGGTGTCGAGCCAACCGATCCTTCCCGACGTCGCCGCGTTCGACCTGCAACTCGTCCTCACCGACACCCACACCGCCGACGGGCGACCCGGCCCCATCGCCGCCGAATTCAACTACGCCACCGACCTGTTCGACGAGAGCACGGTCCGCTCGCTCGGTGCACAGTTCGTCCGGATCCTCGAGGCCGTCGCAGCTGCACCGCAGACGCCCGTCGGCGACATCGCGATCGCGGACGCCGCCACACGCATCCGGGAACTGTCCGGATGGAACGCCACGGACCACGACGTCCCCCTCACCACCCTGCCGGATCTGTTCGACGCGCAGGTGGCGCGGACTCCCGAAGCCCCGGCACTGGTGTTCGAGGGCGTCTCCCTCACTTATGCGGACTTCGATGCTCGGGTGAATCGGCTTGCCCGGTATCTGATCTCGTGTGGTGTGGGGCCGGAGTCGAGGGTCGCGTTGGCGATGCGGCGCTCGCTGGACCTGGTGGTGGGAATGTACGCGGTGGTGAAGGCGGGCGGTGCCTACGTGCCCGTCGACCCCGACCATCCCGCCGATCGCATCGGGTACGTGCTGCAGTCGGCCGGGCCGGTACGCGTCCTGACCACGACCGCGGATCACAGCGCAGTTCCCTCCGACGTCGACGTGATCACGATCGACGACCTGGACCTGACCGACTACTCGGGCACGCGCATCACCGACGCCGAACGATCGCATCCCCTGCGCGCGGACAACACCGCCTACGTCATCTACACATCCGGATCGACCGGTAAGCCGAAGGGTGTGGCGGTGCCGCACCGGGGCATCGTGAACCAGTTGGTGTGGATGCAGTCGGAGTACGCGTTGACCGGTCGGGATGTGTTGCTGCAGAAGACGGCGACGACGTTCGATGTGTCGGTGTGGGGGTTCTTCTGGCCGTTGCAGGTTGGTGCGTCGATGGTGTTGGCGTCTCCGGACGGCCATCGCGATCCGGCGTATCTCGCGGAGGTGATCGACGAACACGGGGTGACGGTGACCGATTTCGTGCCGTCGATGCTCGACGTCTTCATCGCCGCGGCGTCGGAGGCATCCTGCGCCACCCTGCGGCACGTCTTCGTGATCGGCGAGGCACTTCCCCCTGAAACCGCACATCGGTTCCGGGCCTTGTCGTCCGCTGGCCTGCACAATCTGTACGGTCCGACGGAGGCGGCGGTGTCGGTGACGTATTGGGAAACCAGTGCGTCGGACATGGCGACGGTGCCGATCGGGGTTCCGGAGTGGAACACGCAGGCGTATGTGCTGGATTCGCGGTTGCATCCGGTTCCGGTGGGGGTGCCGGGGGAGTTGTATCTCGGTGGCGTTCAGTTGGCGCGGGGGTATCTGGGTCGGGTGGATCTGACGTCGGATCGGTTTGTGGCGAATCCGTTCGGTGGTGTCGGGTCGCGGATGTATCGGACCGGTGATCTGGTGCGGCGCCGGCGGGATGGGGTGCTGGAGTACATCGGGCGTACCGATTTTCAGGTGAAGTTCCGTGGTCAGCGGATCGAGTTGGGTGAGATCGAGGCGGTGTTGCGGTCGCATCCGGGGGTGACCGGTGCGGCTGTTGTGGTGTACTCGGATGCCGTCACGGGTGATCATCTGGTGGCGTACGTGGTTCCGTCACAGGGTCATGCGGTGGACACCGAGGACCTGCGTCGGCACATGTCCGGCGCACTGCCGTCCTACATGCTGCCGTCGGCGGTGGTGCTGGTCGACGAGTTCCCGCTGAACACCAGCGGGAAGCTGGACCGGAAAGCACTCCCCGCGCCCGAGTTCACCGCGGCTTCGGGCGAATACATCGCACCGACCACGAGCGTCGAGCACTCCGTTGCCGCGGTGTTCGGCACGGTACTCGGACTCGACCGGGTGAGCGTCCAGGACAGCTTCTTCGACCTCGGCGGCAACTCGCTGATCGCGACCCAGCTGGTGTCCCGGATCCGTGGCGAACTGGGTGTCCCGCTCGCGGTGCGGGACCTGTTCGAGTCGCCGACCGTCGCGGAACTCGCGGCCAGACTGTCTCAGTCGACCGGAGCGGACACCCGACCGGAGCTGTCCCGGCGGCAACGGCCGGAACGGATTCCGCTGTCGCCCGCCCAGCAGCGCATGTGGTTCCTCAACCAGTTCGATCCGTCGTCCCCGGCGTACAACCTGCCGTTCGCGGTCCGCTTCACCGGGGCACTCGACCGCGTGGCGCTCGCGGCGGCCGTCGCGGACCTGATCGAACGGCACGAAACGCTGCGCACCGTGTTTCCGGATTCGGTGACCGGACCGCACCAGGTCGTGCGCGACACTGCCGACGCGCCACCGAATCTGACCGTCGCAGATATCGCCGAGGACGATCTCGAGACCGTCCTGGCGCGATACTTCACTACGGGGTTCGACGTCACCACAGACCTGCCGGTCCGCGTCACGTTGCTCCGGGTGGGCGCCGACGACCACGTGCTGGCACTGGTGGTGCACCACATCTGCGGTGACGGCTGGTCGATGGCACCGATGGTCCGCGACGTGATGGTCGCGTACGCGGCCCGCACCCGGGGCGAACGCCCCACCTGGACGCCGCTGCCGGTGCAGTACGCCGATTACGCCCTCTGGCAGCGCGAACTCCTCGGCGACGAATCCGCCCCCGAATCCCTGGCCGCCCGGCAGCTCGACTACTGGACGAACACCCTCGCGGGCATTCCCGAGGAACTGGATCTCCCGATGGACCGGCCGCGACCCGCGGAGCAGTCGTACCACGGTCGGCACGTCGACTTCGTCATCGACGCGTCCACGCACCGCGCGCTGACGGCGCTCGCGCAGTCCCGGCGGGCCACGCTGTTCATGGTGATGCACACCGCGCTCGCCGTGCTGCTCGGACGTCTCAGCGCCTCCTCCGACGTCACCATCGGCAGCCCCGTGGCCGGTCGCGGCGAACCCGAACTCGACGATCTGATCGGCATGTTCGTCAACACTGTGGCCCTGCGGACCCACATCGATCCGGGGTCCGCGTTCACCGACCTGCTCGACCACGTCCGCGAGGTGGATCTCGCGGCGTTCTCCCGCGCCGATGTGCCGTTCGAACGGCTGGTGGAGGTGCTCAGCCCCACCCGGCACGCGGCCCGGCACCCGTTGTTCCAGGTGATGCTCACCTTCCAGAACCTCGAGCAGACCGCACTCGAACTCGACGGACTCACCCTGCGCGGACTCGCCGCCGACATCGACGTCGCGAAATTCGATCTGCACGTCACCCTCGTCGAGCGGTTCGACGCCGCAGGCGGCCCCGACGGGATGACCGCGCAACTGACGTATGCGGCCGATCTGTTCGACGAGGACACGGCCGCCTCCATCGCCACCCGATTCATCACGATCCTCGATGTCGTTACCACCGACCCGAGAACGCCGGCCGGTGACATCGCCCTACTCGGCGCCGACGAGCACGCCGCACTGACCTACTGGAACGCCACGGACCACGACGTTCCCCTCACCACCCTGCCGGATCTGTTCGACGCGCAGGTGGCGCGGACTCCCGAAGCCCCGGCACTGGTGTTCGAGGGCGTCTCCCTCACTTATGCGGACTTCGATGCTCGGGTGAATCGGCTTGCCCGGTATCTGATCTCGTGTGGTGTGGGGCCGGAGTCGAGGGTCGCGTTGGCGATGCGGCGCTCGCTGGACCTGGTGGTGGGAATGTACGCGGTGGTGAAGGCGGGCGGTGCCTACGTGCCCGTCGACCCCGACCATCCCGCCGATCGCATCGGGTACGTGCTGCAGTCGGCCGGGCCGGTACGCGTCCTGACCACGACCGCGGATCACAGCGCAGTTCCCTCCGACGTCGACGTGATCACGATCGACGACCTGGACCTGACCGACTACTCGGGCACGCGCATCACCGACGCCGAACGATCGCATCCCCTGCGCGCGGACAACACCGCCTACGTCATCTACACATCCGGATCGACCGGTAAGCCGAAGGGTGTGGCGGTGCCGCACCGGGGCATCGTGAACCAGTTGGTGTGGATGCAGTCGGAGTACGCGTTGACCGGTCGGGATGTGTTGCTGCAGAAGACGGCGACGACGTTCGATGTGTCGGTGTGGGGGTTCTTCTGGCCGTTGCAGGTTGGTGCGTCGATGGTGTTGGCGTCTCCGGACGGCCATCGCGATCCGGCGTATCTCGCGGAGGTGATCGACGAACACGGGGTGACGGTGACCGATTTCGTGCCGTCGATGCTCGACGTCTTCATCGCCGCGGCGTCGGAGGCATCCTGCGCCACCCTGCGGCACGTCTTCGTGATCGGCGAGGCACTTCCCCCTGAAACCGCACATCGGTTCCGGGCCTTGTCGTCCGCTGGCCTGCACAATCTGTACGGTCCGACGGAGGCGGCGGTGTCGGTGACGTATTGGGAAACCAGTGCGTCGGACATGGCGACGGTGCCGATCGGGGTTCCGGAGTGGAACACGCAGGCGTATGTGCTGGATTCGCGGTTGCATCCGGTTCCGGTGGGGGTGCCGGGGGAGTTGTATCTCGGTGGCGTTCAGTTGGCGCGGGGGTATCTGGGTCGGGTGGATCTGACGTCGGATCGGTTTGTGGCGAATCCGTTCGGTGGTGTCGGGTCGCGGATGTATCGGACCGGTGATCTGGTGCGGCGCCGGCGGGATGGGGTGCTGGAGTACATCGGGCGTACCGATTTTCAGGTGAAGTTCCGTGGTCAGCGGATCGAGTTGGGTGAGATCGAGGCGGTGTTGCGGTCGCATCCGGGGGTGACCGGTGCGGCTGTTGTGGTGTACTCGGATGCCGTCACGGGTGATCATCTGGTGGCGTATGTGGTCGGAACGCCTGCCGGTCAGCTGGATGTGGAGGATCTGCGCCGGCATGCCTCGGGTTCGCTGCCGTCGTACATGCTGCCGTCGGCGACGGTGTTGCTGGACGAGTTCCCGTTGAACACGAGCGGGAAGTTGGACCGCAAGGCCCTGCCGGCGCCCGAGTTCGCCTCGAATGCAACCGAATACGTGACACCGCGCACCGAGGTGGAGCAGGTGCTCGCCGCAGTGTTCGGCACGGTACTCGGACTCGACCGGGTGAGCGTCCACGACAGCTTCTTCGACCTCGGCGGAAACTCGCTGTCCGTCACCCGCGTCGCCGCGCGCATCACCGAGTCGACCGGCACCCGGCTGTCGGTACGGGACGTGTTCGAAGCACCCACCGTGGCCGACCTGGCACTGCGCGTCGACCCCACTGCGACGGACGTGCGTCCCGCCCTGACGGCGGCGACCCGGCCCGCCCGCATCCCGTTGTCGCTCGCCCAGCAGCGCATGTGGTTCCTCAACCAGTTCGACGCCGGCTCCCCGGCCTACAACCTGCCGTTCGCGGTGCGGCTGTCCGGCGTCGTCGACATCGCAGCGTTGGCGGCCGCGTTCGACGACGTCGTCGAACGCCACGAGTCGCTGCGCACCGTGTTCCCGGATGGCGGGGACGGCCCCGAGCAGGTCGTACTGGCCGCCGCCGACGTCACCGTGACACTGTCTCCGGTCGACGTCACCGAAGACGATCTCCCCGGCCGGATGGCGGTGTTCGCGTCCCGCGGATTCGACGTCACCGCCGAGACACCGGTACGGGCCGCACTGTTCCGCATCGCGCCCACCGAATACGTCCTGGCCATCTCGCTGCACCACATCGCGGCCGACGGCTGGTCTTTCGGACCACTCGGCCGCGACGTCATGGTCGCCTACGCGGCCCGCGCGGAGGGTCACGCCCCGCAGTGGGCGCCGCTCGAGGTCCAGTACGCCGACTTCAGCGTGTGGCAGCGGAACGTCCTCGGCAGCGAAGACGACCCGGAATCCGTGATGGCCACGCAACTCGGATTCTGGACGCGCACGCTCGCCGGCGCGCCCGACGAACTGCCCCTGCCCTTCGACCGGCCACGCCCCGCGCACCCGACGTTCGCCGGGGGAACGGTCCGCTTCGGCATCGACCCCGAAACGCACCGGCGCATTCGACGACTCGCCCGGGAACACGGGGCCACCACGTTCATGGTCGCCCACGCCGCCTTCGCGGTGCTGATGGGACGACTGTCGGCGACCGGCGACGTCGCGATCGGCACCCCGATCGCCGGCCGCGGCGAACGCGCCCTCGACGACCTCGTCGGAATGTTCGTCAACACCCTGGTTCTGCGCACAGCCGTGCGTGGTGGAGACAGTTTCGCCGAGATGCTCCGTACGGTGCGCGACACCGACCTCGCAGCGTTCGCCCACGCCGACGTCCCGTTCGAGCGGCTGGTCGATGTCCTCGCCCCGACACGCACGGCGGCGCATCACCCCATCTACCAGGTCGCGCTGTCGATGAACCCGCTGCAGTCAGCGGACTACGAACTGCCGGGATTGCGGATCGGCGTGGAGGACGTGGATCCGGGGGTCGCCAAGATCGACCTCCAGCTGACGCTGGGCGAGGAACTCGATCACACGGGCTCGCCGTCCGGGATTCGTGCCGAATTCGTCTACGCCACCGACCTGTTCGACGAGTCCACCGTCCGCGACTTCGCGTGGCGGCTGCAGCGGATTCTCGAGGCCGTGACGTCCGATCCGGATACCGCGGTCGGGGACCTCGACCTACTCCACGACACCGAGTGGGACGCGCTGGTCCCGGCAAGCGGCCGGCCCGGGCTCTCACCGGTCACGCTGCCGGATCTGCTCGCCGCCGCCGTCCGTAGCAACCCCGACGGTGACGCCCTCGTCGCCCCGACACTTCTCGGCGGCTCCACCAGCACCGTCACCTACCGAGAATTGGACGCAGAGTCGAACCGTGTGGCGCGCCTGCTCGCAGCCATGCAGGTCGGCCCCGAGGTGTCGGTGGCGTTGGCGTTGCCCCGCTCCCTGGAGTCGGTTACCTGCACCTGGGCGGCGGCGAAGTCGGGGGCGGCGTTCGTTCCGGTGGATCCGAACTATCCGGCTGACCGCATCGCGTTCATGCTGGAGGATTGTGGTGCGCCGATCGGT
>NZ_JARJBD010000184.1:0-8290 GCF_029269925.1 Rhodococcus sp. T2V
ACTTCGGCCCGAAAACGGGTTGCCCCTAATCAACTACACGGAAATCCGCGCTAACTCGTCCAACTGGTCGAGCGTCTTGCATGACTGGAGGTTGTTGGGCAACTGGCTATCGGTAAGAGCCGATTGAAGATACCCGGAGAGCGGACGGTCACTCTTCCGTGCGCTGTTGAAGACTGGGGGCACGGAAATAGAGCCTACTGGATTCGGGTGCGCCATTGCGGCGAGCACCTGACGGACGAACCGCTGGTCAGAAGTCAGCGGCAGCCGCCAGAGTCGGATGATGTCAGCGGCTTTCGCGCCATTCCACGGAACGATGTTTCGACGTGTGGGGCCGACTGGGCATCACCTGGCGCTGGCACGGGTATCGGCGACTACTCCTACTGAAGCTGCGAACAGCCGCGACGCTGTCAATCAATCAAATTCTGCGATGGCGACGAGTGCTGCGCCGTCAATCTGAAGTGATTCGCACATGGCGTTGTAGTGATTCGTGTCGAGTTTCCGGATCAGGTGAAAAAGCGATGCGATGACGGTTGCGACTTCGCTGACGTCGAGGGGCTTGCCGATGTCGCCTTCTTCGTTGTGGGAGTGGGAGTGGAGATACCGTTCGATACGCACTCGCGCGGGGCCGTCGTCGATTGACTGTATGGCTGCCCGCATGCCGCCGTGGAAGTCGCCGATGTGTTGCGGGAAGTGAAAGCTGAGGAACGCTTCGAGCATTCGGCGTGCGGAGTTCGGGGCTAGGGCGAGTATGTCCATTCTTTCGTGCAGCGCGAGGTTGCCGGTGTGGGCGTCGGTGACAGCCTTCGCTACGCGTGAGAAGAGGTAGTGGTACTGCGATCGAAGTCGAGCACTCTCTTTTTTGTCTGTTGTCCATTTTTGCAGGGTCGGGACACGCCGCGTTCCGTCATGGCGTCCCTCCAGCGTATGAGCGGTCCAACCGCCCCGCATGTGCCTTTCTGCGGACTTGAGTTGGATCAGCCACTGGCGGAAGAGTTCGAAGTTGTGGGTGAGAATGAACACCTGTCGCGCGGTCGTGCGGGTAACAAGCTCGGCCCAGATGTGTGCCGAAACCCCGAACAGAATGTCCTGGTCGAGACTCGAGACTGGATCGTCGATGATCACGGTGGGCTCGGTTTTCGCGATCTCACCTGACCGCAGGCGGGCCAGGAAGTGCAGGAGCGAGATCGCCGTGCATTCGCCTTCACTGAGATTCTTCGCCGGCGACCCGTTGCGTTCGATGTGATAGCGCAGGCCGTCTCCAGCGGTGCGAAACGTAAGCTCATTTCGACCGAGAAGTCGTCGGACGTTGGTGGTGAGTTCGTCAGCGAGGGGAACGGGGTTGGCGTCGACCTTTTTGAGTTCGACGATCCGGTCGGCCAGTGTACGCAGCTCGTCCTGTGCCGTGGTGCGGTCGTCTTCTGCCTGTTTGATCGACGTGGTCAACTCGTCAAATTTGGCCTGGAGTTCGGCGACGCGATGCAGCTCAACTCGTGTGGCGGCCGCCTTCGCATCGGACTGGTGGCTGGCGCACCGAGCGTTGTGTGTGCTGAGTATGGCGTTGATCGGGTCCAGTTCTGGGGGTGTCAAGCTGATGTCGGCACCCAGTTGGGACGTCTGAAATGGATTGTTGCGTTTCGAGAGTAGGCGGCTGACGAGTTCTGTGACGGTGGTGTTTAAACGTCTTGGCCGCGGTTCGGTATGCGTCGGCGGCAGAGAGCATGTCATCGGCGAGCTCTGGGTAGACCTCGGTGGGGCGGGGAAGGGATTCCGCGAGCTGGTCGGCAGTGGCTGCGGCCTGCTGAAGCTTGTTGATCGTGCTGTCGATTCGCGACTGCAGGCGCTGGAGGGCGGAGTCGAAGTGAGCTTCTAGCTGCCCGCGGCGTGTCTCGGTCAGCGGTTGTCCGCAGAAGTAGCATGAGTCCGAGTGTTCATGCAGTGCTATCCCTCGTTGGGCCCATTGGGCCCGCTCCTCATGTCCTTTGAGAGCCGCGATGGCATCTACGGTCACCTCGGCTTCGAGAAGTGCGCGAACCTCCGCTACAACCTCGTTGCCGGCGATTGCGGGCCCGGTGACAGCTGTGACTGGATGTTGCCGGGGTGCACCGACGATCTGAAGATCGCCTTCGACGTCCACCGAAGCAGACGAGAACACCCCACGGTCCGCCTGAAGTCGAGTTCGGACCGATCCCTTGTGATAGACGTTCGTCGCCCGGTACTGATCGACTGCGCTCAGTTCCTCAACAACCAGCTGGGCCGTGCGCTGCAGTGCCGTGTCCAGCTGTTTCGTCTCCGAGACAATGCTGGCCTTGCGGCTGGCCTGGATGGCTTCGAGTTCTGCACGTCTGGCCAGGGCGGATTCGAGCTCTGCCTGGGCGTGGATGTTCTCCTCGCCGAGGGTGAGGAGACTGTCGGGGTTCGGCCCGTCCTCATGGTCGAATCGCATACTCCGATTCACGTAGCTCTTGTTGAATACGTGAACACTCCGCCAGAATTCCTGCGAATTCTCGTTCAGCGTAGTTTCCGGACTGCCGTCGTCTTGGTAGGCGATGCGCAGGTTGACGCCCGAAAGAGTGCCTTGGGAGCAGGATTCGAACAGCGTCGCGAGGGTGCTCTTTCCACTGCCGTTCGGCCCGTACACCACATTCACACGACGGAAGGGCGCTGAGTCTCCGGGATTGTGCCAATCCTGAAACGCACGGTAGTTGCCGATCTTCGCGATCCGACGAATCAACAGATTCTCCCCACCCGGCAGGATTG
This sequence comes from Rhodococcus sp. T2V, assembly GCF_029269925.1. Classification (NCBI taxonomy): domain Bacteria; kingdom Bacillati; phylum Actinomycetota; class Actinomycetes; order Mycobacteriales; family Nocardiaceae; genus Rhodococcus; species Rhodococcus sp. T2V. The sequence continues at coordinate 2,758 of NZ_JARJBD010000184.1, forward strand.
GCCAGCCGACGCTCTGAACCTCTGGCGTTAGAGGCAGCGGAATCTTACGCGAGAAAACATGCGACATCTGTTGGCGCGGCGGACTTTCCTCTGATGTGACGTATTCGGCAGTGCTTCCTGACGGATCGACTGCTGGCAGCGAGGCGTGGGGGGAAGGCCGGAGTGCCGCTGATCCTCCAATGTCACAGAGCTTGCTGCAGGTCACGGCAATAATGAGTGCATGTGAGGATGGCCGGTATACACATGTCGACGTGAGGGCCTTGTACGGGCGGCAGGGTATGGGCGTACGGCACCGCACGCTGCGGCTGTGCCGCAGCGTAAGACCCGCACCAGCGGATTTCAGGCGCCTCAGCGTTGTGGTGGGCGGGGTGCCCAGCTCCGGGGCTCAATCGGCTGTCCGGCAAATCAGCGGCACTGTTCCCTTGGGACGCGGCAGAGGCGGTCTTCTGTGTCGGAACGCGAGATCCGCCGGAAACTTGTCATTCGCGTGAATGATACTGAGCTGCAGGGTCACTGACACCTCGCCGTGGTCCGGGGGCTGGAATGCGCATCGGATTGGGTGCCCGATGCATACGGACTCGGTAGGTCGACGTCTGGGTTGACGTAGACCGGTGGTGGCGCGTATGTCGGCGGTGGCGCGGGTGCGACGTAGGTGACACGTGGTCGGGCTGTTGTTGCCGGCGTCTGATATGGGCGGGTGGTCGTGGTCGTGGTCGTGGTCGTGGTCGTCGACTCGAGCTGGTCGGCTGGTCATCGAACATCAGATTCGCGACCCCTGCGAGCAGGAAACAGGGCGAACATCAAGAGGGCGCCGTTCACAGTTGGCGACCAGTGTCGAGGACCCTTCACTGTGCGCTCACGCCGCGCATCTGGTCGGGAGCCTGTTCACCGGCGGCGTTCCAGGTGATCCGTCGGGCTGTCGAGCGGGCGGAGTTGATGCCGCCAACGCTTTCGGAGCGTCAGCGGCCAATGCGGCTATCAGTCTCGAGACGGTGGGATCGGACGCGACCCGGCCGAAGACTGCGGGCTCTTCCCGCAGCAGCGCGATATCGGCCAGGCAGTCGCCGCCCGGGGCGAGTGCCATCGTCAGATCGGCGATGATCTTGCCCGGATCGTGGGAGGTCGTCGGTTTACGCCACGGCTCGAGCGCACTCGACAACGCGGTCGTCAGACCAGTTTTCTCTGCGGTGCGTAGCAACAACACCGTCCCGGGGTGCGACACGACACCAGTTCCGGTGGGGTCAACGGACAGTGACGGGTACCACGAAGTGGACTTGCCCGCCAGAAAGGGCTCCTCGAATGCAGTGAATATCGGCCCTCAGCAAGCCATATTCTTGCAGTTCAGAGAGCCTTTCTTCATGATCAACACGCGGCCGGGGCATGACCAGCGTGAAAGCCCGAGGCTAAGGGTCAGGCTCGGCGGCGGGGAGGTTGATCTTGTCGGTGCATCGCAGCACGAGAACCATAAGTTGTCGAGTATCGTCGAGTGTTGCGATGGGAAAGCCAGCAGCCCGCCCTCTGGGGGTCCACAGTGGGCCAGGATGAGAAGCGGCGACCTTCGGATTGGCAATTTAGGTGCAGCAGAATGTCGTGATGCGTATCTTCCGTGAGCTGCACGAGAACAGCGACGATCCCCTCCGCCGAAAGGATCGGGAGGAGCCGTCACCCACCAAGGACGAGGGCGACCTGTTCATCCATCGCCCCAGCCCGCGCAAGTTCCGCGTTCTCCTGGACGTCGAGCATCTTCAGCATGACATGCCGCACGTCCAGCTGTTCGAGGCACTTGTCGGGCATTGGAGGGTGTTCTCGCTCGCCGTCGAGGCCAGCACGATCGTGTCGACCGACTTCTCCACACCTGCCCGATCCGGATTTCTGAAGGTTTGTCACACCATCGCGGCTGCGGGCGGACCGGTGTACACCTGGTCGAGCAATGACAAGGACGAGCATCCGGACGGCTCATCCACCACGGCCGCGTACGGATTCACTCAACCGCAGATGCAGATCTGGGAGACGGTGCAGACGTACCGTCGCCTTGAACGGCGGGACCGCGGCGCCTTCCGTCTGAACGATGCGGTAACCCAGGCGATTTTGGCCGAGGTTGCACGTGACGCCGGATTCGACCTCCTCGTCTCCGAATCGCCGGTCGCCGGGTGCCGGCTCTTGCCGGTGCACGACCGGGTCGTGGTGGTCTCCCGCGCCGAGGCGGTTCCTGTTCTCGCCCACTACCTGCGCCGCCAGCACATCTTCCTATCCGGGCGTCTGCTCAATTTAAAGCACAGCCGCCACAACTACTACGAGCAGGCGGTTCACGCCCTGGCGCCGGCACTGCGTGGATGGGAAGCACGAGTTGCGGCGGCTGGCTCGACATCGGAGGTCGGTGCCGACGTGCAGTCGCGGTATTTGACGGCCATCAGTCGTCTTGCCCGCGCACTCGAGAGCCGCGACGACATCATCTGGAGCTTAGGTAGCTACCTCACAGCACCGGTGCGCGAGGACTGCATGGACGACTTCGATCACCTGCTGCTTCTGTTGTGCGGTGGGGTCGACGTGATCGCCCGCGGCTTGCACGTGGCCCTCGGCTTGGATCCAAAGAACGTCCAGAACGCCAAACTGCATGCGCAGTGGTACATCACCAACGTTGGAAACCGATTCAGCGACAGACCCACAGAGACCGACGATCTCGCGGAACTGGACCGCCTTCAGATCAACTTGAGAGTGATCTTCGAGCTGCGCAACTCTATCCACAACGTGCAGATCCGATCGGTCCCCGCGCTCGGGTCGTTGGTCGGGGAGGGTGCGATGAGGGCGGGTCTCCCTCGATGCTGGTGGTCTCTGACCACGCACCAGCGACCCGAAGGAGACCCGCAATCTCATGCTGACATGGGAGGAAGACGTGGAAGTACACGCACTGCACAAACAGGGCTGGACGATCTCGGCGATCGCCCGCCACACCGGACGAAACCGCCGCACCATCCGCAACTACATCAACGGCGTCACCACACCCGGTGTCCGCAAACCCGCACGTGATGACCCGTTCGAACCGTTCGTCGAGTACGTCACCTGCCGGCTCGCCGAGGATCCGCACCTGTGGGCCCGCACCCTGTGCGACGAACTCGAGGACCTCGGCTACCGGTTGTCGTATCCGACGCTGACCCGGCAGATCCGCGACCGCAAACTCCGCCCGGTATGCGAGGCCTGCGCTACCGCCACCGACCGGGCGAACGCGATAATCGACCATCCACCTGGTGAGGAAACTCAGTGGGACTGGGTCGACCTGCCCAATCCACCCGACTCGTGGGGGTGGGGTGGGGCGGCGCACCTGCTGGTCGGCTCCCTGGCACATTCGGGGCGCTGGCGCGGGATCCTGGCGCCGGCGATGACCCAGCCGCATCTGGTCGACGGCCTCGACCGGGTCAGCCGCCGGCTCGGCGGTGTGACGAGGGTGTGGCGGTTCGATCGGATGGCCACCGTCTGCCATCCGGACTCGGGACGGGTGACCGCGAGCTTCGCCGGCGTCTTGAAGCACTACGGCGTTTCGGTGGCGATCTGCCCGCCCAAAGCCGGGAACCGCAAAGGGGTGGTCGAGAAGGCCAATCATACTGCTGCCCAACGTTGGTGGCGCACACTGCCGGACGACGTCACCGTCGAACAGGCTCAGCAACGAGTGGACGAGTTCTGCCGGCTGCGGGGCGACACCCGGATGCGGGCCACCGCCGACGGCAAGGCCTCGGTGGCGACCGTGGCGGCGCCGAACCGTTGTCAGCGCTGCCGGCCACACCGTATCCGGCGATTCTCACCGAACCCCGGACCGCCTCCCGGCAGGCGCTGGTGTCCTACCGCGGCAACCGGTACTCGGTGCCCCCGGAGCTGGCGTCGGCCCAGGTCACCGTCACCCAAGTCCTCGGATCGGAGGTGATCGACATCGTCACCACCGCGCAGATCACCATCGCCCGCCACCGCCTCGCCCCGGACGGTGCCGGGGTGATCGTCCGCGATCACGGTCATGTCTACGCGCTCGAGCAGGTGGCCATGGCCGCCGCCGGGTCCGCCGGGCGCCCACACCGCCGGAAGGAACGGATCCCACCCGGACCCGAGGCGATCGCCGCAGCGGACGCATTGCGCCGCAACATCACTGGAACCACCACCACGACATCGAGTGAGGTCGAATCACCCTCGGCTGCAACGACATCAACGGTCATCGACCTGTCCGCCTACGAGCGGGCCGCCCACGGAAGGAACACCCTCGCATGACCACCACACCCACCGCCGATACGGTTCCGGCGCCGAATACCGCCGAGGCGGCCAGCCTCTACCAACGCCTGCGCGGGCACCTGGCTGTCCTCAAACTCCACGACGCCGCCGAAGCCCTGCCCGCGGTCCTCGACCGCGCCCAACGGAACAACCTGTCGATGACCGCCACCCTGGAGGAGTTGCTCTCGATCGAGGTCGACGCGACCGAGGCCCGCCGACTGGCCGGACGATTGCGGTTCGCGTGCCTGCCGACCCCGGCGTCGCTCGAGGACTTCGACTTCGACGCCGCCGCGGGCCTCGACCGGAAGCTGATCGCAGAGCTCGGCACCTGCCGCTACCTCGAAACCGCGACGAACCTGCTGCTCATCGGCCCGCCGGGAGTAGGCAAGACACACCTGGCGGTCGGGCTGGCGCGGGCGGCGGTGCACGCCGGCTACCGCACCTATTTCACCACCGCCGCCGACCTCGCCGCCCGCTGTCACCGGGCCGCGATCGAGGGCCGGTGGGCGACGACGATGCGGTTCTTCGCCGGCCCCACCCTGCTGGTCGTCGATGAACTGGGCTATCTCCCGTTGCCCGGTGAGGCCGCGTCGGCGCTGTTTCAGGTTGTCACGCAACGGTATTTGAAGACATCGATCATCATGACAACAAACCGCAGTGTCGGCGAGTGGGGCCAGGTCCTCGGTGACACCACCGTCGCCGCGGCCATGCTCGACCGGCTACTGCACCGGTCCGTGGTGCTCAATCTGGACGGGGACTCCTACCGCCTTCGTGATCATCACGCTCGCTCCGAAAACCTCCGCAAAGCCACCACCACACCCCGCCAACCGCTACAGTAATCACCGCTCACAGGTGGGCACTTTCACCGAGCAAGTCTGAGCACTTTCGCCGAGCGTCATCAGCGGCACCACCCGGACGAAGAGGGTCCGCACCACCATCGCGGAGCCGTCGGCGCCGCGGCCACCGGACCTGGTCGATCGGAACTTCCGGGTCGACCGGCCCGATGCGCTCTATGTCGCCGACTTCACGTACGTGCGGATGGTGCCCTGCTTCGCGTACACCGCGTTCGTGATCGATGCGTTCGCCGGCACGATCGTCGGTTGGGAGGTGTCGACGTCGAAGGAAACCGCGTTCGTAGAGCGGGCGGTGAATCACGCCTGCATGCTGCGGTCGATGCAAGGCAATCCGTTGCGCGAGAGGACTATTCACCACTCGGATGCGGGCTCTCAAGGCGGATTCAATCGGTCGTCGCAACACCTGGCTGTTGCAGTGAGTGTAGCTG
>NZ_JARJBD010000185.1:0-7972 GCF_029269925.1 Rhodococcus sp. T2V
CCTGTGAGATTTCAGGCGTCACCGTGCACACGTTCGCACGAACCTGTGCGCTTTCCGGGTGGCGTTGTCGAGGAATACCTCATCGACTTCGGTGATCTCGTCGAGGCCGTCGATGAACTTCCGTACGGAGGCGATGATGTCGGGGGCGTCGGTGATGACCACAGCGTCGTCGGCGAACGCGGAGTTCTCGGACGCGTTCGCCGATCCGACCACTGCTCGCCGACTGGTGGCGATCACCTTGGCGTGCAGGGTCGGCGACGACAGCACCCGCACCCCTTGGTCACGTAGTAGGCGAGGGCGGCGGGGGAGGTGGCGTGCGCCCCGATCGCGGCTTTGGAGGCGTTGACGCCCAGCAAGTCTCCGGCGCGCAGCGGGAGCAGCTCGGGTGCGTCCTGTCCGAGGTGGGCGATCGCTGCGTGGCGGGCGCCGCGGGTGCGGATGGTGCGGGTGATGTGTGGCCACGGGCTCGGCCCGTGGAAGGTGGTGCCCATACCGGCAGACGGTAATCGGCTGACCGGCCCGGGCGGGCGACGGTCCCTGTGGCCGAGGCCCGCTTATGATTGGAGGCTGATGCTGGGCGGCGGCTACGACTGTCCACCCGTGGCCGCGCCTCCGGCGATCGGGCACGCCTTTCGTGACGCTCACGGATCTGCCTCGTCCGGTTCGGCGGTGCCGAGGACGCCTGTCGCGGACGCAGGGCGCCAACACGCTCCCCGGCGCCGGCGCATCGAGAGGGGTTCTGAGTCGACCGTCCCCGCCGATGACGGAGGGTGGGTGCCGCGAACGACGTTGCTGGTCGCCGACGGTCGGTATCACGGGCCTTCACCTGGCCCGACATGTGCGGACGCGGGAGCTCCCGATCGGTGGAGCAGAATGGGGTGCCATGGACGATGCGGAGTTGGTCGAGCAGGTGCGGCGGCGTTGGGAGCAGGGTGTCCCGCCGAAGGTGATCGCGCGCGCTCTGGGCGTGCGGCCGTCGGTGGTGGCGCCGTTGGTGCGACGAATCGCTGCCGAGGCCGAAGTGTCCCAAGGATTGGGGCGGGTGCTGGGGTGCTGGGTCAATTGTGGCTGGAGTGTCGGGCTGGGCCTCGAGCGTTGTCCGGAGTGGGCGGAACTGGATGCTCCCGCCGGTGAGGTCGAAGGCTTCGCGCAGGTGTTGGTGGCACGAGAGGGACGGCGTGGTCGGGCGACGCTGCGAGGGTACCTGGCTGACGTGCACTGCCTGGGGGTGAAGAACGCCCGTGACCCCGAAACCATGGACGCGGGCAGGATCCCCACCGCCATCCGCACGTACTACGCGGCGTTCGACCGTCCTGCGGTGGAGATTCCGATCGAACTCGGCCACGAACTGATCCTGGGGGCGGCGGCGTATGCGCGGGGGCTCGGTTTCGAGCCCGCCGGCGCCTTCGATGATGAGGCCGCCGCGTTCCTGGGTGAGTGGGACGGGCCGGGTCGGATCGAGTTCGGGAGGGATGGTCGGCCGTTCTACCTCAACGGGCCCTACGACAATCCGGCTGCCGTCATTGCGACCCTCGAGCGGTCCGTGGGTGCGGGGAACTTCCACGTCTCGGTGGCCGTGGGACCGATGTGATTGTCACGAACACACCCGACGCCGGGGGGAACGCCCGGCTCCATGGGCCGTGAGCCGAGCCGCAGCACACGCCGGCACGTGAACGGCAACCGCCACGACCAGCCGGACCGGTGTCGCCGAGCGGCTGCCCGCCTACACGTCAGGCGGACCGGCATCGGTGTTCGGTTGGATCATGGTGGACGAGCGGGTCGATGTTCGTTGTCGGCTGCACCGCGGGCGGTGTCCCCTACGGTTGTTTCGAGGACGAGCCGGACGGCGACGCATTCGACGCGGATCCGTCCGGCTAGCCCGTACGCGGCCCCGGGCGGTCGGCCCAGCCTGTCCGGCGCACTCGACACTCGACCCCGGTCCTACATGTGTGCTATCGACTCCGGCACTCACATTTCGAGTGCGGCGGTGCCGAAAGTGCATGTCGAGACCGGTTTTCAGTTGGTCCGGGGGCCACTCGGGCCTACTGTCGGACCTGAACGACTGCGACTACACCGGACAGTAATCGGCATGAGCGATCACCTCTACCGGTGGCTGGAACTCCGCATCCGCTTCACTGCGCCGGGCATCAGATTGACCGCCGCCGACATCAGATTCGCCGAGTCGGCATCAGATGCATTGAGTCAGGACAGGTGGGCTGGGAGCCGGATCGGAAACGCTACCCAACCCTAAAGAAGCTAAAAACACTAAAAGAAGCTAAAACAGACTGGTAGCGTCTTCATCCATGCGGAATCCGTTCACCCCGTCGTTCGGGGCGCCGCCGCCGTCTCTGGTGGGCCGCGCCGATCTCGTCGAGGACTTCGGCGACGCCCTCGACGACGGTCCCGGTGCTCCCGGCCGCGCGACGATCTACACCGGGGCCCGTGGGGTCGGGAAGACCGTCATGCTCAACGAGGCGGAGGCCCAGGCCCGCAGCCGTGGCTGGCTCGTCATCTCCGAGACCGCCACACCCGGGTTGGTCGACCGACTCACCGGAGAACACCTGCCCCGGCTGCTCCGCGAGCACGGCGAAACCGGGGGAACGCGGCGGCGCCTGTCGGGGATCACCGCCGCCGGGATCGGGGGCGTCAACTGGACCACCACCGACGCGTCGCCGCCGGCGGTGAGCCTTCGTCACCAGATCGAGGAACTCACCGACGCCCTGGCCGAACACGAGACCGGGCTGTTGATCACCGTCGACGAGATCCACCGCAAACTCGGCGACGACCTGCGTGCGCTCGGTGCGCTCGTCCAGCACGCCTTCCGGGAGGAGCGGGAACTGGCCTTCGTCGCCGCCGGTCTGCCCGCCTCGATCAGCGATCTCCTCAACGACGACGTCCTGACCTTCCTCCGGCGGGCCGACCGTCATTCCTTGGGCGCGGTGCCGCTCGACGAGGTGGCACAGGCCATCCGTGAGCCGATCGAGGGAACCGGACGCTCGATCGCCGAGGCCGACTGCCGCACCGCGGCGGAGGCCACGAACGGCTATCCGTTTCTTATTCAGCTTGTCGGATACCACATTTGGCGGCAGAACCGGACCGCGGCGGTGGTCTCCACCGGCGATGTGACCGTGGGTGTCGCCGCGGCACGCCGCCGGATCGGATCGTTGGTGCTCGAGCCGAGCCTCGCGGGGATCTCCGATGTCGACCGGAGTTTCCTGGTCGCGATGTCGCAGGACGACGGCCCGAGCCGGATCGGTCAGATCGCGGTCCGGCTGGGCGTGGACGGAACCTATGCCAGCCAGTACCGGTTGCGGCTGATTGACGCCGAGCTGATCGCGTCGGTCGGTCACGGGCTGCTCGACTTCACGATGCCGTATCTGCGTGAGTACCTGCGCGAGCACGCCGCCGCGCTCGGCCTACCGAGGCATTCCTGAACTCTGAGGTAGCGCCGCCGGCTCCGGAATTCTCGCATGGGGGCGCAGGTCAACCCGGCAGCATTTCCCTTTCGATCCTCACGACGTCGAGCGATATCCGCGGTGGCCACGGACAGTTGGTGGCGACGGTTACCTCCACCCTGTTCGTGTGCGGAGACCGCGCGTGAGCGCCCGCGCGGTCATGCGGTGGAGGTCGGGTATGTGGCCAAGGCCACGCACACCGTGACCCGGGACTTGTTAATTCGCTATGCCGGGGCGTCCGGGATTTTCAACCCCGTCCACCTCCGTGGCGATGCGCCCGCCCCGCCGCTCGTCCGTCCCGTTCTCGGAGGTGAGCGCGGTGATCAATCTGTACTATCCGCTGGTCATCGTCCTGTAAGTCCTCACGGCGTTGTGGCAGGGCAATCTCGGCCATTTCTGATGTGGACCACCCGGGTGACCGAGCCGCCCGAGCCCGCGCACACCGGATCGGGGTCCGCGTGGCGGATGGGCTGGCCGAATGCGGCATCGGGCGACGACCTCTCGCACACCCTCGCCGGAGCGGCCCGCCGCGGCGCCGTGACCGCGCGGACGGACCCGCGGGAGCTGCCGCCGGGCACGTGAAGGGGCCACGGCGATTCGTGCGACACCGGGTCGCCAGCGTCCGCCCGTCCGCCGGCCGCGTGGGTCTCGGTGCGCACATTCGACCTAACGTTCGATGGCGTCAAACGCCGACGACTCTTCGAATCCGGCCGGCGCCTGTTCGACGAGGTGTCCCGGGACGGAACCACGAAGACGGTAACGGGGGCGGACATGGCAGACGCTGAGGATCCTGACCGGGATCGTCGGAATCCGTCGCTGACGCATCACCGGAAAATCGCGGGTCGCTGGATCGGGTAACTGACCTCGACTGACGAAACCTACATCATCTGCAGATTCCGCGGATCCGTATTCTCCAGAATCCGTATGTCTCATGAGACAGAAGGTTCTGGCGCCGAGGCTGGTCAGTGAGGATCGTGCCGATGGTTGGATCGTTGCCCGATCTGGTTTGTGAGACGCCGCCTACCGGCTGAAGGACTGGGCGTCAGGCGTGGCTGCGGTGAGCGTCGGGGGCGACGCGTTGCCCGCGGTGGTCAGTTCTTTAGCGCAGTAGTGCGTTGTTGTGATGGAGGGCCGCGATCGCGGTAGCCGCGGTGTCGAGTCGATAGGAAAGTTCGGTGCATTCGCGAGCTTGTCGGCGTGGAAGGGGCGAGTTCCGTTCTTTCTCGCCTCCGGGCGTGCATCCGTCGCGGGCGGCGACGGATGCGTTCCATTCGGACATGATCTGGGTGGCCCGGTCATGGTGGCGTGACACAGCCGATGAGACAGATTTCAACCATGAATAGAAGCGGTGTCATTTTCCGGATTTCGTGTCAAAGGGCGTGTCACTTTCCAGATTTCATGTCATGGTCCCGCACGATTGATGCGAGGAGGCGGCATGAGCTTCGTGAAGTCCGTGAACCCGCTGCCGCAGTTCGACATCGGCGGCACCGACCTGGGTATTCCGTTCCGCATGCCCAACGGTCAAGTCGGGTTTCTCCTGGGCGACACGTTCGCCGGGACGCAACCCCAGGTGGGTGGGCCGAACTGGCGGTCCCCGATGCTCCTGCGCAGCACCACCCACGACGTGACCACACCGATCACCTTCGCGTCGGCGGCCCGGGGCGCCCGCCAGCTCTGGGATTACGTGCACGACAACCCGGAATACTCGACCATTCTGCCCTGCGATGCGATCTCGATCGGCACCAGGATCTACCTGTGGGTGATGGTCACCCAGGGCCTCGGAAACGAGAAGTGGTGCGAGATTCGCTATTCCGACGACCTCGGCGAGAGTTGGACCGACACCGGCGTGAAGTGGTCGACCTCCGTCTACGGCGGCAAACGCACCATGGTCACCTGGGAGAAGGGCGGGGACGGGTTCGTCTACATCGTCTCCACCGGCGGTCTGGCCCGGAACAAGAACGCGATCCTGCACCGGGTCCCCGAAGCCCAGATCGCCGCCCCGTCGGCCTGGGTACCGTGGGGCTGGAACGGCACCGCCTGGGGGTGGGGCAACCCACCCGGCGACGACCCGACCAAGGGCATCCTGCCCGACCGCACCAGGTTGGGCGAGATCTGCCTGCGCCGGATCCAGGGCAACCTGGTGTTCTCCGGGTTCGACGCCGGCGCCTACAACGCGTTCGTGAAGGTCGCGGCGAAACCGACCGACAACTGGCACACCGCCCCCACCTACCGTCCGGTGAAGGGCTCGTTCTTCGGTGCGGGGGGTCCCGATGTCGTCGATCGGCTCTACGGCTGCTACATCCACCCCGACAGCCGGTTCGACCGTCCCGGCGGCTTCGCCATGATCGTCAGCCAGTGGGCGGCGGATGGGAACCCGTACCGGGCGATGCAGTACCGGATCTCCGGCATCACACCGGTGGTGCCGGTCACCGGCACCCTCGTCACTGAAGGGACTACTTCGATGGCTTTCCCCTTTGTGCCCGTCGCGAACGGCAACAACATCATCTCCTCCGGTTTCCGCACCCCGCAGAGGCCCGATCACAACGGCATCGACTTCGCCGCCCCGCTGGGCGAGCCGATCTACGCCGCCGAGGAGGGGGTGGTGGTCCGCTCCGGTCCGGCGTCCGGGTTCGGGAACTGGATCGTCATCGACCACCAGCCCACCCTCCATGTGGACACCGTCTACGGGCACATGCGTGCCGCGGACCTGCTGGTGTCGGAGGGCATGTTCGTCCGCGCCGGACAGCAGATCGCCCGGGTCGGCTCCGAGGGCGACTCCACCGGCCCGCACCTGCATTTCGAGGTCTGGACTTCCCCCGGCCGGTTCGGGGGTGCCCCGATCAATCCCCAACCGCTGCTGGTCGGGGCGGCCAACCCGCCCACCGGGACCATCGACCCCACCACCGGCACCTTCTACGGGGTCGACATCTCCAACCACCAGGGGAACTTCGACATCGCCGCCACCAAACGCGAGGGGTTCTCCTTCATGGCGGCCAAGTGCACCGAGGGCGACTTCTTCAAGGACTCGTTCTGGCCCCGCAACCGGGACCTGATGCTCGAGCACTTCCCCGGCCTGTTCTGCGGCTACCACTTCGCCCGCAACGGTGACTCGATCGGCGCGCAGGTCGCGAACCTCAAGGCGCACCTCGGGGACCCGACCATCCCGGTCATGCTCGACTACGAGGACCCGGACACCCGCGGGAGCGGCGCCAACCTGCGTGCCCTGGTCGATGCCATTCACTCGGCCGGCCTGCGGGTCTGCGCGATCTACCTGCCCCGCTGGTACTGGCGTGACCACATGGGATCGCCGCCGCTGAACAACCTGCCGCCGCTGTGGAATTCGCACTACGTCACCGCGTCCGGGTACGCCTCGGTCATCTACCCCGGCAAAGGATTCGCCGGCTGGGCCAACTACGCGCCCGGCGTCCCGGTCGAGATCCTGCAGTTCTCCGACCAGGGGCAGGTCGCCAGCCGGTTGGTCGACGTCAATGCCTACGAGGGCACCCTGGACGGCCTCCGGGAACTGTTCGGCGGCGCCCCCGGCGAACTGAGCGTCGACGACTGCGTGCTCGACTTCTGGCTGCAACTCCTCGGCCCCGGCGGCGCCGGCTGGCCCCAGCTGAACAACCGGTCCGTCGTCGACGCGCTCGCCGAGATCGGCCTGCACCAGGGGGTTCCCGGGATGACACCGCCGCCGGCCGGGGCGGCGCCCGCCCCGCTGCCCGCCGCCACCGCGGACCGCGCCCGTGACGTCTTCGATCAGATCCGGGGACCGGACGGCCGGGGCTGGAATCAGCTCGGGGGCCGGTCGATCGTCGACGCGATCGCCGCACTCGGCCACCAACTCGGGGTACCCGGGTACTGACCGAACGCTCCTCGGAACCACGAGCACGCCGCCGGCCTGTGGAACGTGAGTGGGTTCCGGTGAACGACGGACGCATGATTCCGAAATCGCGTCGCCGACGGGGCGAACTTCTTCCTGAGGCCCGTCACTGCAGACACGTCATCACCCACGTCCGGGTCATCGCACCCACGACGGCGGACCCGCCCACCCGACCACGCATGTCGGTGCCGTGCCGGAACTCGATGGAGCGCTGGATCTCCGTCGAGTTGCAGTACCCTGCCGCCGCCAACGGATTCCGCGTCGCGATGCGTGCGAGATGCCAGGAACGCGTTGACGATCAGGGCCAAGGACACCGTGTTACCGATCGGTGGGGGTTGTACCTCGCCGGCGGCGGCCCGATCATCGCGCTTCTCGCGCTCCTGGTACCGAAGGAACGACCGACGACGGCGACCTGATCCGCGTGTTTGACCGGTGTACTGCGCGGCGGCCGTCGCACAGCTGGTGGAGCCGCTCTCGACTGATTCGACCCGCCCGGCGCCCACGGCCGTCCGGGGTCCGCGTCCGCAGCATGCCCAACCGATCACGGCAATCGGGTACAGCAGCTAGTAGCGTGTCGCTGCTAAGTGTTGGGATATAGGTGGCGGAGTTTGATGCGGGCGTCGTCGGTGGTGAA
>NZ_JARJBD010000186.1:0-7869 GCF_029269925.1 Rhodococcus sp. T2V
CGACAACGTCGAGATCGAGGCCACCGAGATGCCCACCGGCGCCGTCAGCCCGATCCGACCCCCGTCAGCCCCCTCCCCCATCCACCTCCCCGTTTCGAGGTAAACCCATGTCCGACAACACCATATCTCCGGCAAACTCCACCGACTCCCATCCCCCCAAGACCCTGCGCTGGTACGACGGGTTCATGCTCGCCCTGCCGATCGCCAACGGCCTGTTCGTCTCCGTCGGGTACGTCATCGGCGCCATCGGCGCCGTCCCCGCGATGGTGATCTGCGTGCTGCTGTCGGTGGTGGCCCTCTGCCAGAACAAGCTGTTCGCCGAAATGGCCGCCATGTTCGCCGACAAGGCCGGCGGTGTGGCGATGTTCGCAGCCGAAGGCTGGAAGCGATATTTCACCCCGATCGCCCCGATCGCCGCCTTCGGCTACTGGTGCGGCTGGGCGCTGGTGCTCTCGCTCGTCGGCCTGACCATCGGTCAACTCGTGGCAGCCCAATGGTTTCCCGACAACAGCTGGACGCTGTTCACTCTCGGCAACGTCGCCTTCGGCCTACCCCATGCGATCTCGGCGTGCACCGTCGTCGCGTGCACGGCGCTGAACGTGCTCGGCATCCGCGTCGCGCTGCGCTTCAACCAGGTCATCGGCGTCGCCTTCGTCCTCGTGCTCCTCGCGCTGGCGATCGGGCCGTTCGCCTCCGGGCAGTGGTCGACCGCCAATCTGACCTCCCACCTGGACGGGAACTGGACGGCCTTCATCGTGTGGCTCTACGTGTCCGCGTGGGCGATCTACGGGTCCGAACTGTGCGCGGTCTTCGCCCCGGAATACCGCGACACCACCCGGGACACCTCCCGCGCCCTGACGTCGATCGCCCTGTTCATGGTCGGCGCCTACACCATCGTCCCGATCGCCACCGCCGGGCAGCTGACCGGGGACGAATTCCTCGCCAACCCGATCACCTACGGCATCGTCAGCATCGGGCACATCTCCGGCGGACTGTCCGGGCTGATCACCGTCATCCTCTGCGGGGCACTGTTTCTGAGCATGGTCTCCTCCTCCGCCGACGCCGGCCGCGCCCTCTACGGACTCTCGGCGGACAAGATGTCGATCACCCAACTCGACCAACTCAACTCCCGCGGCGTGCCCAGCCGCGCGCTGTGGGCGACGATGGTCGTCAACCTCGGCATCCTGGTCTTCGTCGGCAACCCGGTCGCCATCCTCATCGCCAGCAACCTCGGTTACATCCTGGCCATCACCCTCGCGGTGATCGCGTTTCTGCTGCTGCGCAAGGACCGCCCCGACTGGCCCCGCCCGATCCGGCTGCCGAGTATCTGGATCCCGATCGCCGTCGTCGTGGCCTCGTTCAACCTGATCATCCTCGTCGTCGGCGCCCTCAACCCCGGGCTGAGCTATGTCGGCAGCGTCAAAGAGGTGTTCCTCGGCCTGGCCCTGCTGCTGATCGGAGTCGTTCTGTTCGTCTACCGCAAACTCGTCCAGGATCGGGTACCGCTGACCCTGCGCGAACCCGCCGAGAGTCGGCCGATACCCGGACGAACACAGACATCGGACCCCACCCCGGCTGAAGGAATGCGATGACCGACCTGACCCCACCCAGACAGGCCCGCGACAGCGTCACCGCATCGTTGGCCGCCGGCTGGCAACTGCCGGCCGCCATGTACTCCGACCCCGATACGTTCGAAGCCGAGAAGGAACTGATCTTCTCGAAGGCCTGGCAGTACGTCGGACCCGAAAGGGACCTGTCCGAGCCCGGCGCGTATCTCACCGCGCAACTCGGCGATCTTCCCGTCGTCGTCGTCCGCGATCGCGACGGCGCCCTGCACGGGCACGTCAATGTCTGCCGCCACCGCCTGCACCCCGTCGCCGAAGGGAGCGGCTGCCGGCAGCTGTTCCAATGCCGCTACCACGGATGGACCTACACCCACGACGGGTCACTGCGCTCGGCGCCGGGCCTGCAGAACGAGGATGCCTTCGACCGGCAGACCCTGGGACTGCGACCGGTGCAAGTCGACACCTTTCACGGGTTCGTTTTCGCCAACCCCGACATCGAAGCTGCACCGCTGCACGAGTTCCTGGCCGGCGCCCACGAGGTCATCGACGAGCTGAACTTCGACTTCGCGGACTGGGAGTTCAGCGGCACCTACACATACGACATCCCGGCGAACTGGAAGCTGTTCACCGAGAACGCGCTCGAGTGCTACCACTGCCCACTGGTACACCAGGACACCTACGCCACCGTGTTCGACACCACCACCAAGAACTATCTCTGCACAGAGTTCGAGAACGTCGCGGTCCAGGTCGCGGCGCCCACTGCGGTGACCGAACGGCTCGCCGAGCGTGCCGAACTGGACGGCTTCCGGCTGCTGTACCTGTGGCCGGTGACGTTCCTGTCCGTCGACGATTTCATCGGGATCATCGCCCGCACGATACCGACGGGCTCACACGGCAGCCGGTTCGTCGTCGACACGTTCGTCAAACCCGGCACCGACCCGAAGGTGCTGGGGCAATGGCTCGACGTCTACGACCGCACCTTCGACGAAGACAAGACAGTCGTCGCCGCCCAGCAGGGCGGATACGACTCCGGCGCAGTCCCGCAGGGCCGGTTGATGACCAATTGCGAGTCGACCATCGCCATGTTCCAACGCAGAACCTGGCAGGCCATGGCCACCACCCACACCACCGTCCGCCAGCGCCCGGACGCACCGGCAAGTCCGCCTGTCCCCCGACGCTCCCTGTGGGAGGCCGACCTGGTGGTCGAGGCCGTGGAAACCGAAGCCGACGGCGTCGTCTCGCTCACCCTCACCCCACCCGCCGGGGTTACGCTCCCCGCCTGGGAGCCGGGCGCTCATATCGACCTGTGCCTGACCGACAGCCTGACCCGTCAATACTCCCTGTGCGGCGACCCCCACGACCACGACAGGTGGCGCGTCGCCGTCCTGCGCGAACCCCGCTCCCGCGGAGGATCGGCGCACGTGCACGACTACATCGCAGCCGGTGCGTCGATCCGGGTCCGTGGCCCTCGCAACCACTTCCGCCTGCCCGACGCCGAGTCGTACGTCTTCGTCGCCGGTGGCATCGGCATCACCCCGATCCTGCCGATGATCGAGGACGCCGAGCGACGCGCAAAACCGTGGAAGCTGCTCTACGGCGGACGAACCCGATCGTCGATGGCCTTCTTGTCTCACCTCGAACACCACGGAGACAAGGTCCTCGTCAGCCCGCAGGACACCCACGGGCTTCTCGACCTCGAAGCGTTCCTCGGTTCCACTGATCCGGGCACGCAAGTCCTGGCCTGTGGGCCCGCGCCGCTCCTCG
This sequence comes from Rhodococcus sp. T2V, assembly GCF_029269925.1. Classification (NCBI taxonomy): domain Bacteria; kingdom Bacillati; phylum Actinomycetota; class Actinomycetes; order Mycobacteriales; family Nocardiaceae; genus Rhodococcus; species Rhodococcus sp. T2V. The sequence continues at coordinate 3,330 of NZ_JARJBD010000186.1, forward strand.
ACGCACTCGCCGCCGCGTGCAGCGCCGTAGACCTCACTCTTCAGACCGAACGTTTCAGCGCCCCAACCCAGCACGACGAGATCGATACCGCGTTCGATGTCGTACTCGCCCGCACCGGCGACATCCTGCACGTCCCCGAAAACCGCGCCATCCTCGACGTGGTCCGCGCGCACGGGGTCCCGGTGCTCTCGTCGTGCCGGGAAGGGCTGTGCGGCACTTGCGAAACGCCGGTCCTCGAAGGCCGGCCCGTGCACCGCGACACCGTCCTGACCGACGAGGAGCGCGAGCGCGGCGACACCATGATGATCTGCGTGTCGCGGTGCGCGTCCGACCGACTGGTCCTCGATCTATGATCGAAATGCCTCCACGGTGGATCACATTCTGTGAGAACACCGCACCCGTCGATCGGCGAGGGCCGCTCATCCTTCTTCCGTTCGGTGGGTGAGAGGCCGCCGACGGTGAGGAGGGTGCCGGGTGTGGGGTTGCGCTGCATCGACGTGGCCGCACGGCGGGTGGTCAAGAACAGTGCGCCATGTGGTGGAGGTGAAGCGTCCGCAGTCGGGGGCGTCGGGTGTTCCGCGTTGTCATCTCACACTCTCGAAAATTGGAATCCCCGGTGCGCGGTTCACCCGCGCACCGGGGTGGCTGGTGGGATCAGTACGCGTTGGTGTCGACCGCGCGCGGCTCGAGGTGGCCCAGGCCTGCCGCCTCCTGGAGGGAGCGGCCTTTCGTCTCGGGCGCCCACGCGATGCTGACGAGGAGGCCGAGCACGGTGATTCCGGCGCCGAGGAGCATCGTCGTCTCGAGACCGAGGTGATCGAGACTGATCGGCAGCAGATACGTTCCCACTGCGGCACCGATGCGGCTGGCCGAGGTGGCGATTCCCACTGCAGTGCCGCGGATCTCGGTCGGGAACAGTTCCGTCGGGTACGCCCACTCCAGGATGCTGGGACCACCGGAGAACAGTGCGTACAGGCAGAAGCAGGTGACCACGATCGGTATCGACGCATTGGGGACGAGGCCCAGCACGACCAGTGGGACGATCATCAGCGCGAACGACCAGATGATCAGCGGACGGCGTCCGACCCTGTCGATCAGCTTGATCGCCGGCACCAACCCGACAAGGAAGACCAGGCTGATCAGCAGTGAGCCGAGCAGCGAGTCCTCGGACATGTTGAATGCCTCGAGAATCGTCGGACCGAACGTGTAGAGGGCGAACAGCGGGATGATCTGGAACGTCCAGAACAGGGTCACGAAGAGGGTCCGCTTGCCGTACGGCTTCTTGAACGAGCTCCAGAAGTTCATGCCGGTGGGGGTTTCCTGCTCGGCGAGCAGATCGAGTTCGACCTCGCTGGGCTCACGGCCGAGGGCGTCGGTGATGTTCAGGCGAGCCTGTTCCCGGTGCCCGTTGCTGATCAGCCAGCGCGGAGACTCGGGGGTGTCGTGGCGGGCGACCATGATCAGCAGCGCGGGAACCGCGGCGCTGGCGAGCACCCACCGCCATGCATCGTCACCGAGAACCTGCACAAATAGGTAGCCCACGACGTACGCGGCCGACGCACCGATGAACCACCAGGCCATCAGCAGACCCATGCACCGGCCGCGTTCCCTGCGCGGCAACCATTCCGAGAGCATCGCTGTCGCGATGGGATAGTCGGCTCCGATCGCGATGCCGAGAATCAATCTCAGCGCGATCAGCTGCCACCCCTCCTGCACGAACAAGCACAGGACCGAACCCAGCAGCAGGGCGGCCAGATCGAGGGTGTACATTAGTTTCCGCCCGATTACGTCGGTGAGCCTGCCGAACCCGAGGCCGCCGATGAACAGTCCGATGAGGGCGGCCGCACCGACGAGCCCGAGTTCGGTTGACGTCAGGTGCAGCTGGTTCTGGATGCCGACGATGACGACGCCGATGTTGCCGAGGATGTAGCCGTCGAGGAAGGGTCCACCGGAGGACAGCAGTACGAGTTTGCGGTGAAACTTCCCGTAAGGGGCTTCGTCGATCACGGAATAGGTCATGGTGCTCATCTCCCGATGTGGGTGAGTCGAGGGGTTGGGTGGCCGCCGCCGGCAGGATTGCCGAGTCAGCCATTCAGTCGCATCCACGATGTGGCGGGACATGTGTGTCATACGGTGCGGAGCACCCGATCTCGCAGCACTGGGAGCTTCGCGCGCTCCGCACTGTGTTGTTCCGGTCAGAGGTGGTCAGGAGGCGCTCTGTGACCGGACATCTGTGTCGATCACTCCGTGGTGGTCCACGGATTGCGGGTTCCGACGGTCCAGCCACCGTCGACGAGGATCTCGGCGCCGGTGCAGTACGAGGCGTCATCGGAGGCCAGGAATGCTGCGACCGTGGCAATTTCGCGGGGTTGACCGATGCGACCGAGCGGCGCTTTGGAGTATTCGGGGGGCACGGCGCCCTGCGGTGCGCCCATCTCGGTGGCGACTCCACCGGGGTGGATCATGTTGACGCGGATCCCCTGAGGTCCGAGTTCCCCGACCGCGGCCTTCGACATCGCGAGCAGCGCCGACTTCGTCGAGGCGTACGCGGAGGTGTAGTCCAGGGGCGCGAACGAGGAGACCGAGACGATGTTGATGATCGAACCGCGCCCGATCGTCGCCATGTGCGTTGCGAGAGTTTGCATCCCGAGAAACACACCGATCTGGTTGACCTCGATGATACGACGGTACTTCTCGACCGGGGTCTCGGCAATAGGGTTCTGGTAGTAGATTCCGGCGTTGTTGATCAGGACGTCGATGTGCCCGAAGGCCTCGATCCCGGCGGCCAGCGCATCGGCCCACTGCTGGGGGTCGCTGACGTCGAGGTGCACCGCGATCGCACGGTCTGCGCCGATGTCGGCCGCCAGGTTGGCGGCGTCGTCGCCGAGGATGTCGGCGATGACGACCTTCGCGCCGCGTTCGGCGAACAGCCGGGCCTCGGCCTCCCCCTGTCCGCGGCAGCCGCCACTGATGAGGGCTACTTTGCCGGTGAGGTCAGCCATGGCGTTCTCCGATCAGGGTGGTGGATGCGTCGAGCGGGCGCACAGTGCTCGGTGTGGCCAGTGCGCTGAGGATGTCCTGGGCGGCAGCGAATCCGGATTGGACGGCGGTCTCGGTGTACCAGGTGCCGAGGAAGTCGCCGGCGAGCATGATGCGGCTGCCGCGCCGGGTGAGGGTGGGCTGCAACTTGCCGCGTCCGGGGAAGCAGTACGCCAGGCCGTGCGGCCACCGCTGGACGATGGCCTCGTCGACCAGACCGGGGAAGCCGGGGAAGATGTCTTCGAGGTCCTGGTAGTAGGCGTCGAGGATCTCCTCGTCGCTGCGGTCGATCAGCGGGCGAGCGAAGCGTGCCGGCGAGAAGGCCATGATGCTGCTGCCCTTGCCGCGGACCGGTTCTGCGGCACGAGTGGTGTTCGACATGTTGAAGAAGACGTTGAACGCGCGCTTCGGCGTGGCGATCGCGTAGGACGAGTCCCACCGCTGCGGCGTGGTCTCGTTGGTGGAGAACGCGGCGCTGACGTACGGGCCGTAGACGATCTTGCCCAGCGCGTCACTGACATCGGCCTCGAGATCCGGGGCGATCTTGGATGTGACCGGAGCCGTAGTGGCCAGAACGGCGTAGCGGGCCCTGGCCTCGTAATCCTCGCCGTCGTGCCGGTAGCGGACGATGACGTGATTCTTGGCGTGCACGACCTCGGTGACCTCGGCGCCGATCTTCGCCGATTCTCCCAGTCCGGCACCGATGGTCTCGGTCAGCGTCGAGGGCCCGCCGACGATGTTGCGGCACAGGCCGCCGCTGCGGTCCCAGACCAGGTGGAAGTAGCCGACACCGGCGCCGGCAGAAACCTGTTCGGGGTCACCCGCCGAGCGGCTGACCGTGGGCCGGAACAGCGCGTCCGCGTCGTTGGGGAGATCGCCGACGAAGTCGGTGAACGTCTGGTCGCCGAGAAAGTCGTAGATCCGCTGCTGACGGACCCGGTAGTCCTCGCCGTCCCGCGGGGCGGCGACCTTGGCGTACTTCCGCACCGCGAGACGGACCTTCACGCCGGCGCGCATCAGCGCGGCACGGTCGGACCAGGACATCGGTACCCGGAACGGGTAGGTCTCGACCCGACCGGAGGTGAGCAGCTTTCCGTTCATCGCCAGACCGGCCAGGCTGCCGGGCACCGGGGTGGAGTCTATGCCGACCGAGCTCATCAAGTCGCCGGTGGCGGTGCCGGGGCCGTTGTAGACGTGGGCACCCCAGTTCAGCCAGTTCTCTCCGCGGCGCTCGGAACGGATGCGGCCGCCGAAGCGGGGTTCCTTCTCGAGCAGCAGGACGTTGCGGTGCCGAAGCCGGTGGGCGGCAGAGAGGCCGGCGAGTCCACCGCCGACGATGATTGCGTCGTACATGATGTCTTCCTTCACTGTGGTGCTCAGATCGCCATACAGAGGCGGTTGGAGTCGAGGATGGCGGCGTGGATGTTGCGGCTGGTGACCGCATCACCGACGCGGAAGAGCTGAAAGGTGCTGTCCGCGTTGGCCACGAGGGTCTGCGGTT
>NZ_JARJBD010000187.1:0-7840 GCF_029269925.1 Rhodococcus sp. T2V
TGTCTTCCGCTCTCCAATAGGGCGGATGGGCGGCCGCCGTGGGATTGGACCCTTCGCGGTGGTCGCCAGGGAGTGTGTGAAGCCTCGGTGCCAGGGAAGTCTGGTGCCGGGGTCACACGCCCGAACCAAGTCTCTGCCCGGTTTGAGAAGAGTCTGGGCAGTAGAGATGTGGGCCTGCACCAGGCGGTCTGCACCTCAGTCGGCGCGCTCGCCAGGAGTGTCGCCGGCCACTTAGGGATGAGCCCCCGATCGGACTTCGGTCCTGGTCGGGGGCTTTTTCCGTAGGTGCTGAAAGGCATGGGGCGCAGGGGTTCGGTGGGGGTTGGTTGCGGCCACCCTTATTGTCAATGCATCGGCAGAACTGGGATCCCCTACCCCCAGGAACGCAGAAACGGCGCCAAGGGCCCTAATCCCTGACGCCGTCCCAAAAAGATTGCAGTGACCTGGCTTACGAACCCAACCACCCGCAACCGCCAGTGCAAGTCTACGGGACGAACGCAACCCACCCATCCGTGGGATGTCGTGTTCGCCCTGGACGTCGGGGTCGTGAGTCGAGCCGCTGCCTAACCACAGGAGCACTGTGACCGACCAGTCCCCCATCCCCTCCATCCGCTACGCCTGGCGCGACGCCGTCGTCGATGACTACCGGCTGACGCATGCCCAGTTGCGTGTCCTGCTCGCCCTGGAGAGCTGCGCCAACGCGGACGGCACCAACGCCCACCCTGGAGTCGAGAACCTCGCTGCTCGTCTCCTGAAGCGTGATTCGAAGACCGGCGAGATCAAGGCCATGTCGGAGAAGACCGTCCGCGACGCGCTCGCTCTGGGCCGCGAACTCGGCTACCTCATCCGCACCCAGAAGGGCCGCAAGGGTCGCAACCGCAACTACGCCGACGTCTACCGTCTCGGACTACCGGAAGTCTGGGCTACCGGTAGTCATGAGTCCGGACTACCGGAAGTCTGGACTACCGGTAGTCGTGAGGATGTGGACGCGACTACCGGTAATTCAGGGCCGACTACCGGTAATTCAGCCCCCGACTACCGGAAGTCTGAGCTTCCGCCTACCAGTCCCTTTCCCACCAGCTCCTCTAACACAAGCTCTTATTCTTCCGCCGCTGGCGAAAGCAACGCGGGCGTGCACGAGGCCGAAGCCGAGGCTGCGGAGTGGATCCGCAACGTTCGTTCGTCGCTGGTGTTCGACCACTCGGTGGATCCCGACGTCGTCTCGGACAAGCACTGGGAGTCACTCAAGCGGGCACAGCAGGCCGGACGCACCGTGGAAGACGCTGTCACAGCAGTCGTGAGGCTGTACGCACCTCAGGAACCTGCACAGGACATCGTCGAGGCTGAGCCTGCACCCGAGGTCCAGGAGCCGGCACCGGTAGTCGAGATCGCCTCTCGTGCCTCGCAGATCGACATGCAGGTGCGACGGTTGGTGTCGGACTTCGCGAAGGTCGGTAAGCGTCTCGCGGCCGAGGATCACGATCTCGCTCGGGAGATGTTCGCCGCCAGTGCGGGTTTCGAGCGAGTCAAGACTGCGGTCGCTCAACAGCTCAGCGACCGTCGTGCTCGGATGAGGGCTGAACTGTCGAGCGTGCAGTCTGCGCCGCTGCCTCAGTCCGCCTAAACAAGGCCTGGCTGCCCCGTAGACGAACGAAACCCCCGCGCCCGGTGTGACTGGGTGGGTGCGGGGGCCTGGAGGTTCTACGGGGTCGCTCAGCCTTGCGCCTTCTCGGCGATCTTCCGAGCGTCATGCAGTAGCCGACCGACGGCACCGATCGAGATCCCCATCTCCTCAGCGATCTCCCGGTGCTTCAACCCCTGCTCACGCAGTTCGACTGCCCGAGTGCGACGCTCCGCGGCCCTGGCGAGGAAGTCCTCACGAGGCTCAGCGATCAACCGCTGGATGGTTCGTGGGGATGCCCCGAACTCTTCTGCCAGTTCACGAGCGGTCTTCTTCCGCCGGACCGGTGTCTTCGCTCCCATTACAGCGCGGCCTCCATCAGTGCGTTTACGTCGATCTTCGTCGCTCTCTTGCGGTTCGCCTCACGTTTCGCGGGGGAAACCACCTTGCCGCCTCGGCGACCAGCCTCAGCCTGACGCGCCCGGTACTTCTCTTCGGTGAAGTTCCTCCAGACCCAGCGTGAGATCGACTGCGCGGTGGCTCTGACCTCGACGAACGGCAATGGCACCCCGAACTCGGTATTCACAGCGTGACAACGCTGCAGGATCAACTGATCCCAGGCCCTCGCGGTGCCCTCGCGGTGGCTCCACCACTGCCCATAGGCCCAGACACGAGCGGTGTCGAACATCGTGACGTTGCGCCCGAGGCCCGCAGCCCGGTCAGGTCGTCGCGGCATCTGACGGGGCGTGTGGACCGTGACCAGGTCCCGGAGTTCGTACGGCTCAGACGGGCCGTAGATCGTCTCCCACGACGGATGAATGGGGTTCTTGGTCAACTGCCCGCCGTAGGCGAAATCGCCGTCCACGCAGGCTCTCAGCCCCGCCTCGACCCGCTGAGCGAAGCGGAGTGGCTGCAGCTTCGCCGAGTCCGTCCGGCATACCGGAGACGCCAACCACCAGCCAATGTGTGCCCGACCCGAGGGCGACTGCGCCACCCAGCTCGGTGTCGGATGGTCCCGCGGCCGCTCGAACGCCCGCATCGCAGCGTCAGGGTGGTCACAGTCGACAACGATCGACCCGAGGAGCGCGTGAGGACTGTGCTCGATGTACCGCATCGTCAGAGCGGTCTCCCGGCTTCGACGCCGCTGACCTCGTTCGAAGTCGTCGGTTGCGTACGGCCGGTACGGCAAGAGCACGTCATCGGCCCACTGACCGTCCGTCAGCAACGTCGTCGGGGAAGTCACAGCGGTAACTCTGACATCTCCACCCACAAATCTTCGGGTACGACACGCCAAGCCTTATCAGGTAACTCCCCGGCACGGCGCTCTCCGGAACTTCATTCGGGGTCGTACCCCCGTGCAACGATGCAGGTATGACCACGCCTGAACCTGGAAGCTTCGCGGAGTACCTCCACAGTCAGGCAGTCGAGAACCGAGACCGCACAGTCGAAGGCTGGATCACCCGCGCACGCTTCGCCCAGGAGAGCCGGGAACTCGGTGAGCTACTGCCGGCGTGGTCGACCGGTGAACTCCTCGCCGTCGCCGTCATCAACGACGACACGGCACTGTTTGAGGAACTCGACTACACCCGCGAGCAGGCGCTCGAACGGATCCGGTTCGACATCGGTGCCACCCCGGAAGTCGCCGAGGAGATCATCCGCGACATACGGGCGCAGCTCTAGCCCGTGCAATGCGTGTTGCGCAACGCCGCAACGGCCCCTGAGTGGCCGACGCAACGCCGCAACGGCACAGCTCAGAGTCCGAACCGCCCGACCAGGCGCTCCAGGGGGCCTCTACGTGGGACAGATGCCGGGACACTAGGGGATGGGACACCGGTCGATTCCGACTTGCCGGCGGTGAGCATCTGCACGGTCCTCCGCAAGTCCTCGACCCGCAGGGCGCGCTCCGCTGCGAGCTGCTCAGCGGCCTGCCGCAGGGCCTCCGCGGTCGCCAGTGCGGTCTCCAGCTCTCGGATCCGGTCCTCGTGGACACGTGCGGTCTCTGCCCGGTCCTGCTCGCGAGTCACCTCGGTCATGCCTCGGTCAGTAGTGGAGCGACCAGGGTGGAACCCAGCGGCGAGCAGGTCTTCGACACCGATCGACCAGCCCTTATCGGTCTTCACTGCTCCGGGAAGCCTGCCCGAATCGAGTGCCCGCTGCATCGTCGCCCGCCCGACTCCACACTGCCTTGCTGCCTCGGCTGCTGACCATCGCGGCCGCCCACTGGTAGGAGGGGTGTTCTCGCTGTCCGCCGTCATGTCTCACGATCATGCCCGGTCAGTCTCGGATGTGACCTGCGGCGCGCCCTGAGGTCCACGGAGAGCGACGAAACCGTCGTCCCGCACCCTCCGGTATGCCCTGGATACGACAAAACCCCCCGACACCTACACGCGCGGGGGGTTTTGCCTAGGAGGCCCACACGCTGAAGACGGACGCGTGGGACTTGATCGGAGATTTTAGTCGGGCAGGCGGGGGCTGTCAGTCGACCCTTCGACGATCACGTCCGCGAGCACGTTGCCCGCGTCGTTCAGATAGCGAGTCACGTCGGACAAGTCGTCCACGATGCCGTGAGCCTCGTGCTCGCCGGCGGACTCCGTCACCGCGATGACCAGGCGACGCAATGCGCCCAGCTTGGTTCGGATCTCGTCGACCTGCTGGTTCAGGTCCTGGTCGGTCATGCTGCTGCCTCCATCTGCGCCGCAACGGTCGCCAGGGCGGCGTCACGTTCGGCGTTGGGCTGCGCGGCCGCGGCCCGGACATGCTCCGCAACGTCGATGTCGATCGCCATCGTCTGCGGGTCGAACGCCCACCATCCGTCGTCGTGCTGGCGGATGAACTCCGCGACGAAGTGGAACATCTCCCCGGGGGTCAGGTCCCCGACCTGGAGAACGTTGTCGGCGGTCGATGAGAGAGTCTTTGCATGGGTCACTTGCAGAGTCCGTTTCTGTGGTGATCAAGGGCCTGGTCACGGGAGGGAAGCCCGGGCCAGGCCCGCTTTAGTTGAAGATCGTATTGGGGTGGAACGACAGGTCAGCTCACAGGCACCTCCTCCTGCCCGAGGTAGCGGTAAACCGTTGCCCGAGACACGCCCAGCGCCTTACCTACCTCGGTCGCGGATAAGCCCTGAGCGCGCAGCTCACGAGCCCGGACAGCCTCCGAGGTGTCAAGCTTCTTAGGTCGCCCGGTGTGCTTCCCGCGAGCCGCCGCAGCCTCACGAGCAGCCGCGGCACGCTCCGCCTTCAGCTCGACCTCCATCTCCGCGAGTACGGCCATGATCGAGACCAGGGCGCGCCCCATCGGATCCGAGGTGTCGAGGCGTCGTCCACCGCCGTCGACGATCGCGATTCCCGCCTTAGTGAGTTCGTCGATCGTCTCGATCACCTCGAGCGCGCTACGCCCCAGGCGGTCGAGAGCATCGACGGCCAGGGTGTCCCCGGGACGCAGGTACTCGCGGCACCGTGCCCACTCCGGGCGATCCATCGTCCGACCAGTCACCTTGTCGGTGAACACCTTCTCGGCACCCAGTCGAGCCAGGGTGTCGAGCTGGCGGTCGAGGTTCTGACGCTTCGTCGAGACGCGGGCGTATCCGACTGTGTGGCCGGCGGAAGCGGAGTTCGTCATGCGCTAACCGTCTCATAAGTCGGCACCATCCGCAATGCCTGAGACAAAATTCTGAGACGGACTTCTGAGACGAGTCGACCAGGGGATTTGCGCGGGGGTTCGCGTCTCACTCGGGTCGTCTCATTGCTTTGCCTTTGAGACGCTCCCACTTGATCTCCCTTGACCCCACTTGCTCTCGATTCATCCCACTTGACCTGCGTGTTGGCTGTTCTTGACAACGCCCGACCCCCCTATCAGTTATGATTGTCGTTGTCAATAGCTAATCGAGAGGAATGCCAGTGTCCGAGTCCGACACGCTGCTCACCACCACAGAGGCCGCTGAGTACCTGCAGGTCCGCACCTCGACGCTCACGTATTGGCGCTGCAAGCACGTCGGCCCGAAGTTCGTTCGCCTCGGTGAAGGCACTGGTCGCGTCCGCTACCGCCGCGCCGACCTGGTCGCATACGCAGCGCAGAGCATCGACGACCCCGCTGCAGCCTGAAACCTGCTGCACAACAACACAACTCCATACAGAACGGGGTAACAGTGCCCCCCACTTCGAACGTACGAAGCACAAAAAAGAAGTTCCACCTGATCACCCCCGAGGTCACTCGCCTGCACAGCGAAGGCCTCAGCCAGGCCGCTATCGCCCGCACGCTGCAGGTCTCCGCCTCCACAGTCGCCAGGGCTGCTGAGGCCGCTGGACTCACGTTCGACCGCACTCGCACAGCGCCGGCAACCGCTGCCTCCCAGGTAGACGCCAAGACTCGACGCGAAACGCTGGTGAATCAGCTCCACGAGGGCAACGCGGCCGCGCTCACCAAGATCGGGGAATCCCTCGCAGCAGGGGAGTTCGGACCCCGAGACCTGGTCACGCTCCTCGGTGTCGGCATCGACAAGCTCACCAAGCTCTCGCCCCCCGTCGACCCCCACGCTGAGGGGATTCAAGCGGCACACGGTCTCCTGGACCAGTTCGTCGTCGCAATCGACACCTACCAGGAGATACGCGCCGCGGAGAACGTCGGATGACCTCGACCTCGCCCGGACGAGGCCCAAAAAAGCTGTACGACGAGATCGCCGCCAAGGTCGTTGAACTCGCAGGGCAAGGCATGAGCAGGGCCGCTATCGCCCGCCAACTCGACTGCGCCCCCTCCACGGTCGGACGTGCAGCTCGGCTCGCCGGCGTCAGCTTCAACCGCGAGCCGACCACGAAGGCCACAGAAGCCGCGAAGATCGACGCCCGGGAACGGCGTGACCTCACTGTTGATGCCCTCTACCGGCTGAGCACGAAGACCATGCGCAAGCTCAACGACGCCCTCGACGCCGACGAGGCCACCCAGTCGAAGAACTACGCCACGACCATCGGGATCCTCCTGGACAAGGCATATCGCCTTGAGCCGCCCGTGATCCCGGTCGATGAGTCGATGGACCAGGCGAAGGACGCCCTGCAGGCCCTGCACGAGGCGATTCTCGACAGCGTCGTCTACCTCGACCAGGACGGCAACGTCCTCGACGAACCACCTGAACCCCGTCACCACCCTGACGGCTCCTATTACTGATCCACCGGAGGAAACACCATGACTGACACAGCCCCTGAGAACGTCACTGAGGCACCGGAAGCCGCTGCCCCGACGTTGACCTCGTCCGAGGCCTACTTCGCCGCCATCGCCGCCCAGGCCAGCCACCGAGCAGCCGCCGCTGCTTCTGTCGACGCGATCCGCGACGCCGCCCGCGCTCGCCGCACCAACGGATAGGAACCCCTCCCTTGCCTGACATCCTGAATGCCCGCAACGCCCTTGAGGCCCTCCGTCAGCGGATCTTCGCTGGTGAGAACGTGAGCGCGTCTGACCTCGCGACCGCCCAGGCCGCCGTTGACGTCGCTGAGATCGCAGACCGGGGCGCACAGGCCCGCGCTGAGAAGGCTGCTGCTGAGGAGGCCGAGCGTCGCCGCGAACGGGCGAAGGCGGATGCCGCTGAGCTGCTCAGCGACAACGAGCCCAGCATCCTCGCCGCGTTCGATCGTGCCCGGAATGCTCTCGAGGCCCTGCGTACCGCGATCGATTCCCACAACACCGAGGTACTCGACCTCGCGCAGTCGTTGTCCCACGCAGGGGTTCCGGCGAAGAACCCCGAGTCTCATGGTGGGGAGGTGGAGCACTTCGACCCGCGGAACCATCCGCTGTACGAACTCCACATGGCAACCCCGTACGGCCTGACCGTTGACGGTAAGCAGCACTACAAGCTGGATTTCTCCACGTGGGTGCACGCTGCCGGACACGCCGCCGGCGCCACCTCCGTGTCGCGTCCCCACTACCCCGCGGAGCTGAATCGGCACCTCGGTGTCGTCGCATGAGCACCCCGACGTTCCTCGCCCCCACAGGGCCTGCGCTCGACATCGCCGACGAGCTGATGGATTCGCAGCTGTGGAACCTCATCGAGGACGTCCTGCCTGACGCCGTCACCGCGTGGCGCGCAGTCGAAGAGCGGGACAACCGAAAGGCCTATCGGATCCTGGAAGGCCTGGTCAGCACACTGCGGACCCGGCGGGACATCCTCGAGGCCGACATGTCTTCCGCTCTCCAATAGGGCGGATGGGCGGCCGCCGTGGGATTGGACCCTTC
>NZ_JARJBD010000188.1:0-7785 GCF_029269925.1 Rhodococcus sp. T2V
GGAGACGGGGCGAGTCGCTTCGCTCCCCGCCAGGGAGCCGCTGCGCGGCTCGCAGTGGTCCATTCCCGTTGCCGTTCGATCGAGTCGCTTCGCTCCTCTGAGTTTCCGAGATTAGGTTCTCACCTGCATTTTTGATCGACTCATTTGATCCGGTCCCCCACACCCCAACGAAGCTGGGGAGGCCGGCGGGTACGCCCGACCCGCCGCCCACTCGCCTTCCCATGCCGCTTCCATGTCATACCCGCAGCATATCACCGGACCTCAGCGCAACCCAAAACAGTCGAAAAAATCGAAACATCCAAATATGTTGATATACAACAGATTACGAATCTAACAGGATCACATTTGTGCATAATTTACGTAAACACTTACTTATCAAGTAATTATCTAAACATATTGATAATCAACAACTTTCACAACGCTTTCAAAACGGGCGAAACAGACACCCTCCCGCCCCGCCGACAACCCCACAACCCGATGCCGGCGCTCCCCCACCAGATCGCCGGCACCCCCACATCACAAACCGGGAACATGCCATCACACCAGGTCACAGCCCCATCACGCACCACCGGCCCGCACCCCGGAAGTCGAGTGCGGGCCGGTGGAAGTGGGCAGGATCAGCTGGTGAGGACCTTCTCGAGGGTGCTCACGACGGAGGCGTCGAGCTTGTCGAAGCGGCCCGAGATCGTGCCTTCCTGGTTCCGCTCGGCACGCGAAGCACCCTTCACTGGCTGCTTGTGGTGCGCCCAGGTGTTCACCGCCTGGACCACCCCGAACGCGGTTCCCTGCCAGGTGCTGGCCCGCACGTCGTGCCGGTACATCTCCACCAACTCCTCACGCACCCGGGTCGCGATCGTGCGCGCACGGCCCGCCTCCTCCGGCATCGGGTGCCAGGCATCCAGGAACGCGAACCACTGCCGATCCGTCACCGACACCTCGGACAGGCGCCGCAGCGACTCGGTGAACTCGTCAGCGGTCTCCTCCACCAGGCTCAACGCCTGCCGGGCCTGATCGATCCGCAACCCCGAGTACCGGCTGTGCCGGATCTTCACCTGCTGACCCCGCGCCTGCCCGAGCGCGATCGCCATCGTGTTATCGCACACCGTCGCGGTAACGGTGCGCCCGTACGTCGTCGCCAGGCTGCCATCCAGCGACGTCGCCGCCAACAGATTGGGCCGGTAGCTGAACCCCGTGCGCCCGTCGTGCAGGGTCTCGGGAACAGAGACCTCCACCCACGCCTGCCCACCATGCCGCAGCAATCCAGCCGAGGTCACCACCAAGGTGTCACCGAGGATGTTCGACACCGCCCCCAGAAGCCACTCACGGTACTGATGCGGCTCGTAACCGTCGGAGAACACCTTGAACACCTGCCGGGTGTCACTGCGCGCCACAGCGACCATTCCGGGCATCTGCTGCGCCATCATCGGGCGCCCCTCCGCGTCGAGCCCGGTCATGGTCTCGATATCCGTCCTATCACGATTCCTGCACTTGCGTCGACGAATCGGTTAGCTATCCACTGCATCGAGGTCTGATGGAGGCGTGTCAGTCGGATAGTCATTATGCCGAAATTCTCACCGCAAAGCACAAGATATTGTGCCTCTCTGACATTCAACCACTGTATATCGGCGTGTCGCACCCTAAGAGTCATATGCGGATGACACCCTGGCACTGCAGGGGTGACCTACCCGGCTGGAAGCTGACTAGTAGCTGAACGGAAGCTTCCCGCCCAACCGTAGAGGTACACGCGACGTATGACGCTGCAGCAAGTGTCGCGTTTGGAGGAGCTATGGCTACGCGGTTCAATGCGGCGAAGTTTCAACGTGAGATGCGCAACGCGCAGCGCAAAGCTGAGCAGGAGGTGCAACGGCAAGTTCGGGCCTACAACCAGGAAGTAGACCGCGTCAACCGAGCCAACCAGCGGAAGGTGGACGACCACAACCGTGCGGCCCAACGCCATAACCAGCAGGTGGTTGACCGTTTCAACCGGCAGGTAGCTTCAGTCAATGCGGCAAATGCCAAGGCTAACGCGCACAACAAAGCGACAATATCGCGTCTGAATAGCCAGCTGCGCGCTGGACAGAGTGCTCAGTACACCCCCGCCGAGCAGGAACTGGCCGAACGCGTTCACACAGCACTACTTACGCAAGATGAACGCGAGTACGACACGTTCCTCAGTTATGCACGCATCGATGGCAGCGATACGGGAGTCGAACTACGCGACTGCCTTGAAGAGCTTGGCGTCAGCGTCTGGTTCGACGAGGTGGCAATCGTCCCAGGCAAGAGCCAGGCTCTTCAAATGGACAAGGGGCTTAGGAAGGCTCGCTGCGGCATCGCGCTGTTGACACCCGCATACCTGACAGGGCGGTTCTGGACGGAACGCGAGCTCGGTGCACTTCTCCACAAGTCGACGCTCATTCCGGTACTTCACAACGTGACTTTCGATGAAGTGGCCGAGTACAGCGGGATTCTGCCCGACCTTGCCGGCTTCGAGACGAGTCGAGATGCGGTAGCAGTGATTGCTCAGAAGATTGCCACCGCGGTCCTCCCTTCGCAAGAGTAAGCCGAACACACGGGCTCCTGGAACGCTACGAGCGCCGGTCGTCTCCGAGGCCGGCGGAGGGGTAGAGATCTGCGATACGTCGCAGCTTCGGCTTAGGTAGTGCTGCTCCGGGTGTCTGCGAGCCCTACGACTGTCACGCCTGGAGTGACGTCTTCGGTCGCTCTACTTAGTGGTGATGATCCGGGCAGCCGGCACGCCGGGCCACAGCACCGCCGCGCAGAGGACACCAACGGCAGCCACAGCAGCCGCGGTCAGAGCCTTCCTACCTCCGAGAGATTAGTGTTGTCTGCTCGAACTTGACTCCGCCGGTGGAGGAGTCAAGTAGGACGCCCACCGACCGCCGCGCTGTGCGTCGGTCGGTGGGCGTCGTGGTGGTGGGCGCGGCCCCGAGCGCGTCGATCACGGCGGGGTGCCGGGTCGAGTCCGCGATGTGATGCTCGGCCAGTTCGCGTCGCATCACCTCCACTTCTAGTCCAGGCGACGGGTTTCTCGATGGTCGACACGCAACGCATCGACCTCGGCGGAATAGCGGGCCTGCCAGTGGGGGTCGGCACCGAGGAGTGGGATGCTGCCGGGCTGCTCGGCGATCCAGCCGGCGGCAGCCGCACCGGTCTTCCGGACAGCCAACTTTTTTCGCGGGATGGGAGGTGGCAAGCCGGCACGTCGGATCAGCTGGTTACCGCAGTTGAACGGTCCGATAACATGCGCCGATACCAGTGCGAACTCCTTCACTCAGCTGGTGGCCTGGTTGAAGACCGCGCTCCGGTGGAGTCGGCGGCGGCCATGCCTGGGACATGCATCACAATTAGCTATGCCAACGAGCGGATCAGTTCCTGCAGAGCCCGACGAGCGTCAGCTTTCCGACGCTTTCGCAAACGGCGATTTGGAATCGGGAAGGGTGCTGGCAAAACGCCTTGAGGGAAACGGGCGGGACACGGACGCTTTGCAGTTGCTCCGAGAGGGCGTAGAGCGAGGAGACCCCGCTGCGGCCCGACAACTTGCTGCTTTTCATTCCCGCCGGCAAACCTTCGCAGAAGCCGATCGCGCACTTCGTCAAGCCTTCGAACTAGGCGATACTTCGTTGGCGGTGCCTGTCGCGAGAGGACTTGTAAAAAGCAACGATCTTGAGGGGGCGGAAACGCTACTCCGAGGGGTGTACGACCCCGATGTGGGTGACCCCGACGTCGGCCTAGTTCTGGCCGACGTCCTTGAATTACAGGGCAACGATCAAAGCGCTATCCACGTACTGAGAGCGATCACAGATCCTCGCGCACCACTCCAACTCGCTCGACTCCTCGAAAAGCACGGCGAACTCGCCGAAGCGGAAGGACTCTTAGAATCTGAATTCGAACTTGGAAACCTCTCAGCGGGTTTGCAACTTGCCGGACTCATCGAACGTCGGCGTGGTGATCTCACTGCCGCAGCACAGATCCTTGAGCGCGCCTTCCTGCAGGGGAATCGAGACGCGACGAAGCCACTGGCGGAGATCTACGAACGCCAGGGCGATCTCTCTAACGCCGCGGAGACACTCGAACGCGCATTCTTACGGGGAGACGTTGAGGCAGGAATCGACTTGGCGTCGATCTACGAACGCCAGGACAACCCAGAAAGAGCACGCACGGTGCTGCAACAGCTCTTGGAAAGGGGTCGGTTCTCCGTCGCAACTCGTTTCCTCGACCTAGTACAAGGCTCCGAGCTAACTTCAGCACAGACTGCTGAAACAATTGCTTGGCTGCGAAACCTACTCGAAAAGCAGTTCCTCGACGGTGACAAGGAAGCGGGCTTTGCACTAGCAGACGTCCTACGACGCCTTGGGGAAACGAGCCTCGCAGATGAAATCGAGAGCCAGGCGAGCGCCGACGACGATGAGATCCATGAAATACCTGGGGCCACAATCCCCATCCCGGATCACGCTGAGACCCGTCTGGTTGTTCCAGCCGTAACACGTGATCTTATCGACGACGTCGATCAGCTCGGGATCGACAAAGATGCACGGGCGTTAGCCGCATTGATATCGTCCCGACAACTGAAGCCACCCCTCGCCGTCGGACTGTACGGAGAATGGGGCAGCGGCAAGTCGTTCTTCATGAAACGTATCGAGACTAGCATCACAGATTTGCAGGCTGGCGATTCTAGCAGCGACCAGTTCCACGGCCGCGTCGACCACGTGTGGTTCAACGCATGGCACTATGCGAGAGGCGATATATGGGCAAGCCTCCTCGAACATATCTTCCACAAACTGAGTCCGCGACAGTCACAACGCGACAAGCTAATCACCGAAGCCTTCGAGCATGTGACCGGCATGCAACAGGTTGCCGAGCAAGCCGAGGACGACGTGGCGGTGGCCCAAGCACGGGCTGATTCTCTCGCCGAGGCTGTCACAGAAGCCGAGAAGCAGCACAACGCAGCCATCAAAAAGGTCAGCGACAAGGCGATCACCAGTATTTGGAGTTCAATAGCACCCGCCGACCTCGCAGACCCTCGCCTGAAGTCGGAACTTGAGACGGTTGCACGTTACCTTGGCGCTGAGGCAGCGTTGAATAATGCACAAGATCTCGCGACGGCCGCAGACGAGGTGCTCACACTTGGCGCGAAGGCTCGCAACCTGGCCACTGTAGGTGGTATCAAGTCGTCGCCTCTAGCGAGGACTATCTACGTCGCAGTGGTTGTCGCCCTGCTTGGTGTCGGCGCTGCGGTCGCCTTTGACGACCTGGGGGATCCCGTAACTGCAGCACTTCTGCAGTTAGGAACAGTAGGGGGTGCTGCCGCCGCCTGGCTTCAAAGACAAACAGCCGTTGCACGTGAGGTTCTCGAGCCTGCGTTGCGGGTAAAGAAGAAGGCCGACAGGCGACTGGCCGAAGAACGGCGAAAGCTGGACGCCGAACTAGATTCAGCGAAGCAGGAAGCTGCAGCGGCGGCAGCGGTATTGACTGCAGCGAAAGAAAGGAAGGACAACGCAGAAGCGGATCTTGCGGCGGCTGTACAAGCGAAGCAGGACCTCACTGGCGACCAGCTTCTGACACGGTATCTGGCTGAGCGAGCGGGAAGTGGTGACTACGACCGGTACCTAGGCGTAGTCGGACTGGCGTACCGGGATTTGAGCGATCTCAGCGAGTTTCTCAGTAAGGAGACCGAAGATCCGTCCGAAAGGGGCACACGCAGGATCGTCCTCTATATTGACGATCTCGACCGCTGCGCCCCTGAAACGGTAGTCAACGTTCTTGATGCAGTTCATCTACTTCTCGCGCTACCGCTATTCGCCGTCGTCGTTGGTGTTGATCCGAGATGGTTGGCTGCATCCCTGCATAGCCGACATGCAGATCTGCTCGGCGCCGATGTCGCGACGACAGCGGCAGACTATCTGGAGAAGATCTTCCATCTCAGCTACACACTTCCGCCTATGAGTGCTCAAGGTTCAGTCGCACTGCTGCAATCATCGGTCAACTTCATAGACAGAAGGGAGTTGGCGCAACAAGACAGTATTCGACAGAACCGCTCCCCTGACCAGGGGATCACAGCCGAAGATAGCATGAGCGCCGTTGAGAACGCCGAGGTGATTATCCAGCCCAGCGATGACACGGCGTCATCCGACCTCATTCGGCATGGCATCACAGAGGGCCTGACGTTGTCCGGCGTAGACCTTCACGTCATTAATCGCCTAGCACCTCTCGTCGCGACGTCACCCCGGCGTGCCAAACGCTTCATGAGTGCATACCTCGTGATCCGTGCCCGGGTTCTGTCCGATCCCGAGTGGAGAGCACAGTTGAACCGCGACGATTCCGGTTTGTACAGCCTCGCGATACTGGTCGGGCTCCTACTCGGCCTTCCAAAAACCATGTACCGCATAATCTCCAGCCAGTCTGAGAGCTCGGACTCGTTACGGGTGTGGGCGGAGCAGCTAGGTAGCCCTGGGCCCACTCCAGCAGATGCGACATGTATCGATTCGGCAGCGTTTGATTTCCTCGAGAAGGAGCGCCTGTCCAAGTTCCTCGCGCAATCGGGCTCGCTAGCCGATGTTCGGATGAACGACCTCCTCAAATGGCTACCTGTGGTCAAACCATATTCGGGTCTGCAGGCCGTATTCCATGCGATGACGGACCATAATCTGATTAGCGAGAACACTTCTGACGAATAGGACCAATGATCCATTGATCGCGATTGTCACCTGCCATGAGCATGGGACCGGTCCGACCTGTTTTCTACCACCCTCATGAGACCACTCGGATTGCCAGTTATGGGACCGCTCCGGCGCATCGCGCCGGAGTGGCCAGCAGGGATTCGATCTTGGTGATCGTCAGGGTGGATGGTTCCCGTCGCCGGCCACCCACGCGGTGATCTGGTCCTCGAACCCAGCAGCCGGTCCAAGGCGGGCCCGTGTCGGCTCGGGCGGGCCGGGCGCACCGACTCGATCACCGCGCCGATCAGCCCGTCGTCGAGGGCCTTGACACCGTCGCTGCGGTGCAGCCCCGCGGCCTGCGCGGCCTCGACATACCGCCGCGCCGTCTTCCGGTCCACCCCGCAATGTGCCGCGATCGTGCGCAGTCCCGGCGGCCGCGACCCGGGGACCCCGAGCCAGACCCGCAGTACTTCCTTGACTTGAACCATCCCGGGTCTCATGCACACACTGTCATTTGTGTGCGACCGGTTGATCGGCACGGTGTTCAGCGTAGTACTTGGCTTCGTACTCGGCCGGTGGGATCCGCCCGAGACGATGCATGAGCCGGCCGGTGTTGTACCAGTGCACCCACGCCGAGGTGGCCTCCTCGACGTCACCGATGGTGCGCAGCGGCCCCTTGCGGAACGGGGAATCGTCGGCGATGCACTCGGCCTTGTACAACCCGATCGTCGTCTCCGCCAGGGCATTATCCCGTGTCGTCGAATGCGCCCGATCCCCTCGGTGATCAACGAACTGTTCGGGTGACTCACCCGTTCCACCCGTGGTCGGGCCGCGAGTTCGTGTTCGTGGCGGTGCGGCAGACCTGGTCGCAGGATCGGGTGTTTTTCCTCGACGCGGAGGGCAGGCAGTTCTCGTTGCCGGTGGGCTGGACCGATGCCGCCGCGCCGGACGAGTTCGTCGCGATGGCGGCGGGCCGGTGCCCGTTCCGGTTTGCCGATCTGGCCGAGCTGCGCCGGTTGATCGACGGCCTCGCCGACCGACTGCACATGTAAACCCAAGTTACGGCCGGCTTTCGGCCGAATCCCTGCGGTCTGCCAGGGAGAACTGT
>NZ_JARJBD010000189.1:0-7762 GCF_029269925.1 Rhodococcus sp. T2V
AACCCGGCTCGACACGCGGCGGTCGGCTGTCGGATAGTTCAGCACGCTCCTAGGCGTCGATGACTTGGGATTCGCCGAGCCCGCGCGTACCAGTGCGGCGTCCGGCCGGTCGGTTGACCGGGTTGAGCTCACGGAGGCTCAACCGCCTGAAAGTTCTTCATCCGCCTGTGAGCGTCGACAGAACGGGAGACGGTGGCGTCCACATCCCACCCGGGACACAACTATCCGCCGCCCGCTCGAGGCGGCCGGTACGCGCACTCCGGGCAGCAGCCGCTACTCCGGTGCTTCCATGAGTAGAACTCCCGCTACTAAGCATTCTCCCAGCCGATGAGGTGAATGACAAGGTCCCGGGAAGCCGAAAGGGGGAGGCCGTTTCTGCCATGACAGTACAGTCGCGGAGTGGGATCAGCGGCTCCTTCATCCTGACGTACAGGATCAGGTGCTCGGTGATGGAACGAATAAGTTCCCGGCGCAGAAGCGAACCAGCGGCGAAAATCATGTTCCAACTGTCGGTTTATCCAACCATTGGATCCAGCTCCACCATAACCCACTGGACGGCAACGGAATCGGTCTAAACCAAGCGTAGTGCGATTTGAAATATTCGGTAGCACAACATGATACGGTATGGACCGTCTCGCAGTAGCGGCGGCATGGCGCTGCGGTCGTCGATGTCGGTTGTCTAGGGTATTGAAGCGGTTCGGCAGTCGCCGGCCGCGGGCGGCGCCGGGGTATGCTGATCGGGTGGGCCCACTCGCGGTAGGTGCACGCAGGAGACCGATGTCGTACGGGACCGGTCGCTGATGCACGTGCCGTCGACCGTACGTTCCTCGAGCTGGGTGCCGCTGGTCGCGATCGTGGTCCTCCTCGTCGCGGGATCGGTGCCTCGGCTGAACCGTTTCGCCGAGTAGATCGTGCCCTTCAGATTCAAGATCGCCTGCCGTCGGGCGAGCTGACCGACCCGGCGCTCACCGCTCTCGGTGAACGCCACCACCGACGGCGTCGTACGCGCTCCCTCGGCGTTGCGATCACCCCGGCTCGCTGCGCTGCCAATACGTGAGGCGTGGGGTGCGTGGGGCGTCGACGACGCGGTCGCGCATCCATCTGTCGAGGCGTTGGCCCGCCCCGACGGCCGCGTCTGTGCACAGGGTGTGCTCGCGCCGGTCAACCGCACGGTGGTGATGTGGGTCGGACCCGGCCCAGCGGGTTCGCGGCGGTCTTCGGCGACCTGACGAAGAACGTGTTCCCGCAGCCTGTCCAAGCTCGCGGGCCCGGCTTCGTCGAGGATCTGTGAGCCGGCCGACGACCTGTTGTCGATACGAGCGAGCAGGAGGTATTCGGTGCCGAGATGATCGTGGGCTGCGTCGGAGGCCAGGACAACTGCTCTGCGTGCCTGGTCGGCGAACTTGTCGAACACCACCACCACTCACCTCGAAACTCGTCCCGGCAATGGGCCGCGGGCGGGGTGGCTACCGGACGATGAGGAGTGGGCGGTTGACCGAGTTCATCAGTGCCCTGGTGGCCGATCCCAACAGCATGCTCGCGAACCCGCCCCGCCCGCGGCTACCGACGACGAGCAACTGCGCATTCTCGGCTTCCTCACGCAGGCCGCGTGCGGGTTCGTCCATGACGACCGGGCGGACCGTCTGTTCCGACGACGATCGGACGGTCGGCAGCCATGTTGTTCCCTACCTTCTGGGCGGGTGGTGGCCCGGTGGGAGGGCGTGTCCTGAGATCCATGGTCGTCGCCTTCGGGGCGGAGGTCCACCCGCGGCCTTGCCAGTCCCTATTCTTCCGACGACGTCAACGGTGACCGTTGTGCACATTCACCGGCCCGTCCAGCCCAGGTCTACGCGACGCTCTGTTTGTCGCAGGCGGTGGGCTCCCCGGCGGGGCGGAACAATGCCAGGGCCTGCGCCCGCAGATGTACGGCCGAAAAATAGCTGACAGATGAAGTGGGCGGGCGGCAGCGGGGTGGGTGGATCATTAGCGCACGAAGAACACCGTCGATTCCCGTTTGGAATCGGCCGGTCTCGTGATCCCTGCAGGAGGTTGCGGCGGAGCGGTGACATTAGCGCGTTCGGGACGACAATGGGAGCCGGACCTGCAGACGAGGAGTACACCGTGGCCACTGAGTCCGGAGGTAGTCCGCTCGTTCGGGCGGTGGACGGTCGGGAAACGTTTCGGCTCGCCGTGGTAGTCGGCGCTCTCGGGGTCGTGTTCGGTGACATCGGGACCAGCCCGATCTACACCATCCAGACGGTGTTCAACCCGAAGGACCCCCACCCGGTGCCGATCAGCACGAACAACGTCTACGGCGTCGTGTCGTTGATCTTCTGGTCGCTGATGATCATCGTCACCGTGACCTACGTGTTGCTGGTGATGCGCGTCGACAACCACGGCGAGGGCGGGATCATGGCGCTGATTACGCTGCTGCGGCGCCTGGGTGGGGTGCGGGGCCGTCGCGTGACCGCGGTGCTGGCCGGTCTCGGTGTCTTCGGCGCCGCGCTGTTCTTCGGCGACAGCGTGATCACACCCGCGATTTCCGTGCTGTCCGCGGTGGAAGGCCTGAAAGTCGTCCAGCCGGGGTTGGAGGAGCTGATCGTGCCGATCACGGCGGTGATCATCGTGGGATTGTTCTCCGTGCAGCGGCGCGGCACGGCGGCGGTCGGTCGGTTGTTCGGGCCGGTGATGTTCGTCTGGTTCGTGTCGATCGGGGCGTGCGGTGTGGCCGGCATCGCCCGACATCCGGAAATCCTTCGGGCGCTCTCGCCGACGTATGCGCTGACCTTCATGTTCGGGCACTTCGGCATCGCGTTCTTCGCGTTAACCGCGGTCGTGCTCGCGGTCACCGGTGCCGAGGCGCTGTATGCCGATATGGGCCATTTCGGACGGCCGGCGATCACCCGGGGCTGGCTGCTGCTGGTTTTGCCGGCGTGCGTGCTGAGCTACCTCGGCCAGGGTGCGCTGCTTCTCGGTGACCAGGACGCTGTGGGTAGCCCGTTCTTCCTGCTCGCCCCGGGCTGGGCGCGGTTGCCGATGGTGCTACTGGCCACCGCGGCGACGGTGATCGCCTCTCAGGCGGTGATCACCGGCGCCTACTCGGTGGCGTCGCAGGCGGCGAGGCTCGGTTACCTGCCGAGGTTGCGGGTGGTGCACACCTCGGAGTCGAGGATCGGGCAGATCTACGTTCCGTGGATCAACTGGGTGCTGATGGTGTCGGTGCTCACGCTGGTTTTCGCCTTCCGGAGTTCGGCGACATTGGCGTACGCGTTCGGCATGGCGGTGACCGCGACGATCACGATCACGACGTTGCTGTTCTTCTACGTCGCCCGCACCAAGTGGGGCACGCCGTTGTGGCTGGTCGTGATCGGTGGCGGCGCCTTGCTGGTGGTCGATCTGCTGTTTCTGGCGGCGAACTTGACCAAACTGGTGCACGGGGCGTGGCTGCCGTTGCTGATCGGGCTCACGGCGTTCACGGTGATGACCACCTGGCAGCGCGGCCGGGATATCGTCACCCGCGCGCGGGGACAGGTGGAGGGATCGTTACGGGAATTCGTCGACCAGCTGCACGATTGTCGGCCGCCGCTGGTTCGGGTCCCCGGCACTGCGGTGTTCCTCAACCGCGGGAAGCAGACCGCGCCGTTGGCGATGCGGGCCAATGTCGAACACAATCGCGTGCTGCACGAACACGTGGTGATCCTGTCGATCGACACGCTGCCGGTGCCGCGCGTACCGGACACGGAGCGGACGGAGGTCGATCGCCTCGGCTACGCCGAAGACGGGATCGTCCTCGTGACAGTGTATTCCGGGTACATGGAAACGCCGAACATCCCGGACGCGTTGCGCCTGCTCGAGCCCGTCGACACCGAGGGTCCGATCGCGATCGAGGACGCCTCCTACTTCCTGTCGAAGATCGAACTGGCGATGGGGACGGCACCGACGATGGCAACATGGCGCAAGCGCCTGTTCATCGCCGCCTCCTACATCACAGGCGACGCTGCCGAGTACTTCCGCCTGCCAGGCGAGCGGACGGTGATCATGGGTTCCCGAATCGACGTGTAGGGACGTGGATCCGCCCAACGCCAGTTCGGCGACGACCTGCGCCCAGAGGAAGGACTTTGTTGGTGCCCAAGTCCGCCACCGTCTCGAGTTGAAGGCGGCCTCGAGGTGTTCGGCGTCGGATTCGCTCACACCCTGAAGCGCGGCGATCGGGGCCTGCGCGAGCTCGTCTACCGAAAGGGTCTCGTAGGCCTTGTCGAAGTTCGACGCGATACCTGCCATGTGCTCGTCCTCCAGTCCGCGTCGGATCGATACATGGCCCGGTCTAATCGAGCGGACCGAAGATCAATTAATGCTTCGGAAATATGGCCCCGTATTTCTTCACCGGGAGCGTCCAGGTCACGTAGCCCATACCTCCTGCCGAATCCACTTTTCGTGTACGAGCAAACGGGTTTCCTTGACGCCCAGGGATTTCCATCCCGCCGCCGTGTCGGACACGCCGCGCAACAAATGAGCCCGGACGCCGCGAGCGCGCGTACGGTGACCTTTCGACCCGACTGCACTCGGTCAGGATCGGATCCCACTACCCCCAACGCACGGCCGTCGGGGGTAGTGGGATCCCGCACCTTTTCTGTGCGTTCGTCCGGCTCGTGCACAACGCGGCGGGCAAAACGGCCATCAGCCTTCGTAGCGATCCAAGGCAACGGCACGGGTGTGCGAGATGGAGACTCACATGCCGGCCGAGGATGTGGTTGCGAAGACGAGCGGACCGTGACCGGTCCGCCCCGCATCGGCGCCCGAGAATCGTGAATCCTCACGGATCTGACAGGTGCCGCTGCCTCGACCACATCCGCATTGGCGATCGCCGCATCGATCTCGGAGGACCATGATCCTCACGTACAGGATCAGGTGTCCGGTGATGGAACCACATATTCCTGGAATTGAAGCGGTTCGGCAGTGGCCGGCACGGGCGGCGCCAGGGGTATGTTGATCTGGTGGGCCCGCTGGCGGCAGGTGCTTGTAGGAGACCGATACCTCACGGAGGCGGTCGCTGATGCAGGTGCCGTCGACCGTACGATCCTCGATCTGGGTGCCGCTGGTCGCGATCGTGGTCCTCCTCCTCGCGGGATGCGGCGGCTCGGCTCCCACCACCTCGACCCCCTCAGCCGGGCCCGCCGTGGACCTGCCGGCACTGGTCCGGCAGGTGGAGGCCTCGGTTGTCACCGTGCTCACCGGGTCCGGTGTGGGCAGCGGCATCGTCTACAAGACCGACGGCACCATCGTCACCAACGCCCACGTGGTCGAGGGTGCCCGGCAGGTGAGCGTGGCCTTCGCGGACGGGCAACAGGTGTCTGCGAACGTGCGGGCCGTCGATCGGGTGGCCGACGTCGCGGTCCTTCACGCGGACCGCGCGGATCTGACTGCGGCGACGTTCGAGACAGCGCTGCCGGAGGTCGGCGCGCTCGCGGTGGTCATGGGCAGTCCGCTGGGGTTCGAGGACACGGTCACCTCGGGCATCATCTCCGGACTGCACCGTCAGATCCCAGGGTCGGCCTCCACCGGGGCGCCGCTGGTCGACCTGATCCAGACCGACGCTGCGATCTCGCCGGGTAATTCCGGGGGTGCGCTGATCGACGGACAAGGGCGGGTCGTGGGGATGAGCCAGGCCTACATTCCCCCGGCGGCGGGTGCGGTGGCTCTGGGTTTCGCGATCCCCGCGGCGGATGTCGTCGATGTCGCGGATCAGCTGCTGGCCTCCGGGACCGCCCAACATGCGTACGTGGGCATTCAGCCCGGCACGCTGACCCCGCAGATCGCCGAACAATTGGCTGTCGACCGCACCAGCGGTGTCGTCGTCCTCGAGGTCGTCCCGCTCGGTCCGGCTGCGACCGCGGGTATCCGGCCCGGCGATGTCATCACCGCGGTCAACGGCCACGACACCGAGTCGGCGGAGGACTTCATCGCGGCGCTCCGTGCCGTCGACCCGGGCGATCGAGTCGACCTGACCGTGCTCCGCGGCGGCGAGACCCAGCAGATCTCGGTCACCGTGACAGACCGCCCTGCCGGCTGAACGACGATGCCAAGAGCGACCGATCCTGGCACGTTGCGGGCGTCGTGGGCGTTGACCAGACCCCGAAATTGAGAAACACCCCCACTGACCGGATGGGCCCGTTCGGCCGGGTACGCCGACCGCACCAGATCCCGCCGATTGTGCCCGGTCGTGTGGACGTTGCATCCTCGGACGCTGGTGGAGGTCTCTACCGGACAGAGGCAGCGGAGATCCGCGGCGCGCTGTGATCGACCCGCACCCACTGCCTGGAGTTTGGGGGCAGACCGGGCGGGTACGCGAAGGCGGTGAATGAGCACCTGCGGGGAGGGCCATCCGGTGCGGCCGGTGAGCAGGTCTCGGTGCTGTTCATCGCGGATCCGGGCACGCCGGCGGCTCTCGCCGAACGCATCGCGGAGTCCCTGCCGCAACGCCTGCGAAGCCCTGACCGCCCCGAGCGCCGGTGGACGACGTGCGTACGCAGCAAGCCGTACCTCCCCGACGAGCAAGCGGATTTCGCAGACGTCATCGACGCGATCGATCCGCCCTCCGAAGCGGAAGACATCGTTGTGTACCTCACCGATCTGCCGCGCCGCGAGGACACCCTGCCGGTGGTGGCCGACGTCAGCGCCGACCACAAATTCGCGCTCATCTCCGTCGCCGGGGTGGGCGGTCTGCGCATCGAGCGCCGGGTCCGCACCGTCACCGAACTCGCGATCGCCGGCGTCCTCGGGGAACCGGACCTCATGCCCCCCGGCAGCGCGGCGCGACTGTTCCGGTCCGCGCAGACCGAGGACGGTATCCGGTACTTCGCGCCCTCGGGGCTGCGGCGGCTGCGACTGTTGTCGGGGATGGTGCGGGCCAACCGGCCGTGGCGGCTGGTCACCGGACTGTCGAAGGTGCTCGTCGGCGCCTTCGCCACGGGTGCGATCGCGCTGGCCACCGACACGATCTGGTTGTTCGCCGACACGATGGGTCCGTGGCGTATGAGTGCGGCGACCGTCCTGTCGATCGTGGCGATGATCCTCTGGCTGATCCTCGATCACGAACTCTGGGAGCGGCCGAAGTTGCCGGCGGAACGCGATCGATCTGTGCTCTACAACACCGCGACCGTGGTCACCCTGGTCATCGGCGTCGTCGTGCTGTACGTGGCCCTGTTCGGCCTGCTGCTGTTCACCGCGTGCCTCGCTCTTCCCCCGGAACTGCTGTCCCCCATTCTCGGGCACGCGGTGAACTTCTTTGACTACCTCACGCTCACCTGGTTGCTGGCGTCCATCGCCACCATCGGTGGAGCCCTCGGGTCGGGTCTCGAGGACGACGCCGCCGTCAAGGAGGCGGCGTACGGGGTCCGGCAGCGTCAACGCATCGAGGAGACGCGGAGTCCGTCGAACGAGGCGTGATGATCGCGGCCTACGAACCTGCGACCCAATTCGCGAACGCTGACGAAGTTTGCGATATACCGTCGACCGATCCATCACCGGAATCGATCGCCTTTTGGCTGACGGACCGGATGACAGCGGGTTCACACACCCACTCCGAATTTGTACGTGAGCGCGTGAAGTGTGTGAGGTCCAGGTGATCGAGGAGGCGCGATCACTCCCGATATCTGGGAATGCGTGTCGTCTCGACCGACATGGGATGTGGAAACCGATGTCCTGTGCCAGCGAATCGTCCTTGAGGCCGACGCCTGGTTCTCTCGGGTCTCCTCGTGTGTGG
>NZ_JARJBD010000019.1:0-138955 GCF_029269925.1 Rhodococcus sp. T2V
CGAAGCCGCCACGAAGTACCGCATCGACGACGTCCGCGCCGCCGCCGTCTCCTACACGGATACCGGCAGCGCGTAACGCCGCCGTCCTCACTCACCGCCGCCCGTGTGTCCGTCGGACAACACGGGCGGCGGTGCGCGTAGGTTCTTGACTATGGTCGAGCAGAGTCCGTTGGTCTCCCGCAGACGACAAACCCGGGATCCGTTGCCCGACGCACTGTTGCGTCGCGTCAAACAGTTCTCCGGGCGCCTCTCGACCGAGGCCGTCACGACGATGCAGGATCAACTGCCGTTCTTCGACGACCTCGACGCCGCTCAGCGTTCCAACGTGCAGCTGCTGGTCCAGACCGCGGTGGTCAACTTCCTCGAATGGCTGAAGAACCCGGACAGTGACATCCGGTTCAGCCTGGACGCGTTCCAGGTGATTCCGCAGGATCTGGCACGCAGGCTCACCCTCAGCCAGACGGTGGACATGGTGCGGGTGGCGATGGAGTTCTTCGAGCAGTGGCTCCCGGCGCTCGCCCGTAACGACCAGCAGCTGATCGCGCTCACCGAGGCCGTGCTGCGCTACGGCCGCGAACTGGGTTTCGCGGCCGCTTCCGTGTACGCGAGTGCCGCGGAGTCCCGCGGCGCCTGGGACACGCGGCTCGAGGCCCTCGTGGTCGACGCCGTGGTCCGCGGCGACACCGGGTCCGACATGTTGTCGCGGGCGGCGACCCTCAACTGGGATGCCACCGCTCCCGCCACCGTCATCGTCGGCACACCCCCCGAGGACGAACGGGTCTCCGTCGTCGGCACGGTCCACACCATCGCGCAGAGGCACGGTCGCGCCGCGCTCGCGGTCGTGCAGGGTTCGCGGCTGGTGATGGTCGTCAGCGGCGAGCTGCAGGAGGGGTCGGGGCACTCGAGTTTCATGACCGACCTGCTCGGCAAGTTCTCGGACGAGCCGGTGATCATCGGACCGACCACGCCGACACTCGGCGCGGCTCACTTCAGTGCCGTCGAGGCGCTCGCCGCGATGCAGGCGGTCGCCGGGTGGCGGGGCGCCCCCCGGCCCGTCCACGCGGCCGAGTTGCTACCCGAGCGCGCACTGCTCGGAGACAACGCCGCAGTCACCGCTCTCAACGACCATCTGGTCGCTCCGCTGGCGGCCGCCGGAGGTGTTCTCACCGACACTCTGGACGCGTATCTCGACTGTGGAGGTGCGGTTGAGACTTGCGCCCGGCAGCTGTTTGTTCATCCAAATACTGTGCGGTATCGACTCAAGAGAATCGCCGAAGTCACCGGGCGCGATCCGACGAATCCACGGGATGCGTATGTGCTCAGAGTGGCCGCTACCGTGGGTCGATTGACACATTCCCATAACGAACCCATATCACGTTTAACACCAGTCACACCCTTCCCATTCGGAGAAGCAGGGCTGTAACGAACGTCTGTCCAGATTCGATGCGAGGACCCCACGTGCAATTTTGTGGGAACCCAACAAATCCGCCGACAAAGGTTCATCCGCAACGACATCTCGCGGTACGCCGTTGACGGTGTTCTCTTGAAGAGTGATTTCGTTGCTCGCCCCGGGTCAGGGCTCTCAGACTCCCGGCATGCTCATCCCTTGGTTGGAGCTGCCGGGTTCTCATGACCGTGTCGCACTGTGGTCGAAGGCTGCCGGCCTCGACCTCGTCCGCCTCGGTACCACCGCGACCGCGGAGGAGATCACCGACACGTCGGTGACTCAGCCTCTCGTCGTGGCCGCCGCGATCCTCGCCTTCGAGGAACTCGACGCGCGTGGCCTGGTGCCCGCAGACACCATCGCGGCCGGGCACTCGGTCGGTGAACTCGCCGCAGCGGCGGTCGCCGGGGTCCTCTCCGCCGACGACGCCGTCGCCCTCGCCGCCGTCCGCGGCGCGGAGATGGCCAAGGCCTGCGCACTCGAACCGACCGGCATGTCCGCGGTCCTCGGGGGCGACGAGGCCGAGGTGCTCGCCCGCCTCGACGAGCTGGGCCTCGAACCCGCCAACCGCAACGCCGCGGGCCAGATCGTCGCGGCAGGTCTGCTGTCGGCGCTCGAGGAACTCGCAGCCAACCCGCCGGAGAAGGCTCGGGTGCGTGCACTGCCCGTCGCGGGCGCGTTCCACACCCGGTTCATGGCTCCCGCGCAGGAGGCCGTCACCGAGGCTGCGTCCAAGATCACACCGGGTGAACCCACCCGCACTCTGCTCTCCAACGCCGACGGCGCACCGGTCGCATCCGGAGCCGACGCACTGACTAAGCTGGCCGCGCAGGTAACCCGACCTGTGCGTTGGGACCTGTGTACCGCAAGCCTGCGGACCGCTCAGGTCTCGGCGATCGCGGAACTTCCACCAGCCGGAACCCTGGTCGGTATCGCCAAGCGTGAAATGCGCGGCACGCCGACTCTGGCCGTCAAGACCCCGGGGGATATCTCCGCGCTAGCCGAACTGACAGAACTCGGCTAGTTTGCTGCGCGCACCTCGGTGCGTGCAGGGCCCGCAGGCGCGGCCGATGGGGACGTGCCTGCACAACTCCAGATACATCTACACCGAATCAGAAGGGAGCCACTCAGTGGCCGCCACCCAGGAAGACATCATCGCCGGACTCGCGGAGATCATCGAGGAGGTCACCGGTATTGAGCCGTCCGAGGTGACCATCGAAAAGTCTTTCGTCGACGACCTCGACATCGACTCCCTCTCCATGGTTGAGATCGCCGTCCAGACCGAGGACAAGTACGGCGTGAAGATCCCCGACGAGGATCTCGCCGGACTGCGCACCGTCGGTGACGCCGTGTCCTACATCCAGAAGCTCGAAGCAGAAGGTGGCGCCGACGCGGAGGCCGTGAAGGCCAAGCTCGAAGCTGCCAAGAACGACGAGGAGTGAGCTCAGCCGTGACTTCCGCCTCGACCAACGGGAGACAGTTCCCCAACATCGTCGTCACCAGCCTCGCGGCTACGACGTCGATCGCTGGTGACGTGGATGCCACGTGGAAAGGCCTGTTGGCCGGCGAGAGCGGCATCGACACCATCCAGGAAGCGTTCGTCACGGAGAACGAACTTCCGGTGACGATCGGCGGCAAGCTGAAGGTGTCGCCCGACGAGTCCTTGTCCCGGGTCGAGATCCGCCGGATGAGCTTCGTCGAGCGGCTGGCGCTCGTCCTGGGCCGTCAGGTCTGGGAGAACGCCGGCAGCCCGGAGGTCGACAAGGATCGCCTCGGCGTCGTGATCGGCACCGGACTCGGCGGCGGCGAAGCTCTGATCGACGCCGTCGAGAAGATGAAGGCCGGTGGCTACCGCAAGGTGTCGCCGTTCGCCGTCCAGATGGTGATGCCCAACGGTCCGTCGGCCACCGTCGGACTCGAGCTGGGGGCTCGCGCCGGAGTGATCACTCCCGTGTCGGCCTGCTCCTCGGGTTCCGAGGCCATCGCCCACGCGTACCGCATGCTGGTGATGGGCGACGCCGACATCATCGTCGCCGGTGGTGTGGAGGGTTACCTCGACGCCGTGCCGATCGCGAGCTTCGCGATGATGCGTGCGCTGAGCACCCGCAACGACGATCCGAAGGCGGCTTCACGGCCGTTCGACAAGGATCGTGACGGCTTCGTGTTCGGTGAGGCCGGAGCGATGATGGTCCTCGAGACCGAGGAGCACGCCAAGGCTCGCGGTGCCACCATCCACGCCCGCCTGTTGGGCGCGGGGATCACCTCCGACGGGTTCCACATCGTCGCTCCCGATCCCTCGGGTTCGGGCGCTGCGCGGGCCATGACGAGGGCGATCGAGACTGCTGGATTGACGAAGAAGGACATCCAGCACATCAACGCGCACGCCACGGCCACGCCGATCGGTGACACCGCCGAGGCGAACGCCATCAAGGCTGCCGTCGGCAACCATGCTGCGGTGTACGCACCGAAGTCCGCGTTGGGGCACTCGATCGGCGCCGTCGGTGCGCTCGAGGCGGTGCTCACGGTCCTGAGTCTGCGTGACGGAGTCATTCCGCCCACGCTGAATCTCGAGAATCAGGATCCAGAGATCGACCTGGATGTCGTCAAGGGCGAAGCCCGTTACGGCGAGATCGATTTCGCGATCAACAACTCGTTTGGTTTCGGTGGGCACAACGTCGCGCTCGCCTTCGGCCGGGCCTGACAGCCGGTCCTGCTAGATCGCGGGTGGAGACCTCTTCGCTGAAGGGGTCTCCACCCATCGACAGCCCACGAGGGGCCCGCTACAGAGGAGGACGCGATGACAATCCTGGCACCCGCGACGAAGTCCGATGCGTCGATCGATCCGCGCGATCCCCTTGCGCGCCTGGAGAAGCTGTTCGACGCCGGGACGGTCGTCCCGCTCCATCCGCGTGACAAGTCCGGTGTGCTGGCCGCGTCCGGCAACATCGACGGTGTCCACACCATCGCCTACTGCTCCGATGCCACCGTCATGGGCGGCGCCATGGGTGTCGAGGGCTGCAAGCACATCGTGACGGCGATCGATACCGCCCTCGAGGAAGATGCCCCCATCGTCGGGCTCTGGCACTCGGGTGGCGCGCGTCTCGCCGAGGGCGTCGAGGCCCTGCACGCCGTCGGACTGGTCTTCGAGGCCATGGTCCGCGCGTCCGGCCGCGTCCCACAGATTTCCGTCGTCCTCGGCTTCGCGGCCGGTGGTGCGGCATACGGTCCCGCGTTGACCGACGTCGTCATCATGGCGCCCGAGGCCCGCGTGTTCGTCACCGGACCCGACGTGGTCCGCAGCGTCACCGGCGAGCAGGTCGACATGGTGTCGCTCGGCGGCCCCGACACGCACACGAAGAAGTCGGGTGTGGCGCACATCGCCGCCCACGACGAGGGTGACGCTCTGCACCGGGCACGCCGCCTGGTGTCCATGTTCTGCGAGCAGGGCGAGTTCGATCAGGCCGCGGCCGCGCACGGCGACACCGATCTCCGCGCGCTCATGCCGGAGTCGGCGAAGCGCGCCTACGACGTCCGCCCGATCGTTCACGAACTTCTCGACAACGTCGAGGGTGAGTCGAGTTTCGAGGAACTGCAGGGCAATTACGCCCGCA
Source organism: Rhodococcus sp. T2V (assembly GCF_029269925.1). Lineage (NCBI taxonomy): Bacteria > Bacillati > Actinomycetota > Actinomycetes > Mycobacteriales > Nocardiaceae > Rhodococcus > Rhodococcus sp. T2V. The sequence goes on from NZ_JARJBD010000019.1 coordinate 5,056, forward strand.
GCATCGTCACCGGGCTCGGACGCCTCGGTGGCCGCACCGTCGGTGTCATCGCCAACAACCCGCTCCGCCTGGGTGGGTGCCTGAACTCGGAGAGCGCCGAGAAGTCGGCTCGCTTCGTCCGGCTGTGCAACGCGTTCGGCATCCCGCTGGTCGTGGTCGTGGACGTTCCGGGATACCTCCCCGGTGTGAGCATGGAATGGGAAGGCGTCGTGCGCCGCGGAGCCAAGCTGCTCCACGCGTTCGCCGAAGCCACCGTGCCCCGGGTGACGGTCGTGACCCGCAAGATCTACGGCGGCGCCTACATCGCCATGAACTCCCGCGCTCTCGGCGCCACCGCCGTCTACGCGTGGCCCGACGCCGAGGTGGCAGTCATGGGCGCGAAGGCGGCCGTGGGCATCCTGCACAAGCGGGCCCTGGCCGCGGCCCCGGAAGAAGAGCGGGAGGCCCTGCACGAGCGGCTGGCCGTCGAGCACGAGAGCATCGCCGGCGGCGTCGACCGCGCCGTCGCGATCGGTGTCGTGGACGAGGAGATCGACCCGGCCAAGACGCGCAGTGTCGTCACCGCGGCCCTCGCCGCCGTCCCCGCCACCCGCGGCGACCACAAGAACATCCCGCTGTGATCTGAGCATCGATCGAGAGAAGGCCCCCACCGGCGGTGGGGGCCTTTTCGCGTCCGTGTGCGGGTGTCAGCCGACGTCGCGGCGCAGCCAGGTGACCTCGGCGCCTTCGCCGCCGCTGCGGAACGGCTCCAGCGCCTCGTCCCAGGCGGTTCCGAGGGCGTAGTCCAGTTCGGCGGCGATGTCACCGCCGGCCTCCATCAGGGCCCGCAGACGCATCTCCCCCACGACGACATCGCCGTTCGCGCTGGTGGATCCGTGCCACAGACCCATGCCGGGCACGTGGCTGAACCGTTCGCCGTCCACGCCCTCGCTGGCGTCCTCGGTGACCTCGAAGCGCAGCATCGGCCAGGCGCGGAGCGCATTGACCAACCGCGAGGCGGTGCCGACGGGCCCCACCCAATTGGTGGTCGCGCGCAGGACGCCGTTGGAGGCCGGCTGCGAGGTCCATTTCAGGTTCGCTCGGCAGTCGAGGGTCGCGGTCAGCGCCCATTCGATATGGGGGCACAACGCGGCGGGCGACGAGTGGATGTAGACAACACCAGCCGTCACGTCCGCGAACTGATTCAATGCGCGCACTCGAGCCTCCTGCTTCGACGAGGGACGTCTTCCCCAACGGCCTCAGTCGGTGTGTGCAGCACGCTCGGTTGACCAGTGTGCCCTGTGATGCCTGTGTTGCGCCAGTGATTCGAGCAATCGGTGTGTCATCGCCTTTCGCGTTCCGCGAGAATACCGTCGCTCAGCTCGGTCCACACGGGCTTGGCCCAGTCGCCGAAGTCCCGGTCCGTCAACGCGACGCACGCCAGCCCCGCGGCCGGGTCGACCCAGAGGAACGTGCCGGACTGCCCGAAGTGGCCGAACGTCTGCGGCGAGTTGCCCGTGCCGGTCCAGTGCGGGCTCTTGGCCGACCGGATCTCGAAACCCAGACCCCAGTCGTTGGGGCGCTGTGAGCCGTATCCGGGCAGGATTCCGTCCAGTCCGGGGAATTGCACCGAAGTGGCGTCCGCGAACGTCTGAGGCGAAATGAGCGCCGGGCGGAACAGTTCGGCGGCGAAGCGGCCGAGATCTCCCGCCGACGCCTGCACTCCGTGGCCGGCGGGCCCGACCAGAGCGGACGCGGACATCGACAGCGGAGCGAAGACGGATTCCGCCACGTAGTCGGCGAAGTCGATCGACGTCTCGGCGGTGAGGAAGTCGGCGAGCACCTCGTAGCCGGCGCTCGAGTAGATCCGCTTGTGCCCCGGCGTCGTCTGCACCCGGTTCGCGTCGAAGGCGAGACCCGACGCGTGCGCCAGGAGATGACGCACCGTCGAGCCCTCGGGGCCTGCGGACTGGTCGAGTTCGACGGCCCCCTCCTCGGTGGCCACCAGGACTGCGTACGCGCAGAGCAGTTTGGTCACCGAGGCCAGCGGGAAGACGCGCTGCTGGTCGCCGTACTCGCCGATCACCCCTTCGTCTCGCGACAGGACCACCGCCGCAGCGTTGTCCACGGGCCATCGGGCGATCTGATCGAGACTCTGCACCCGGTCAGACTACGAGAGCCGTCCGCAGCCGACTGCGGCGAGCCGCACCAACCGACTGCGGCGAGCCGCACCAACCGACTGCGGCGAGCCGTCACCAGTCGGCTTCGGTGTACCGGATGACGCCGCGAATGTTCTTGCCGTCGAGCATGTCCTGGTACCCGTCGTTGACCCCTTCGAGGCTGTAGGTGCGGGTAATCATGTCATCGAGGTTCAACTGCCCCGACTTGTACATGGCCAGTAGGTTCGGGATCTCGACCCGGGCGTTGCCGCCGCCGAAGATGGTGCCCTTCAGGTCCTTCTGCAGCATCGAGAAGAGGAACAGGTTCAGCTTGACGTCCATGTCGGTCATCGCGCCCATCGCGGTGACGACGCACGTGCCGAACTTGCTGGTGAGCAGCAGGGCTTCCTCGACGTATTCGCCGTGCATCTCCCCGACCGTGATGATCGTCTTCTGCGCCATCAGCCCGTTGGTGAGCGCGATGATCGGTTCGATCGCGGCGGCGGCGCTCTCGAACGCGTGGGTGGCCCCGAACTTCAGCGCCTGTTCCCGCTTCCACGGCACCGGGTCGATGGCGAAGATCTGACGGGCCCCGGACGCCACCGCGCCCTGCAGCGCGCTCATGCCGACGCCGCCGACACCCATGATGACGACGGATTCGCCCGGCTTCACCTCCGCCATCCGCGTCGCCGAACCCCAGCCGGTGGGCACGCCGCAGCCGACGAGAGCGGCGACGTCGAAGGGAATGTCCTTGTCGATCTTCACGACCGACGTCTCGTGCACGACCATGTAGGGCGAGAACGTCCCGAGCAGGCACATGGGGATGACGTTCTCGCCGCGCGCGTGGATGCGGAACGTGCCGTCGCTGATCGCGAGCCCGCTCAGGAGCCCCATGCCGAGGTCGCAGAGATTCTGATGTCCCGCCGAGCACGCCGGACAGCGTCCACAGGCGGGAACGAAGGAGAGCACCACGTGGTCGCCGACTTCGAGATCCTTCACCTCCGGCCCCAGCTTGGTGATGACGCCGGACCCTTCGTGGCCGCCCATCACCGGGAAGGACGCCATGGGCATCGAACCGGTGACGATGTGGTGGTCGGAGTGGCACATTCCGGCGGCTTCCATGCGAATCTGCACCTCGCCCGCAACCGGATCGCCGATCTCGATCTCCTCGACCGACCACGGCTCGTTCAGGCCCCACAGGATCGCACCCTTGGTCTTCATGTGACTCCCAACCCTTCGTTCATGTCTGCGCATCTGCTGATGTGACGATAGACACAAACCAACCAAATTGGAACACGTTCTACCGAATCGGGTCCGGGAATCCGAAACTGTTACCCCGACACGTCGTGGAGGTGATGGATCGGGTCGTGAACGAAATACCTGGCGAGCGTCTCCACCGTGAAGGAGGCGCCGTCGCTCCGCCGCCCGGTCCGTGACCGGAGTTCCGGGCCGACGGCCTCGAAGCCGTCCGCTACCGCGACGCCTGCCGCACGCAGTTCGGCGTCCACGACGGCCGGATCCTGCTCGTTGTAGCGCTCGGCGATCGCGGTCTCGTCCTGGTCCCAGTTCGGGAACAGGGGGTCCGTCTGCTCGAGGATGAGCCGGAGCCGGACGTTGAAGATCCGGAACACGTCGCGAACGTGCGCCGCGTACTCGAGGGCCGACCACGTCTGCTCGTCCGGCCGGACCGTCACGTCGGTACGGGTGAGGACCGGCGACCAGGCGTCCGCGTTCGCCCGGACCAGAGCGGGAATGTCCTCGTACCGGGTTGCCGCCGAGTCGAACCCGCAGTCGGGGCACGCCCGGTCGAGGACCCAGGTCCAGTTCTTCGTGTCGGGAGTGATCGCCATGCCGGTCATCGTAGAGCGCCGGGCGAACGCCGCTCGCTCAGAGTTTGTACCCGATCGTCCGCAGCAACGCCTTGCGGTCGGCGACGTCGGCGCCGGTCTCCACACCGGCAGGAGGCTGCCCGTCGATCACACCGGCGATGCCCCGGCCGAGTTCCGTCTCGGCCACGATGATCTCGACGGGGTTGGCGGTGGCGCAGAAGATCCCGCACACCTCCGGCACCCGCTTCAGCGTGTTCAGAACGTTCACCGGATAGCCGTCCTCCAGAAACACGAAGAACGAGTGGCCCGCGCCGACGGCGACGGCGTTGCGCGTGGCCAACTCGACGAGACGGTCGTCGTTGCCGGAGCAGCGCACGAGGCGAGGCCCCGACGCCTCGCAGAACGCGACACCGAACCGAAGATGCGGACTCACCCCCACCAGCGCCTCGTGCACATCCTCGACGGTCTTGATGAAGTGGGACTGCCCGACGATCACGTTCATGTCGTCGGGCTTGTCGATTGCCACGATCTGCAGGTCCACGATGGCCTCCTCGGGTGACTTTCAGTCTGCTCCGCGCCGGCACCGAGAACAACGACGCGGCACGTCCTGCTCCCTCGGTCAGGCGCCGATGTGGGCGGCGAATTTCGACCGGCCGGGGCCGGTGAGGTCGCCGAGCACGTCACGGCGCCCGGCCATCGCCATCAGCAGCGCTTCCCCGCTTCCACCCACCTGCGGTCCCCGGCCGTAGGACCAGTCGAGATCTGTCGCCACCAGCTTCACCCCGCGGGCTCGCCAGGCGCCGCGGATCAGCGGAGCGAACCGCGCGAAGTCCAGCGCAACTCGCAGCCGCTGCGGGGGGATCGTCCGGGGAATCGCAAGGGGCCGCCGGATGTCCTGTTGATGGATCATCCCGTCGACGAGGGCGATCCTCCCACCGAAACCGGCTGGCAGACCGCTGGGTTCGGCGTGAATGCGCATCAACTCGAGCAGCTGCTCGGGGGTGCGGTCCGCGAGGTCGGCGACCCCGAGCTCGTTGACCCGGTCCTGCAGGAACCAGCCCTTCGCGAACCGTGCGGCCAGACTGCGGAAGTCGAGCTCGTCGTAGCTGATCACGTGCGCGACCACGTCCCGGACCCGCCACCGCTCGCACAGGCTCGGCGACTCCCACTGCTGTGGGGACAGCCCGGCGAGCAGTTCGGCGAATTCTTCCCGTTCCTCGCGCGCCAACTCCATGGTCTTCACACTGCCCGCATCCGGGCCGCTCGAGAAGACCGGACCGACCGGGGAAGTGGGTGGGGCGGGCGGGGCTCGAACCCGCGACCAATGGATTATGAGTCCACGGCTCTAACCGACTGAGCTACCGCCCCATCACCGCACTACTCGCTGTCGCGGCCTGCCGATGTTACCGTGCGCCCGCCGCGGGCGCGTAGCCGGGACGAGCCCGTCCCGACAGCGCTTTTCGTGGTCGACGCCTACCCGTCCTGGGCATCGCGGCGTTCTTCGTCGCTCGGGGGTTCGCGTTGTTCGACCGAGGTGACCACCGCCGGGTCGTCGGCGACGAGTTCGTATCGTCGCCCGTACGTTTCGACGAGGGCCTGGATCGCCGCGACCACCGGGACCGACACCAGCGCACCGACCGGGCCGAACAGCGAGGCGCCCACGATCACCGATCCGAACGCGACCGCGGGGTGGATCGAGACCGTCGCGGACGTGATGCGCGGGTGCAGCACGTAGTTCTCGATCTGCTGGTAGACGGTCCCGAAGACGATCACCCACACGCCGTCCATGGGCTGGGACGCCGCGGCGATGATCGCGGGGAGGGCGATCGCGAGGTAGGTGCCCAGGGTGGGGACGAACTGCGAGACGATGCCGGTCCACAGTGCCAGCGGCAGCCAGTAGGGCACGCCGATCACCACGAGGAAGATGCCGGTGGCGACCGAGCTGATGGCGGCGAGGATGAGCCGCGACACGACGTAGCCGCCGGCCTTCTCGACCGAGATCTCCCAGACCACCGAGATGACCCGCTGCTGCCGCGCCGGAAACCAGCTGGAGATGGTGCGGCGAAGGGCCGGTCCCTGGGCGGACATGTAGAACACGAACAGCAGCAGCGTCAGCATCTGGAAGACGACGCCGAGCAACGAGGACAACACGCCCAGCACTCCGGGCGTGAAGCGCTCGGCGAGGTCCCGGACGGTCTCGGGGGTGAGGTGGATCAGGTCCTCGCCGGTCGCGAAGTCGGTGTCGAACACACGATTGGACCAGTCGGTGACGGAGGACAGCGCGCCCGGCAGCGCTTTGAGGAGCTGGGCGAGCTGCTGGGCGAGCAGTGTCCCGAAGAGCGCCAGGAATCCGACGGCGAAGACGAACAGTGCCAGCAGCACCAGTCCGGTGGCGAGGCCGCGCCGCAGCCCCCGGCGCTCGAGCCAGTCGACGACCGGTTCGAGGGTGATGCTGAACAGCCACGCGAGGAACAGCAGTCCCAGGAATCCGCGCAGGTTGACGAACAGCCACCCCGACAACTGGTAGGCGGCGACGGCCAGCAGGACGTAGAGGATCGAGGGCAGCAACCACCGCGGGGCATCGAGGGCGCCGAAACGCCGGACCGACCCCGTCGGTGCTGTCTCGCCGCCGTCCTCGCCCTCGCTCATCGCACATCCCGCGGTCGCTTGCTGCCGATACATCGGGAATGTACTCGCCCGGGACGCGCACCGATCCGAATTGGGCGCGCGCAGCAGAAAACCCCGCCCGGATGAACCGGACGGGGTTTCGATGCTCCCCCGGCTGGACTCGAACCAGCAACCGTCCGATTAACAGTCGGAAGCTCTGCCAATTGAGCTACAGGGGATTATTCTGCTGTGCTTCGCCGTTCCCGGCGATGCGAGAGAAACTGTAGCGCATAGCCCCACCCCAGTACCAAATCGCCTGCCTGTCGATGCATCAGGCAGGATGGGGAAGGTCGTTGTGCGTCGGGAGGAAGCGGGAATGATGCGGTTGTTGATCGGTATCGCTGCTGGGTACGTGCTGGGTACGCGAGCAGGACGTGCGCGCTACGAACAGATCAGCCGGGCCACCAAGGCCGTGGCCACCAGTCCGGCCACGAAGAAGGTGTTGCAGATGTCACGCCAGAAGCTGTCCGACTCGCTGAACACCCAGCCCAAGCTCGAACCCCTGAAGCCGCTCGACGAAGACACGACCATCCTGGTCCCGCAGGACCAGCTCAAGAAGAAGTAGCCGACGACGGCCGGTTCAGCCGGCCATGCCGTCCCGGTTGGTGTCGCCGATCGCCTGATCGAGCAGGCTCCGGCGGTACTGCTCCAGGGCGACGAGGTCGCCGAGCAGCGAGTGGAACTCGTCCGACGCCGTCGCCGGTGAGATGCGCTGCAGCTTGGACTTCAGTTCCGCCACCTGCTCCCCCACCCACACCTCCTGCAGGCGTGCGATGACGCCGGAGATGTATCGCGGGACGGTGTCCTCCTCGGCGGGCAGCGGTTCGACGGCGAGTTCCGACACGAGGGACGCCGCGGTGACGTCCTCGACTCCCCGGCTGACCGCGTCGACCCACTCGCCGCCGCCGAGGCCCGCGCTGGCGCCGCCCGCCGCGATCATCGACTCGCGGATCACGACGTACGTCGGATGCGTGAACGTCTCCACCGGCAGCGAGTCGAACACGGTCCCCGCGATGGCCGGGTACTGCAACGCACCCTTCAGCGCCTCGCGCTGCGCCCACAGCGTCGGATCGTTCGGCCGGGGCCGGGACAGGCCGACCGGCAACTGCGGGGCGTCTTGGTTCTCGTCCCGGGCCGCCGCCTTCTTGGTCGGCGCGGGCACCGACCCGCGGGTGGACGCCCGCTTGCGCGCCTCGTCCCGCACCCGTTGCCGGACCGCGGCGATGTCGTCCCAGCCCACCCAGCCGGACAACTGGACGGCATAGCTGTCACGCAGCGTCGCTTCCTTGATCTGGGCGACCACCGGCACCGTGCGCCGCAGCGCCTCGACCCGGCCCTCCGCGGTCTCGAGGTCGTGCTCGGTGAGGATCGACTTGACCACGAACTCGAACATCGGGGTGCGACGCGCCACCAGGTCGCGGACGGCGGCGTCGCCGGACTTCTGCCGCAGCTCGCACGGGTCCATGCCTTCGGGCGCGACGGCGACGAACGTCTGCCCGGCCATCTTCTGGTCGCCCTCGAACGCCTTCATCGCCGCGGCCTGGCCTGCGGCGTCCCCGTCGAACGTGTAAATGATCTCGCCGCGAAAGTAGCTGTCGTCCATCAGCAGTCGCCGCAGCATCGAGAGGTGGTCCTCACCGAACGCGGTCCCGCAGGCGGCGACGGCGGTCCTGACCCCGGCCAGGTGCATCGCCATGACGTCGGTGTATCCCTCGACCACCACGGCCTGATGTCCCTTGGCGATCTCCCGCTTGGCGAGGTCGAGACCGAACAGCACCTGAGACTTCTTGTACAGCATGGTTTCCGGCGTGTTGACGTATTTGCCGGGCATGGTGTCGTCGTCGAACAGCTTGCGGGCGCCGAACCCGATGACGTCGCCGGACAGGTTGCGGATCGGCCAGAGCAGCCGCCGGTGGAAGCGGTCGATGTGACCGCGCCGCCCCGCCTTCGACAGGCCGGCGGCCTCGAGTTCCTTGACATCGAAACCCTTGCCCAGCAGATGCTTCGTGAGGATGTCCCAGCCCTCGGGGGCATACCCGCACCCGAACTGCTGCGCGGCCTGGGCGTCGAAGTTGCGTTCCGTCAGGTAGTCGCGGGCGGCCTGCGCGTCGGGCTCCCGCAGACGCGCCGAGTAGAACTCCTGCGCCGCCGCGTTCGCCGCGACCAGCCGGGCGCGGGTGCCGCGGTCGCGCTGCACCGACGTGCCGCCGCCCTCGTACGAGATGGTGTAGTTCAGCCGGTCGGCCAGTTGCTCGACGGCCTCGACGAAACTGATGTGGTCGATCTTCTGGAGGAACGAGTAGACGTCGCCGCCCTCGCCGCACCCGAAGCAGTGGAAGTGGCCGTGGTTGGGCCGGACGTGGAACGACGGCGACTTCTCGTCGTGGAACGGGCACAGCCCCTTCATGGAGTCGCCGCCTGCGCGCTTGAGGGAGACGTACTCCCCCACGATGTCCTCGATCCGTGTGCGCTCGCGAATGGCCGCAACGTCACGATCAGGGATTCTGCCAGCCACGCCCGACAGTCTAGGCGCTCTCCCGGAGCCCGGAATTCCGCCTCGGGATCAGCAGTTCGAGGGGGCGGGAATCCCGGCGAATCGGTCGCCGAGATAGCCGAACGCGGGGCCGGCTCCGAGCATGGTGGCGGTGCCGTGGTCGGCGCCCGGAATGACGTCGAACTGTACCCGCGCACCCTGTGAGCAGTACCGGGCGACGGTGTTCTGCACCGGTCCGATGGCGACGAGGGGGTCCGCGCCGCCGTGCCAGACGAACATCGGCGTCCGCGGAACTCCCGGATACAGCTCGACGCTGTTCTCGTCCATCACCGCGCGGCCGGACGGATCGGCGAGGATCCCGGGACCGTTGGTCAGGTCGGGCAGCGATCTGCCGGCCCCGGCACCGAGGATCGAATCGGTGCACATGTTGCTCATCTGCGCCCGCAGGGCGAGCCCCTTGTCGTTGAGGCCGTCCCCGAGCCGGGACCGCGTCGGGTACTCACGCTCGAGCCCGATGGCGGCCGCGAATCCCAGGCCGAACGCCTGCGAGCGGGTGCCGCCGAGGCGGTCGGCCAGTTCGCCGATGTTGACCGGGGTGCCGCCCTCGGCGGCGCCCACGATGTTCAACTCCGGGGCGTAGGTGGGGGCGAGCGCCGCAGCCCAGTTGGTCGCCATGGCGCCTCCCGAGTAGCCGGCGAGCCCGACCGGACTGCCGCCGAGCCCGGCCTCCGGGAACCGCTGCGCGGCGCGGACGCCGTCGAGCACGAGCCGGCCGCCGAGTTTCGCGGCCCCGTACGCGCTGGTGGGACCGAGGTGGTCGGGGACGGCGACCGCCCAGCCCCGCGCGAGCAGGGCGTTGAGGGCCGGGGCCTCCTGGAGTCCGCCGGTGAACAGCTGATGCGACGGGGCGCACTCGAGCCCGAGCGCGTTGACGAACGGCTGATACGACACCAGCGGCCGGTTCGCGGGAGTGCCGCGGGGCACCAGCACCGTGGTGACCGCGGCGATGGGCGCGCCCGCGGAGTTGGTCGACTTGTACTTGACCTGCCAGGCGTCGGCGGTGGGGAAACCGGTGGCGACGACCGCGCGGCTCGCTAGCACGTCACCGTCGGCGCGTGCCCCGACATCGGCGGGTGCCCCGTAGAACGGGTCCGGGTCCGCGAACGGATACACGGGCGCGGCCTGTGCCGCGGGTGGGGCCGGCAGGGCGGCGCCGACCGCCACCGCCAGCGCTACGGACGTCGAACCGATGATCTTGCGCACTGCAGACTTCATCCGGTCTCCCTGACCCTCGGGTGTGCTGTACGTAGGGGGTGCAAGCTGTCTGTACTCCTATTCGGAGCACCGCGGCGGGCGGATTGGTCCGACTTCGACGCTCGTCAGCCCCAGCTCGCCTGGGCCCCGAGACTGGACTTGTCGACGCGTTCGAGCCTGCTCTCGGTGTAGGAGGCGATCTGGTCGACGACGACCCGGACCCGCGCGGGGTCGTCGGCCGCGGCGTTCCAGGCCGGAACCAGGATCGGGTCGAGACCGTCGGGTGCGGTCGCGAGCAGCCATTCCGCGACGCGGTGCACGCGGTCCCGCTGCCGTTCCTGCCGCGCCCGGTGGCCGGCATCGGACATCACGAAATTCAATGCGAACGTCTTGAGCAGCGCCACCTCGGACGCGACCACCGGCGGGACCACCAGATCGGCGTCGTACCGGGCGACCGGCTTGTCGCCGTGGACGTCGCGGGTCCCGATGATCGCTGCGGTCGCGAACCGGCCCACCAGTTCGCTGGTGAGGTTCTTCAAGGCGACCGAACTGGTGAGCGTGCCGTCGTAGCTGCCCACCCCGACGACGACCGGCAGGAGACTCAGCCGTTTCGCGGCCTCGACGAGTTCCTCGACGTCGAGTCCCGCGAACTCCGCGGCGCCGAACTCGGCGAGCGCCCGCTGGTCCACCGGATCGGCCAGCGCACGCAGGTCGATGCGCCCGTCGATCACCCCGTCCTCGACGTCGTGCACGGAGTAGGCGACGTCGTCGGCCCAGTCCATGACCTGCGCCTCGAGACACTTGTGACGGTCCGGGGCACCCTCGCGGATCCACGCGAGCACCTCGGCGTCGTCGTCGTAGGCCCCGAACTTCGTGCCCGGGCGCGGCCGGATCCACGGGTATTTGATCGCCGCGTCCAGCGATGCCCGGGTCAGGTTGAGCCCGGCGCTACGTCCGTCGGGGTAGAGCACCTTCGGTTCGAGGTTCGTCAGGATGCGCAGATTCTGGGCGTTGCCCTCGAACCCGCCGCAGCTTTCCGCGACCTCGTCGAGGGCCTTCTCGCCGTTGTGACCATACGGCGGGTGACCGATGTCGTGCGCGAGGCCGGCGAGGTCCACCAGATCGGGATCGCAGCCGAGACCGTCGGCGATCCCGCGGCCGATCTGCGCCACCTCGATCGAGTGCGTCAACCGCGTTCGCGGAGTGTCCCCGTCCCGGGGGCCCACCACCTGGGTCTTGTCGGCGAGCCTGCGCAGCGCCGCCGAATGCTGGACGCGCGCGCGGTCGCGGGAGAAGACGGACCGGTGCTGTGCGGCCGCGATCTGGCTGCCCGGGATCCCGGCCCGTTTCGGTGCCTCGCGGACCCGCCGGGCGACGTCGTGCGCGGAGTACACCTCGCCGAGGGGTGTCGTGTGTCGAGTCATCGCAACGCCTACTGTCCCGCCGTGTACGGGAAGTCGGCCGAGAAGTGGGTGAGCTGATACCAGATCAACGCCCCTGTCTCCCGGGCGATTCCGTGCAACTGCGATTCGCGGGTGAACACCGCGGGCCCCTGCCGGGTGGGCGCCGTCCAGGCCTCGAGGCCGGCGTCGCGGGCCATCGTCCGGGTCCGCAGCGAATGCCACGGGTCGCTGACGAGGACCGCCGAATCGATGCCCTGCGCACCCATCGTCTCACTCACCGCCTCGATGCTGAGCAGGGTGTCGGACCCCTCCTCGACGGCGGTGATGCTGTCGGCGGGGACACCGCGCGAGATCAGGTAGTTCTTCCCGGACGCGGCCTCGGTGTACTCGTCGCCCTCCTGCTTGCCGCCCACCGTGATGACCTCCGGGGCCACCCCGCGCTCGTACAGCTTGTACGCCTGCTCGAGCCGGGCCTCGAACACGGACGACGGCGTTCCCGAGTACTGGGCGGCGCCGAGCACCACGATCGCGTCGGCCGTCGACGTGTCGTCGATCCGCGCGACCTGCCACACCCGGACCGCGGTGCCGAACACCAGGGCCGCCGCGAGGAGAACGACGCCGGCGATGATCCGGCGGGTCCACCGGGCCAGCGTGCCTGCAAACCCCAGGCGCGCAGGACGGCGCGGGAGGTCGTGGCGTTCACGGCTCGGTGCAGAATTCACTCCCTGATTCTGCCAGCTGTCGCCGAACTGTCCCGATGACGACTCGCCACACCCGATAGATTTGCTGCCATGCCACTCGCACCGCGCCTCGAGCAGACGCCGTCGTCCCACCCCGGACTCCCTGTCCCCGGCGCGCGGCGGTTCGCCGCCCTCGGCGCCGTCTCCGCACTCCTGACGCTCGTGGCGATCCTGTTCTCCCCCGCGATCGCGTCGGCGGACGCACCGTTCCGTCTGCCCGGCCAGATCACGGACACCGTCGGGGTGCTCGACGCGGACCAGCAGAGCGACGTCCAGGCCGCGATCGATCAGCTCTACGACGATCACAAGGTGCGGTTGTGGGTGGTCTACGTCCCCGACTTCAACGGTCTCGGCGCCGGACCGTGGGCGGATCAGACGGCGCAGGCGTCGTCCCTCGGCGATCGTGACGCACTGCTCGCGGTCGCGACGGTCGACCGTGAGTACGCCCTCATCGCACCGGACGGTCTGTCCGAGATCACCAGCGACGAAGCCGAGTCGATCCGGGTGGACGCGGTGGAACCCGCCCTGCGCGAGGAGGACTGGGCCGGCGCCGCGATCGCCGCGGCGGGGGGGCTCGGCGACGAGATGAGTCCGGGCGGCGGTATGTCGGTGCGCACGCTGCTGATCGGCGGCGGCGTGGTCGTCGTGGGCGTGGGCGGGGTCGTGCTGTATTCGCGGAAGAAGAAGCACGACCGGTCCCGGGCCGGCGTCGAGGCAGCGCGCAGCATCAGCCCCGAGGACACGGCCGCACTGACGGCGCTGCCGTTGCCGACCCTCGACGAGCGCGCCAAGGAGGTGCTCGTCGAGACGGACGACGCGCTGCGCACGAGCCAGGAGGAACTCGAACTGGCCCGCGGCGAATTCGGCGAGCAGGCCACCGCCGCGTTCACGGCGGCGTTCGACACGGCGAAGTCCACCCTCGCGGCGGCGTTCACCGTACGTCAGCGGCTCGACGACGCGATCCCCGAGACCCCGCAGCAGCGGCGGGAGATGCTCATCGACATCATCACCTCGTGCGGGCGCGCCGACCGCGAACTCAACGAGAAGGTCCAGGAGTTCGACGGTTTGCGGGACCTGCTGATCAACGCCCCCGACCGGCTCGACGCGCTCACCCGCGACATGGTGGCGCTGACCGTGCGCATCCCCGACTCCACCCGGACCCTCGCCACCCTGCAGACCGAATTCCCGGCCGCCGCACTCGCTTCCGTCGCCCACAACGTCACGATGGCGGAGGAACGGCTCGCGTACGCCGAGAAGGCCGTAACGGAGGGCCGGGACGCCGTCGCCCTGCCACCGGGGAAGCAGGGACCGGCGGTGTCGGCGATCCGCGGCGCCGAGGGCGCCCTCGAACAGGCCCGGATCCTGCTCGACGCCGTCGATCACGCCGCGGAGGACATCCGGCACGCCATCGCCACGCTGCCCGCCGCGATCACCGACGTGGAGGCGGGGATCGCGGCCGCGGCCCGGTTCACCGAGCAGGGTGGGGACCGGCTCGCGGCGGCGCGCACCGCGGCCGAGGCCGCGCTGGCGGCGGCCCGGACAGCCGCGGACACCGACCCGCTCGGCAGCTTCACCCAGATCGTGAAGGCCGACGCGGAACTCGACGCGATCCTCGCCGAGGCGCAGGAATCACGGCAGCAGGCCGAGCATGCACAGCAGCGTCTCGAGCAGGACCTCGTGGCCGCGCAGTCGCAGGTCACGGCGGCATCGGACTTCATCGGCACCCGCCGCGGCGCGGTGGGAGCGGAGGCCAGGACCCGCCTGACGGAGGCACAGCGGCACCTGGCGGGGGCCCAGCAGTTGCGCACCTCCGACGCCTCCCGCGCGCTGCAGCACGCCCAGGCCGCCGCGAGCCTGGCCGCCGACGCGCTGCGGCTGGCGCAGAACGACGTGGGCCGCTGGGAGTCCCGTCAGCGCCCCGGCCCCGGCCCCGGCGCCGGTGGCGGTGGCGGGAATGCCACCGGCGCGATCCTCGGGGGCATCCTGATCGACAGCATCCTGCGCGGCGGATTCAGCGGCGGCGGCAACTGGGGTAGCCGCGGCTCCGGCGGCGGCCGCGGCAGCGGTCCCCGTTCGTTCGGCGGGCCGAGCAGTTCGGGCCGGATCAGCGGGGGCGGCCGATTCTGACGTCCTCCCGAGCATTCGTCGCACTCGCCTGCGTCGCGGCCACCTGCTGTGGCGTCCTGTCGGGCTGCGCGGGCGGGCGAGACGCCGGGGACGAGTCGGCGATCCCACTGTCGGCGGAGGCGTACCGCAGCCGGGAGGACGACGCGGCGGGCGGCCGGATCCACGTCCGGATCGCGAATACCGGCGGCGCGCCCGTCACCGTGGCATCCGTGGCGCTGGACAGCCCGGGCTTCGAGGCGGCGCCCGAAACCGGGCGGGTCGTCGAACTCGGTCCCGGCAACCGGATCGACGTCGAGGCCGAGTACGGCGCCGTCCGCTGCGACACCCGACCGGAACCGGCGTACGCCGTGATCGGGGTCGCCGGTCAGGGCGCGTCGCCCGTGCGGGTGCCGCTCGCCACCCCGTACGACGTCCTCGACCGAATCCACGACGGAGACTGCGCCGCAGAGGAACTGGCGCGGGCCGTCCCGGTGACACTGATCCCGGCGGCGACGCCGCCGGAGCCGGCCGCGCCCCTCCCCGCTCAGCTCGTCGTGAGTAGGGGAACGGCGTCGGGTGACGTCCGGGTCGACGAGATCGGCGGCAGCGTCCTGTATGCCCTGCGCGGGGCGCTGCCCGCCACCATGCGGGCGGACGAGGACCGGCTGAGCATCGACATCACGATCGACGCGGCACGCTGCGACCCGCACGCACTCGCGGAAGCGAAGAAGCCCTTCGTCTTTCCGCTGTGGATCGCGGTCGGCTCCTCGGCACCGGAATACTCGCGTATCCCGGTGTCCGAGGAGAACCGGCGAATCCTGACGAACTATCTGACGACCACCTGCGACGCGCGCAGGTGACCGCGGATCAGGATCCGATGAGGCGCTGCGCCAGGTAGCCCTCGACCTGGTCGAGCGCGACCCGCTCCTGGGCCATGGAGTCGCGTTCACGCACGGTCACGGCGTGATCCTCGAGGGTGTCGAAGTCCACGGTGATGCAGAACGGCGTGCCGATCTCGTCCTGACGGCGGTACCGGCGGCCGATCGCGCCTGCGTCGTCGAACTCGACGTTCCAGTGCTGGCGGAGCGTCGCGGCGAGATCCTTCGCCTTCGGCGTCAGGTCCGCGTTACGCGACAGCGGCAGCACCGCGGCCTTCACCGGGGCGAGACGACGGTCCAGCCGCAGCACCGTGCGCTTGTCGACGCCGCCCTTCGCGTTCGGCGCCTCGTCCTCGGTGTACGCGTCGACGAGGAACGCCATCAGCGAACGCGTGAGACCGGCTGCCGGCTCGATGACGTACGGCGTGTACCGCTCACCGGAGGCCTGGTCGTAGTAGTTGAGGTCGGTGCCCGAGTGCGTCGAGTGCGTCGACAGGTCGAAGTCGGTGCGGTTGGCCACACCCTCGAGCTCGCCCCATTCGCTGCCCTGGAAGTGGAAGCGGTACTCGATGTCGACGGTGCGCTTGGAGTAGTGCGACAGCTTGTCCTGCGCGTGCTCGTACAGCCGCAGGTTGTCCTTGTTGATACCCAGCCCGGTGTACCAGTCCATGCGGTAGTCGATCCAGTACTGGTGCCACTCTTCGTCCTCGCCGGGCTTGACGAAGAATTCCATCTCCATCTGCTCGAACTCGCGGGTGCGGAAGATGAAGTTGCCGGGGGTGATCTCGTTGCGGAAGCTCTTGCCGATCTGGCCGATGCCGAACGGCGGCTTCTTGCGCGACGTGGTGAGCACGTTCGCGAAGTTCACGAAGATGCCCTGCGCGGTCTCCGGGCGGAGGTAGTGCATGCCCTCTTCGCTCTCGACCGGGCCGAGGTACGTCTTGAGCATCATGTTGAAATCGCGGGGTTCGGTCCACTGGCCGACGGTGCCGCAGTCGGGGCAGCCCACGACGTCCATCTGGACGTCGTCCGGGTTGTCGAGGCCCTTCTTCTCCGCGTACGCCTCCTGCAGGTGATCCTGACGGTGACGCTTGTGACAGTTGAGGCACTCGACGAGGGGGTCGTTGAACACGCCGACGTGGCCGGACGCCACCCACACCTCGCGCGGCAGGATGACCGAGGAGTCGAGGCCGACGACGTCCTCGCGGCTGGTGACCATGTTGCGCCACCACTGCTTCTTGATGTTCTCCTTGAGCTCGACACCCAAGGGGCCGTAGTCCCAGGCCGACTTCGTGCCTCCGTAGATCTCACCGCACGGGTAGACCAGGCCACGACGCTTGGCGAGATTGACGACGGTTTCGACTTTGGACTTCGGTGCCACTCGGGTGCTCTCCATCTGGGTAATAGATGCATGGTTCACGTGCGCTTTTCGGATCCCAGCCTATCTGCCCGATCACCGTCGGTTCACCCCGCCGGTTGACATGCGTATTCGTGCATATCAAAATGGAATCGATTTGCAATAAGATGGGGTGTTCCTCCCGGGGCCGACGGCCACGCGGCCACGGTCCCGTCCATTGTCCGGCACACCGAAGGAGATCACTGGTGAGCGTCGTCGATCCCGGGGATCTGCATCCGTTCGAGGCGGCCCCGCATCCGTTCGAGGCCGCTCCCCCGGCTCCCGTGCCGTCGAAGGAGACGCTGACGGCGGCCGGGGACATCCTGCGCGCCCTCGCCGCCCCCGTCCGCATCGCGATCGTCCTCCAGCTCCGCGAATCGGAACGGTGCGTGCACGAACTCGTCGGGGCGCTCGGCGTCACACAACCATTGATCAGCCAGCATCTTCGCGTGCTCAAGGCCGCGGGCGTCGTGCGCGGCGAACGCACCGGACGTGAGGTCCTCTACCGCCTGGTGGACGACCACCTCGCCCACATCGTCGTGGACGCCGTCGCGCACGCCGAGGAAGGATGAACGCCTTGACCCAGAACACCGGCCAGCGCAAGCCCGTCGTCGTGGGAGTCCGCGCCACCAAGCAGCGCAGCGCCATCTCCGCGCTCCTCGACGACATCGAGGAGTTCCGGTCGGCGCAGGAACTGCACGACGAACTCCGCAAGCGCGGCGAGGGCATCGGGCTGACCACCGTCTACCGCACCCTGCAGACGCTCGCCGACGCCGGCACCGTCGACGTCCTGCGCACCGACACCGGCGAATCGGTGTACCGGCGCTGCTCGTCCGGACACCACCACCACCTGGTCTGCCGCGCGTGCGGCTACACCGTCGAGGTCGAAGGGCCGACCGTCGAGCAGTGGTCGCAGTCGATCGCCGACGCCCACGGTTTCTCCGACGTCAGCCACACCATCGAGATCTTCGGTCTCTGCAAGGACTGCAACGCGCCGCGGTGAACGTCAGGGGATCAGTCCCTGCCGGGCGGTGTCCGCGCCGCTCAGCACGAGGAGCAGCATCGTGGTCAGCGCCTCGTCCCCGAGCCCGGCGGCGGGGAACGTGTAACGCAGGATGACGTCCGCGAGCCTGCCGTGACCGAACACGGCGATCGAACCGAACTGCAGCGCGCCGTTGCGCTCCGCGACCTTCTTGTGCAGCGCGGCGCTGACCGGACGATCCCAGGCCAGCACGCACGTCATCGACAGCACGTCGAGGCCGTCGGTGAGGGTCATCGCACTGATCGAGCACAGCGCCCCGGCGTATTCGAAGCTCAGCGAGCCGTCCTCGGCCCGGGCGACGGTGGCGAAGTGCTCCAGTGCGTCCGCTGCCCGCCCGAGCAGTGCGGGCGCCCCGTCGACGGTCATTTCACGCCACCGAACCGGCGGTCACGCGACGCGTATTCGACGCACGCCGCCCACAGGTCGCGGCGGTCGAAATCGGGAAACAGCTTCTCCTGATACACCATCTCGGCGTAGGCCGACTGCCAGATCAGGAAGTTGGACGTGCGCTGCTCGCCGGACGGCCGGAGGAACAGGTCGACGTCCGGCATGTCCGGCTCGTCGAGGTAGCGGGCGACGGTCGCCTCGGTGATCTTCTCCGGGTCGAGCTGACCCGCCGCGACCCGCCTGCCGATCTCCTTCGCCGCGTCGGCGATCTCCGCGCGACCGCCGTAGTTGACGCACATGGTCAGGTTCATGACCGTGTTGTGCTTCGTCAACTCCTCGGCGATCTCGAGTTCCTTGATGACGCTGCGCCACAGCTTGGGCCTGCGACCCGCCCACCGCACCCGCACCCCCATCTCGTGCATCTCGTCACGGCGACGACGGATCACGTCGCGGTTGAAGCCCATCAGGAAGCGCACCTCCTCGGGGCTGCGTTTCCAGTTCTCGGTGGAGAACGCGTACGCCGACAACCACTCGACGCCCATCTCGATGCACCCGCAGACGGCGTCCATCAACACGGCCTCGCCGCGCTCGTGGCCTGCGGTCCTGGGCAGTCCCCGCTCCTGCGCCCAACGGCCGTTGCCGTCCATCACCAGCGCGATGTGCCGGGGCACGAGTTCGGGTTGCAGGCCCGGCGGGCGGGCGCCCGAGGGATGCGGGTCCGGCGGCCGGATCTGGCGCCCGGCCCCGGAATCAAGCGGGGCTCGGGGTTCGCGTCGTCGAATCACGGTCCCCATCCTGCCTGACCGAATCCTCGCCCCCTACCGCCGCATGCGGTCGTGCGCGTTCGATCAGCGGGAGGGTGCGGAGTTGCCGTTCGAGGTGCCACTGCAGATGCGCCGCGACCAGACCGCTGGCCTGCCCTCGCAGCGACTCGGGCACCTGCTCGGTGCTCGCCCAGTCCCCGCGGAACAGCGCGTCCATGAGGTCGAGGACACCCGGCGACGGGGTCGCGGCGCCCGGCGGCCGGCACTGGACGCACACCGCTCCCCCGGCGGCCACGTGGAATGCCCGGTGCGGGCCGGGTGCGCTGCACCGCGCGCAGTCGTCGAGAGCAGGCGCCCACCCCGCAAAACCCATGGCCCGCAACAGGAAGGCGTCGAGGATCAGCTCGCACGGCCGGTGGTGTTCCGCGACGGCCCGCAGCGCCCCGACCGTCAGGCGGTGCAGCTGCAGCGCCGGGGCCCGTTCCTCGCCGGCGAGCCGCTCGGCGGTCTCGAGGATCGCGCACGCCGTGGTGTACCGGGAGTAGTCGTCGACGATGTCGGTCGCGAACGCGTCAACCGTCTGGACCTGGGTGACGATGTCGAGGTTGCGGCCCGGGTAGAGCTGCACGTCGATGTGCGCGAACGGCTCGAGGCGGGCGCCGAACTTGGATTTCGTGCGGCGCACTCCCTTGGCGACCGCGCGCACCAGACCGTGCTGCCGGGTGAGGAGTGTGACGATACGGTCGGCCTCGCCCAGCTTGTGCTGGCGCAGGACCACCGCATTGTCTCGATACAACCTCACCGGTCCAGTCTCCCACGCCGAGGCGACCACATTCCGCAGGCCGAGCCGCGGGCATGTGGGACCCGCCCGAGCCGCCGAAGGTTACCCTAACTCGGACGTTGCTCTACTGAGCGTCACCGCAGCCGCTCGGACACCAGGGGGACGACGGTGTCGAGCGCGTACTGCAGCGACAGCACCGAGTTGGTGGAGTACGCCTTGGAGACGGCCTGATCGTCGAACACGAGGTACCGTCCGTCGCGCACCGCGGGGATCGCCTGGAACAGCGGCCGGTTCGCGGCATCGGCGGCGGGCCTGCCGATCGGGAAGACGACCACCATGTCGGCGTCCATCACGCCGAGATTCTCCTCCGACACCGGGACCGAGAACTTCACCGCCGGCTGCGCGTCCACTGCCGGGTTGCTGACGAATCCGAGTTTCTTCATGAACTGGAGCCGCTCGGTGTCCGTGGTGTAGGCGCCCCATCCGGTGCCCGAGTAGGCACCGACGGTGATCGTCTTCCCCGCGAATTCGGGGTGGGCCGCGGCGGCGTCCGCGAACCGCCGGTCGATGTCGGCGAGCAGCGCTTCACCCTGCTCCGGCACGCCGAGGGCGGTCGCGACCATCGACACCTGACTCTCGATCGGCGTCTTGTAGTTGTCGGCGCCTTCCGGCAGCGCGATCGTCGGGGCGATCTGCGACAGGTGGCCGTAGCGTTCCTCGTCGCCGGCGCTCTTGGTGTCGAGGATGACGTCCGGTTCGAGCGCCGCGATCTGCTCGTACGACGGTTCGAGGGTTCCGATGATCGTCGGTGCCGTGGTGTACTTCCCCTCCGCCCACGGTCCGACGCCGTCGCCGCCGAACGCGACCCAGTCGCTGGCTCCGACGGGTTCGACACCGAGCGCCAGCGCGGTTTCGGCGTCACCCCAGCCGATGGCGACCACACGCTCGGGTTTCGACTCCACCGTGACGTCGCCGAACTTGGTGGCGACCACGGCCGGGAAGGCTGCGTCGCCGGCGCCCGCCGCCGGTTCCGATTCTTCCCCGCCGCCGCTCCCGCAGCCGGCCAGCGCCAGGACCAGCAGGGACACCGGCACGAGCATTCTCATTCTCATAAGGCAAGGCTAACCAACACAACGTGTGCGTTCGCTTCCGCCCCCTCCCGCCATGTGGGGCCTCACACCTGGAACCGGTACCCCATCCCGGCCTCGGTGATGAGGTGACGCGGGTGCGACGGGTCGTCCTCGAGCTTGCGCCGCAACTGCGCCAGATACACCCGCAGGTAATGGGTCTCGGTGGCGTATGCCGGACCCCAGACCTCTCGCAGCAGTTCCTTCTGCCCCACCAGCTTGCCCTTGTTGCGCACCAGCATCTCGAGCATCCCCCACTCCGTCGGAGTCAGGTGCACCTCGGCACCCGCCCGCCGCACCGTCTTCGCCGCCAGGTCGACCGTGAACGAATCCGTCTCCACCACAGGTTCGCTCGTGTCGACGGCCGTCGTCGCCCGGCGGGCCGCTGCCCGCACCCGGGCCAGGAACTCGTCCATCCCGAACGGCTTGGTGACGTAGTCGTCGGCGCCGGCGTCGAGGGCTTCCACCTTGTCCGCGGAATCGGTGCGCGCCGACAGCACGATCACCGGCGCCGGGCACCACCCGCGCAGGCCCGCGAGCACCTCCGTGCCGTCCATGTCGGGCAACCCGAGGTCGAGCACGATCACGTCGGGCGGTCGCTCGGCCGCGGCGCGCAGTGCGGCGGCCCCGGATGCGGCCGTCACCACGTCGTACCCGCGCACACTGAGATTGATTCGCAGGGCGCGGAGAATCTGCGGTTCGTCGTCGACGACGAGGATTCTCGTCATGGGTGCTCCCCTCCCGCCCCGGCCAGTTCCACCACCATCGTCAGACCACCACCGGGGGTGTCGGTGGCGCTGATGGTGCCGCCCATCGCGTCGACGAATCCGCGGACGACGGAGAGCCCGAGCCCGACTCCCGTGGTCGTGTCGCGGTCCCCCAGCCGCTGGAACGGGGCGAACATCTCCTCCGCCCGCCCCCGCGGAATTCCCGGGCCCGTGTCGGCGACGGTGACGACGGCACGGTCTCCCACCGCCGCGGCACCGACCCGGATCACGGAGTCCTCACCGTAGCGGAGCGCGTTGTTGATCAGATTCGCAAGCACCCGCTCGAGCAGGCCGGAATCCGCCATCGCCGCGACCGTTCCGACGTCGACCTCGACCCGTTCGCGGGCCCGTGTCCCGGTCCGGCCGCCGATTCCCAGCCCCACCAGCGCCCGGTGCACCACCTCGTCGAGGTACACGGGCCGCAGCGTCGGGGTCACCACTCCCGCCGCGAGCCGGGACGAGTCGAGCAGGTTGCCGACGAGAGAGGTCAGGACGTCAGCCGATTCCTCGATGGTCGCCAGCAGTTCGGCGGTGTCTTCCGGGGAGAAGTCGACGTCGTCGCTGCGCAGGCTGGACGCGGCGGCCTTGACCGCGGCCAGCGGCGTCCGGAGGTCGTGGCTGACGGCGGACAGCAGCGACCGCCGCAGCCGGTCGGCCTCGGCCAGCGCCTGCGCCTGCCCCGCCTCCTGCGCGAGTTCCGTCTGGCGGATCATGCCCACGGCCTGATTCGCGACGGCGAGCAGCACGCGGCGGTCCCGGGCGTGCAGTTCGCTGCCGCGGAGGGCGAGCGCGTACTCTCCTTCCCCCACCTCGCAGACCGTGTCGGCGTCGTCGACGCTCGCCGGTGGGTGCGGCCCGACCGACCCGACGAGACCGCGGTCCCGGTGCAGGACGCTCACCGACTCCTGACCGTACGTCTCGCGCACCTTCTCGAGCAGCGTGCCGAGATCGGCCCCCCGCAGCACCGATCCGGCGAACAGCGCGAGCAACTCGGCCTCCTGCGACGCCCGCCTGGCCTCCCGCGAACGCTTGGCGGCCGCGTCGACCAGGACCGCGACGGCGACGGCGACCACGAGCAGCACGACCGTGGTGATGAAGTTGTCCGGTTCGGCGATGGTGAAGCTCCGCACCGGCGGCGTGAAGAAGTAGTTGAGGAACAGACCCGAGATCAGAGCGGAGAACGCTGCGGGGGCGACACCGCCGAGCAGCGAGACGAGCAGCACCACGATGAAGAACAGGGCGCCCTCGCCGACCAGCCCGAGCCAGCGGTCGACGGCGCTCATCACCACGGTCGCCACCGTCGGCACGAGGACCGCGGCGATCCAGGCGATCATCGTGCGGGACCGCGATCCCACCGGCGACAACCGCCTCAGCCGGTGGGATTCGCCGTGCGTGACCATGTGCACGTCGATCGACCCCGACTGGTGCAGCACGCTCGCACCGATTCCCTCGTCGAAGATCCGCGCCCACCTCGAGCGTCGCGACGTGCCCAGCACCAGCTGGGTGGCGTTCGCGGTCCGGGCGAAGTCGAGGAGTGTGGTCGGGACGTCGTCGCCGACGACGCTGTGCAGGCTCGCCCCGATGCTCGCGGCGAGCGTCCGCACCTTGCCCATCTCCGGGGCCGACACGCCGGCGAGGCCGTCGCCGCGCACCACGTGCACGACGATCAGCTCGGCGCTGGACCTCGACGCGATCCGCCCTGCCCGCCGGACGAGTGTCTCCGATTCCGGTCCGCCCGTCACCGCGACCACCACCCGTTCCCGGGCCTCCCACGTGTCGGTGATCTTGTTCTCCGCACGATATTTCGCGAGTGCGGCATCGACCTGATCGGCAACCCACAGCAAGGCCAGTTCGCGCAGCGCGGTGAGGTTCCCTTTCCGGAAGTAGTTGCTCAGCGCGGCGTCGACCTTCTCCGCGGCGTAGATGTTGCCGTGGGACAGCCTGCGGCGCAGCGCTTCCGGGGTGATGTCCACCAGCTCCACCTGGGTGGCGGCGCGCACCACCTCGTCCGGGACCGTCTCCTGCTGCACCACTCCGGTGATCCGCTGGACCACGTCGTTGAGGCTTTCGAGGTGCTGGACGTTGAGCGTCGAGAGGACGTCGATGCCCGCGCCGAGCAGAATCTCCACGTCCTGCCAGCGTTTCTCGTGGACACTGCCCGGCGTGTTCGTGTGCGCGAGTTCGTCCACGAGCACCAGAGCCGGCCTGCGGGCCAGCACCGCCTCGACGTCCAGCTCGCGGCCGAGCGTGCCACGATAGGCGATGACCTTCGGCGGAATCAGTTCGAGGTCACCGAGTTGCGCCGCCGTGCGGTCGCGGCCGTGGGTTTCCACCACGGCCGCGACGACGTCGCACCCCCGTTCGCGGCGGCGGTGCGCCTCGCCGAGCATCGCGAACGTCTTGCCGACACCCGGTGCGGCACCGAGATAGATGCGCAGTTCGCCGCGCCGGCGTTCGCCCTCGGGTCCGGTACCACTCACCTCGCCATCATCCACCAGCTGTCGGGGCGGTGCACCGAGGAACGGTCAGGCCGAGGGCGAGATTCAGCTCGAGGACGTTCACCCGCTGCTCCCCGAGGAACCCGAGTTGCCTTCCCTCGGTGTTCTCGTCGACCAGCTGCCGGACGCGGCTCTCGCTCAGGCCGTTCACCTGCGCGACCCTCGGCACCTGCAATGCGGCGTACGCGGGACTGATGTGCGGATCGATGCCGGAACCCGATCCGGTGACCGCGTCCGCCGGCACGGACTCGGGTTGCACGCCCTCGCGGGCGGCGATCGCGTTCCGGCGCTGGGTGACGAACGCCGCCAGGATCTCGCTGCTCGGTCCCTGGTTGGTGGGCAGCGCGGTGGCGGGGTCGCCCGGTGCGAACGGATCCTGTGCGGCGACCGACCCGGTCACCCGGTTGTGGAAGAACGGGTCCGGGTCCCCTGCCGGCACCTGCGGGTCGACACCGACCCACCGGCTCCCGACGACGCATCCGGTGGTGTCGCGGACCGGCGAACCCTCCGCCGCGCCTGCGCCGATCCGGCTCACCCCCCACACCGCGGCGGGATAGAGCACGCCGAGAACGGCGGTGAGTGCGAGCAGGACGAGGAGTCCGGCCCAGGTCTGCCGGAGCAGTCCGATGAGAAAACGCATGCGAAGTCACCCAATTCCGGGAATGAGACGGACGACGAGGTCGATGAGCCAGATACCGGCGAACGGTGTGATCACGCCGCCGAGGCCGTAGATCAGCAGGTTGCGGCCCAGCAGTGTCGACGCCGACGACGGCCGGTAGCGAACACCTTTCAGCGACAACGGGATCAGCGCCACGATCACGACGGCGTTGAAGATCACCGCCGAGAGGATGGCCGATTCCGGGGTGGCCAGACGCATGATGTTCAGCGTGTCCAGCTGCGGATAGATGACGCTGAACAACGCGGGGAGGATGGCGAAGTACTTGGCCAGGTCGTTGGCGAGGGAGAACGTGGTCAGCGCACCTCGGGTGATGAGCAGCTGCTTGCCGATCTCCACCACCTCGATGAGCTTGGTGGGATCGAAATCGAGATCCACCATGTTCCCGGCTTCCTTCGCCGCGGAAGTGCCGGTGTTCATCGCGACCCCGACGTCCGCCTGGGCCAGGGCCGGGGCGTCGTTGGTGCCGTCACCGGTCATCGCGACCAGCCGTCCGCCCTCCTGTTCCTTGCGGATCAGCGCGAGTTTGTCCTCGGGTGTCGCCTCCGCCATGAAGTCGTCGACACCGGCCTCGGCCGCGATCGCCTTGGCGGTGAGCGGATTGTCGCCGGTGATCATCACCGTGCGGATTCCCATCGCCCGCAGTTCCGCGAACCGCTCGGCGATGCCCGGCTTCACCACGTCCGACAGCGCGATCACGCCCAGCACCGTCGGCGCATCCGCGTGGATCGAAGCCACCACGAGGGGTGTTCCGCCGGCCTGCGCGATCTCGTTCACCGTGCCGGTGACCGCGGGCGAGGTGTGTCCGCCGAGCGAATGCACCCAGTTCAGCACCGCGTCGCTCGCGCCCTTGCGGATGCGGGTGCCGTCGAACTCGGCCCCATGTGAGTGGCGTCGTGTGCCGGGGCACGCTTTAGCACTCACGTGGGGGATGTCGAGCCCGCTCATCCGGGTCTGCGCGGTGAACGGAACGAACTCCGCTGCCCTCTCAGCCTCGGACGGCGCGGGGTCCAACCCGAAGTCCCGGGCGCACAGGTCCACGATGCTGCGCCCCTCGGGAGTGCCGTCCGCGAGGCTGGACAGCCGTGCCGCCGTTGCCAGCTCGCGCGCGGACACTCCCGGTGCGGGATGCAGGGCGGTGGCCTGCCGGTTGCCGAACGTGATGGTGCCCGTCTTGTCCATCAGCAGGGTGTCGATATCGCCGGCGGCCTCCACCGCCCGCCCCGACATCGCCAGGACGTTCCGTTGCACCAGCCGGTCCATCCCGGCGATCCCGATGGCCGACAGCAGGGCGCCGATCGTGGTGGGGATCAGGCACACCAGCAGCGCGATCAGTTTGATCGGGTCCTGTTCCTGCCCCGCGTACAGGCCCATCGGGCCGATCGCGACGACGGTCAGCAGGAAGACGATCGTCAGCGACGCCAGCAAGATGTTCAGCGCGATCTCATTCGGCGTCTTCTGCCGCGCCGCCCCCTCCACGAGGGCGATCATCCGGTCCACGAACGACTGCCCGGGGGCCGCGGTGACGCGGACGACGATCCGGTCGGACAGCACGGTCGTGCCGCCGGTGACGGCGCACCGGTCACCACCGGATTCGCGGACGACGGGCGCGGACTCGCCGGTGATCGCCGATTCGTCCACGGTGGCGATGCCCTCGACGACGTCGCCGTCGCCCGGGATCACCTCACCGGCGACGACGACCACGCGGTCGCCGACGACGAGGTCGGTGCCCGGCACCGATTCCAGAGCGCCGCTCGAGGTGATCCTGTGGGCGACCGTGTCCTGCTTCACCTTCCGCAGGCTCGCCGCCTGCGCCTTGCCCCGCCCCTCCGCGACCGACTCGGCGAGGTTCGCGAACAGCACGGTGAACCACAGCCACGCGGTGACCGCCCAGGAGAACACCGACGGGTCGGCGACGGCCATGACGGTGGTGACGACGGAACCGACGAACACCACGAACATCACCGGGTTGCGGGCGAGGTGCCGCGGGTCGAGTTTGCGCAGCGCGCCCGGCAACGCCGTCACCAGCTGGGCGGGACTGAAGATCCCGGCCTTCACGGGCGCCGGGCCGTGGCCGCCCTCGGGCGGCGTCGTCAGCTCGGTCGCCGGACGACTGGTCACGTTCACACTCACTGCAGAGCCTCCGCGATCGGTCCCAGCGCGAGGGCCGGGAAGAATGTCAACGCCGCGACGAGCACGACGGTGCCGGTGAGCAGCCCGGTGAACATCGGGCCCGCCGTCGGCAGGGTTCCGGCGCCCGCGGCCGTCTTCTTCTGCGACGCCAGGGATCCGGCGAGCGCGAGGATGAAGATGATCGGCAGGAACCGGCCGAACAGCATGCACACGCCGAGCGCGGTCTGGAACCAGTCGCTCGTGACCGTCAGCCCGCCGAACGCGCTGCCGTTGTTGTTCGACGCCGACGCGAACGCGTACAGCACCTCCGAGAATCCGTGGATCGATCCGGGACTGCCGGGGTCGCCGCTGTTGCCCTGGTAACCGGTGGTCGAGGACAGGATCACGGTGATGCCCGTTCCGATCAGGACCAGCGCGGGCATCACCAGCACCGACAGCGCGGCGAGGGTGATCTCCCGTTGCCGTAATTTCTTGCCCAGGTACTCGGGTGTGCGGCCGACGAGGAGTCCACCGACGAAGACGGCGATGAGGGCGAGGACGAGAATGCCGTAGAGCCCGGTGCCCACACCGCCGGGCGCGATCTCCCCGAGCAGCATGTTCAGCAACACGGCTCCGCCACCGAGCGGCGACAGGCTGTCGTGGGCGGAATTCACCGCGCCCGTGGACGTTCCCGTGGTACTCACGGCGAACAACGCGGTGCCCGGAATGCCGAAGCGGACTTCCTTGCCTTCCATCATCGCGCCTGCCGCGGTGGCTGCGACGCCGCGTCGTCCCGATTCGGCGGCAAGGGTGACGGCGAGCAGTGAACCCCACAGGATGCCCATCACAGCGAGCAGCGTCAGGCCCTGGCGGTGGCCGGACACCGCGCTCGCTCGGTCGTGAGGATCGCCGACCATGGTGCCGAACGTGCGGGTGAGGGACACCGGGATCAGCAGGATGGCGAGGATCTCGACGATGTTGCTGACCGGGGTGGGGTTTTCGAACGGGTGTGCCGAGTTGGCGGCGAGGATGCCGCCGCCGTTGGTGCCGAGTTCCTTGATCGCCTCCTGCGAGGCGACGGGCGCCAGGGCGTTGGTGACGGCATTGCCGTCCAGGCCGGTGGATTCGAATCCCGTGTGGAACGACTGGATCACGCCCTGGCTCAACAGAATCAACGCGATGACGAAGGAGAACGGCAGCAGAATCCGCAGGCTGCCGCGGGTGAGGTCCACCCAGAAGTTGCCGATCTCACCGCCGCGGGCCACGCGGACGAACCCGCGGATCAGCGCGACCGCGACGGCCATGCCGACCGCCGCGGACACGAAGTTCTGCACGGCGAGTCCGACCGGCTGGGTCAGGTTGCTCATCGTGGTCTCGGGGGCGTAGGACTGCCAGTTGGTGTTGGTCACGAACGACACGGCCGTGTTGAACGCGACCGCGGGGCTGACCCCGGACAGGTCGCCGGACAGCGGAAGCACACCCTGAATGCGTTGCAGGACATACAGGAAGAGCACGCCGGCCATCGAGAAGCCCAGCACGCTGCCCGCGTAGCCGTACCAGGTCTGCTCCGCGTGGGGGTTGATGCGGCACAGGCGGTACAGCACGGATTCGACCCGCAGGTGGCGGCGCGAGTCGTAGACGCGGGCCATGTAGTCGCCCACCGGCACGTACAACACCGCGAGGACCGCGATCACGAACGCGATCTGCAGGCCGGCCGCGAGGGCGGGCGTCATCAGAACCGCTCCGGGTCGATGAGCGCGACCAGCAGATACACGACGAGCGCCGCCGCGATCGCGACGAGGGCGACGGCGAGTATTCCGGCGCCGGTCATTTCACGCGTCCGGTCTGCAGGGCACGGAGAACGAGCGCGCAACAGGCGAACCCGCCGAGGACGAGCGCTACGTAGGCCACGTCGGCCATGTGAGGATCCCTCTTCGTACAGATCCTGCGGTTCAGCGCAGGCATGACACCCCACGGTTGCGGGGTGTCATGCCAGCATCGCGCCGGATCCGGGCGACAGCGGCTTCGCTGACGAAGCGCTTACGGGACGTCCAGGGCTCTTGACGCTTTCCTTACGCGGTCCGGGTCAGCCGCGACACGGAGGCGGGCACGGGTGTGCCGGTCGCCACCCACGGCGCCGGGACGGGAGCACCGGCCACCGACCGCACGGGGACGACCCCGGCCCACGCACTGCTCGCTTCGGCGGGTTCGCCCGGCGGTGCGTCCCGCACCTTGACGGTCCACTGCCCCGGCGTGATCGGGAGGGCGAGGGCCAGCGTCGCGGCGAGTTCCTTGCGACGGTGTCCCCGGACCTCGCTGCTGCGACCGGGGATCAGCACGTCCGACAGCGCGTCGAGGGCGCCGGCGGATTCGTCCGCGTCCAGCGTCACGAGGTTGCCGCGGACCACCGCGGAACGGTAGTTGGCGGACGAGTCGAACAGCGTGTCCGCGACGACGATTCCGTCGAGCATCGCGACGCACAACACCGCGGGGGCGCCTGCCGCGACCTGCCGCAGCGCGCCGGCCCCGGTGGAACCGTGCAGCAGGATCCGGTCGCCGTCGCGGGCGTAGAGCATCGGCACGGCCCAGGGCAGGCCGTCGACGACGGTGGCGAGGGTGCCCATCGGCGCGGCGTCGAGGACGGCGTCGAGTTGCGCACGTTCGGTTCGGGCACGGTCCGGGTATCTCCTGATCTTGTCCACGAGACAATCCTCACCCGCATGTGGTTCAGCTTCCAGATCCACAATTGAAAATATCGGCAGACCAGTATTGTGGGTTCATGCCCCGGATCAGCCCCGAAATGCACCTGACGTTGCGGCTCCCCGACACCGACGCACCGCTTCGGCACCGCATCGCGGAGTCGATCCTCGACGAGATCCGGGGCGGCCGTCTGCGGCCCGGCGATCCGCTGCCCTCCACGCGGGCGCTCGCCGGCCACCTGACGGTCGCGCGGGCGTCGGTGGTCGACGCGTACGACGAACTCTGCTCGTCCGGATACGCGAACGCCCGCGCCGGTTCCGGCACCCGGATCGCACCGGGCGCCGACGTGGCGGCCCGCGCGCACGTCGCCTCGCACGCAATCACGCACAGGTCGGAGCGGGCGTCGCAGGCCGCGCCCGCGACACGCGAGGCGCGGTGGGACCTCACCCCGGGCCACCCCGACCCCGGCCTGATCTCGACCACCGACTGGCGCCGGGCGTGGCGGTCGGCCGCGGCCGCCACGGTGACGTCCGACGTTCCCGGCCCCGACGGGCACCCGGAGTTGCGGCGCGCCCTCGCGGGGCATCTACGCCGCGCCCGGGGCATCGCGGCGCGGCCCGACGAACTCGTGATCGTTCCGGGAGTGGGCTCCGCGCTCCGGACTCTTTTCGCCGCGGCCGGGCTGAGCGGCCGCGACGTGGTGTTCGAGGAGCCCGGCTACACCCGGGCCCGCCTGGTCCTCGAGGCCGCGGGCGCGCGGGCGCGCTGCGTGCCCGTGGACGACGACGGCCTCGATCCCGCACTGCTGCGCGGCACCGACGCGGCGGCCTACTGCACGCCGGCCCACCAGTATCCGATGGGCGCCCGGATGCCGGTGGGCCGCAGGGCCCGGCTCGTCGCCGACGCCGCGGCGTCCGGAACGCTGATCATCGAGGACGACTACGACGGCGAGTTCCGCTACGACGTGTCGGCGTTGCCCGCCCTGCGCAGCATCGACCGCGGGTCCGACTGCGTGGCGTACGTGGGCACCGCGTCGAAGATCCTCACTCCCGCGGTCCGGGTGGCGTGGGTGATCGCCCCTCCGGCGCTGCGGCCAGGGATCGTCCGGGCGCTGAACACGACCGGCGAGGCCTGCTGTGCGATCACGGCCCTCGCGCTGGCGCATGTCATCGACTCGGGTGCGTTGTCGCGGCACCTCGCCCGCGCCTCCCGCACGTACGCGGCCCGCCGGTCGGCGTTCGTCGCCGCACTGCAGCAGCAGTTGTCCGCTGTGGGCACGGACGGCGTCGGGGTCGCCGGCATCGAGGCCGGTCTCCATGTCGTCCTGACACTGCCGCGCTCGGTCGACGACGTCTCCCTCTCGGCGGAACTGCAAGACCACGGGGTGACGGTGCCGAGCCTCGCCGACTATCGCACCACCGACGCCGGTCCGCGCGGGCTGGTCTGTGGGTATGCACGCCTGCCGGAATCGCAGGCTCGCGGGGCCGCCGAGGCGATCGGAAGGGTAGTCCGCAGGCACCTCCGCTGATACTGTTCGTTCGAACGAACAGTCACGGGGAGGGGCGAGATGAGCACGGGACAACTGGGCAGCGAACAGCGGCGCGACGAGGACGGCGACCGGTCACCCGGACTCGTCGAACAGGTGAAAGCCCTGGCCTCCGGCGACACCACGTCGGTCGCGGCCACCCGCGCCGCCCTCGATCGCATCGACGCCGGCCAGCCGACGCTCAACGCGTTCAAGGTGGTCCGCCGGAACAAGGCCCTGGCCGAGGCCGCCGAGGCCGACCGCCGGATCGCCGCCGGTGAACGCCTCCCGCTCCTCGGAGTCCCGATCGCCGTCAAGGACGACGTCGACGTGGCCGGGGAGCCCACCGCGTTCGGCTGCCCGGGCGACTTCCCGCCCGCGGCGCGCGACTCCGAGATGGTGCGGCGACTGCGCGCGGCCGGTGCCGTCGTCGTCGGCAAGACGAACAGTCCCGAACTGGGGCAGTGGCCGCTCACCGGTGGACCCGCCTTCGGTCACACCCGCAATCCATGGAACGGCGACCACACCCCGGGCGGGTCGTCCGGGGGCGCCGCGGCGGCCGTGTCCGCCGGCCTCGTGTCCGCCGCGATCGGTTCCGACGGCGCCGGTTCCATCCGCATCCCCGCCGCGTGGACCAACCTCGTCGGAATCAAACCGCAACGCGGCCGCATCTCCACCTGGCCTGCCGCCGAGGCGTTCTACGGTCTCACCGTCAACGGACCGCTGGCCCGGACGGTCGCCGACGCGGCCCTGCTCCTCGACGTCGCGGCGGGACCGCACGAGGGCGACCTCCACACACCGCCGCCGGTCACCGTCAGCGACGCCGTCGGCCGCGACCCCGGTCCGCTGCGCATCGCGCTGTCCCTGCGGATCCCGTTCACCGCCACCCCCACGACGCTGCACCCCGAGGTGCGCCGGGGCGTCGCGCGGATCGCCGAGGCACTGCGCAGGCTCGGGCACCGCGTCGTGGTGGACGACCCCGACTACGGGATCATGTTCGGTCTCGGCTTCCTCCCCCGGTCGATGGTCGGCATCGACGACTGGATGCGGAAGGTCCCCAACCCGTCCCTCGTCGACCCCCGCACGAAGGGCAACGCCCGGACCGGGCGGCTGTTGCGCGGGGCCCCGCTCCGGGCCGCCCGGGCGGCCGAGCCGAGAATGCGGCGACGCGTCGGCGCGATCTTCGACGAGTACGACCTCGTCCTCGCCCCCACCACCGCCACTCCCCCGCCGAGGGTCGAAGAGATCGACGGCATCGGTTCGTGGGCCACGGACAAGGTGATCACCGCGGTCTGCCCGTACGCGTGGCCGTGGAACGTGCTGGGCTGGCCGAGCGTGAGCGTCCCGGCCGGGTTCACGTCCGGAAACCTGCCGATCGGCGCCCAGCTGATGGGGCACGACAACGCGGAGCCGCTCCTGGTTTCCGTTGCGGCCCAGCTCGAGTCGGTGCTCCGGTGGGACCTGGAACGTCCCGGGAAGTGGTGGTGACCGTGGCTTCGACGGACGTCCGTGACCGCATCCTCGCGGCGGCGCTGCACATCGTCGGCACGGAAGGCATTCCCGGCGTGACCAATCGGCGGATCGCGGCGCAGGCCGGGGTGTCCCTCGGCTCCATCACGTACCACTTCCCCACACAGACGGACCTGCTGCGCGCCGCGCTGTCGGGGTTCGTGACGGAGGAGACGCAGCGGCTGTCGGAGCTGGCGGAGGGGTACCGCGACAAGGGGCTCAGCTTCGAGGACGTCGCCGCACTGACCGAGAAGGTCGCGAAGGATCTGGCGTTCTCCGCGGAGCGGATCGCCCCGTTCGAGCTGTACATCCAGGCGGGTCGCGATCACGAACTCCGTCAGGCCGCCGCCGAATGTTTCGCCGCGTACGACGAATTGACGGTGACGATTCTCACCGCCCTCGGCGTCCCCGATGCGGAGTCCGTCGCCCCCACGGTCGTGGCGACCATCGCCGGCCTGCAACTGCGCAGACTCGCCACCGGAAGCGACGGGGAACACGACTTCGCGGCGTCGGTGCTGCTTCTCCTGCGGGCCGCCGGCCCCGTGAGTGGTTAACGAGTCCCTGGACTCGTTAACCACTCACGGGCGGCGGAGCCGCCTAGAACCCCAGCCTGCCGAGCTGTTTCGGGTCGCGCTGCCAGTCCTTGGCGACCTTCACGTGCAGTTCGAGGAAGATCTTGGTGCCGAGCAGTTTCTCGATCTGCAGCCGCGCCTTGGTCCCCACCTCGCGGAGGCGGGCGCCGCCCTTGCCGATCACGATGCCCTTCTGCGATGGCCGCTCGACGTACAGCAGCGCGTGCACGTCGAGCAGTTCGCCCTGCTTCTCGGTGCGCCCCTCGCGGGGGATGATCTCCTCGATGACCACGGCCAGGGAGTGCGGCAGTTCGTCGCCGAGCCCCTCGAGAGCGGCCTCGCGAATCAGTTCGGCCATCAGCGTCTCTTCGGGTTCGTCGGTGAGTTCGCCGTCCGGGTAGAATGCCGGCCCCTCCTCCATCTTCGATGCGAGGACGTCGACCAGCACCTCCACCTGCTCACCGGACGCGGCGGACACCGGCACGACGTCCGTCTCCGGCCCGAGGAGCGTGGAGACGGCGAGCAGCTGCTGCCCGACCATGTCCTTGCTGACCTTGTCGATCTTCGTGACGATGCCGACGAGCGTGGTCTTCGGCGCGATCTGCCGGACCTGCTGCACGATCCACCGGTCCCCGGGGCCGATCTTCTCGTCCGCCGGGATGCACAGGCAGATCACGTCGACCTCGGAGTAGGTGTCGCGCACGAGGTCGTTGAGGCGCTGGCCGAGGAGGGTCCGGGGACGGTGCAACCCCGGGGTGTCGACGAGGATCAGCTGCGCGTGGTCGCGGTGCACGATGCCGCGGATGGTGTGCCGGGTGGTCTGCGGCCGCGAGGACGTGATCGCGATCTTGCTGCCCACCAGCGCGTTGGTCAACGTGGACTTGCCCGTGTTGGGCCGTCCGACGAAACAGACGAATCCGGAACGGAATTCGGATTTACTCATGTTGCTCCTCGATCACGGATCCATCGGTTCGCGCGAAGACGACGGCCGCCTGCGCACTGACTTCGTGTAGCGCGGCGATGCCCGGGTCGTCCGGATTCCCGCCGATCACGGCTGCCGCCTCGAAACCCTCGGCACCACTCGACACCGCCGCCGCGACGGCCGCCTGCAGCGCGGTCAGCGACAGCGCCGTCAACGCGACCGCGCCGGCAGAGTAGGTGCGGCCGTCGAGATCGCGGACGGCAGCGCCCTGACCACTTCCGGTGCGGCCGAACGCTCCTCGCGCGAGCACGATCAGTTTCGCGTCCTCGGCGTCCAGTTCAGTCATCGTCGCCCTCCCGTTCACGGCCGCCACCGTCGTCCTCGTCGATCGGTGCGCGTTGCACGAAGACCGTGCTGATCCGCACCCGCCCGCGCACGTCGGGCGAACCCTCACCGCGGAGGACGAGACCATGCGAGACGACCTCCGATCCCGGGAGCGGCACCCTGCCGAGTTCGTATCCGATGAGCCCACCGACCGTTTCGACCTCGTCGTTCTCCACCTCGATGCCGAACAGTTCACCGAGATCCTCGATCGGCAGCCGCGCGGACACCCGGTACATGCCGTCGCCGAGGTCCTCGACCGGCGGGGTCTCGTCCTGGTCGTACTCGTCGGCGATCTCCCCGACGATCTCCTCGATGACGTCCTCGATGGTGACCAGGCCTGCGATGCCGCCGTATTCGTCGACCAGCACGGCCATGTGGTTGCGGTCGCGCTGCATCTCGGCGAGCAGGCTGTCGAGCGGTTTGGAATCGGGCACGAAGACGGCGGGCCGCATCACGTCGCCGACGAGGACACTGCGTCCGCCGTCGCGGGAGTGGTACGTCTGCTGCACGAGGTCCTTGAGGTAGACCACCCCGAGGACGTCGTCGACGTTCTCCCCGATCACGGGGATCCGCGAATGTCCGCTGCGGACGGCCAGCGACGTCGCCTGCCCGGCGCTCTTGTCGCTTTCGATCCACACCATCTCGGTGCGCGGCACCATCACCTCGCGGGCGGAGGTGTCGCCGAGTTCGAAGACGGACTGGATCATCCGGCGTTCCTCGTCGGCCACCACGCCCCGTTCCTGCGCCATGTCGACGAGTTCGCGCAGTTCGATCTCGGAGGCGAAGGGGCCGTTGCGGAATCCCTTGCCCGGGGTGATCGCGTTGCCGATCAGGATGAGCAAGCGGCTGATCGGACCGAGCAGGGTTCCGATGACCTGCAGCGGGAACGACGTGATCAGCGCGATCGTGTAGGCGTGCTGGCGACCGAGCGTCCGCGGGCCGACCCCGATCACCACGTAGTCGACGAGCACCATGATGACGGCGGTGAACGTGAGCGCCCACACGGGTTCGAGGAGATCGGACAGGCCTCCGACGAGCACCACCGTCGCCGTGATCTCACACAGGATGCGCAGCAGCACCATCAGATTCACGTACCGGGGACGATCCGAGAGGATGCGGAGCACCCGGGTGGCGCCGGGGCGATCCTCCTTCGCCATCTCCTCGATGCGCGCGGACGAGATCGTGTTGAGTGCGGAATCGACGGCGGCGAAGACACCACCGAGAGGGACGAGGACGATCGCGAGGACGATCAGCGCAATGGCGCTACTCACAGAAGACCCTTCACGTGGCGGTTACTGATCCGGGGCGTCGAAGAAGCCGGCCTTGCCGAGCAGCTTCTGGTCCCGGGCAGCGAGCGCGGCGTCGCGTTCGGCCCGGCGCAGATCCTCGTACCAGTCGTCGAGCAACTGGTTCTGCAGGCCGAACATCTCCTTCTCCTCCTCCGGTTCGGCGTGGTCGTAGCCGAGGAGGTGCAGCACACCGTGCACGGTGAGCAGAGCGAGTTCGTGGGCCAGCGGATGACCGGCCTTGTCGGCCTGGTCCGCGGCGAACGACGGGCACAGCACGATGTCGCCGAGCATCGACGGTCCCGGCTCGGGTGAATCCGGGCGGCCGCCCGGCTCGAGCTCGTCCATCGGGAACGACATCACGTCGGTGGGACCGGGCAGGTCCATCCACCGCATGTGGAGGTCGGCCATGGTGGCCGAGTCCACGAGGACCATCGACAACTCGGCCGCGGGGTGCACGTCCATCCTCGCGATCACGAAGCGGGCAACGCTGATCAGCTCCTCTTCGGAGACGTCCATGCCCGATTCGTTCGAGACTTCGATGCTCATGTGTGTCGCTTTCTCCTGGTTCCGGCGACACTCACCCTACCGTCGTGGAGAACGCGAGTGCGCCGCTCTCCGCTGTGCGCGGTTCCCGAGCTCGACCTTGCCGTCCTGGTCCGCCTCGAAACGCTCGTACGCGTCGACGATGTCGGACACCAGCCGGTGCCGGACCACGTCGCTGCTGTTGAGTTCGGCGAAGTAGATGTCGTCGATGTCACCGAGGATCTCGGTGGCCGCGCGGAGCCCGGACCGGGCGCCGCCCGGAAGGTCCACCTGCGTGACGTCGCCGGTGACGACGACCTTGGAACCGAAGCCCAGCCGGGTGAGGAACATCTTCATCTGCTCGGCGGTGGTGTTCTGCGCCTCGTCGAGGATGATGAATGCGTCGTTGAGCGTGCGGCCGCGCATATAGGCGAGCGGCGCCACCTCGATGACACCCGACTGCATCAGCTTCGGGATGGCCTCGGGGTCCATCATGTCGTGCAGGGCGTCGTGCAGCGGCCGCAGGTACGGATCGATCTTCTCGTGCAGCGTGCCGGGCAGGAACCCGAGCCGCTCCCCCGCCTCGACCGCGGGGCGGGTGAGGATGATCCGCGACACCTGCTTGGTCTGCAGGGCCTGCACCGCCTTCGCCATGGCGAGGTACGTCTTGCCGGTGCCCGCGGGCCCGATGCCGAACACGATGGTGTTGGCGTCGATCGCGTCGACGTACCGCTTCTGGTTCAGCGTCTTCGGCCGGATCGTCTTGCCGCGACGCGACAGGATGTCGAGGGTGAGGACCTCGGCGGGCGATTCGCTCAGGCCCTGCGTGAGCATGCCGACCGTGCGGCGCACCGCGTCGGGGGTCAGCGGCTGCCCGCGACCGACGATGGCGCCCAGTTCGGCGATGACCCGCTCGGCGAGCGCGACGTCGCCGGGCCGTCCCGTCAACGTGACGGCGTTGCCGCGTACATGGATGTCTGCGTCCAGGACCCGTTCGAGAGCGCGCAGATTCTCGTCGGAAGAACCGAGGAGAGGCGGGACCGTTTCGGGTGGGAGATCGATACTCGAACGCACGGTGCGTTCC
This sequence comes from Rhodococcus sp. T2V, assembly GCF_029269925.1. Lineage (NCBI taxonomy): Bacteria > Bacillati > Actinomycetota > Actinomycetes > Mycobacteriales > Nocardiaceae > Rhodococcus > Rhodococcus sp. T2V. The sequence continues at coordinate 42,622 of NZ_JARJBD010000019.1, forward strand.
GCCGGACGCGTGGCGCCGAACGTCTCGCCGTTCTGGTCTTGTTCGCTCACGTGAGGGATATGGCCTTCTTCCCGGTTCCTGGTCGGTCACGACGGACGTCGCGATGAACGAAGTCTATCGCTCGCAGGTCACAGCGCCCACCCGATTACGCGACGCCGTCACCGATGCGGGACGTCCGGATTCTCGCGCAGCCACCGCCGCGCCTCGTCTTCCCGGCGGCCCGGCCGACGGACTCGCGCCGGGCATCGGTTCGGTGGTCGTGGCCCTCGTCCCGCCCGGACGCACGGTCACACCCGAATCCGGTGACCGCAGCTCAGAACTCGCCTCCGGACAGTAGGGCGTCCCGCGAGATCTTCCAGCATTCGGTCTCGGGATTCAGGAACGCGTAGTGGTCTTCTCCCTCGACGATGTGCAGCGCGACCGGATCGCCTGCCGCCCGCGCCGCCTCGCCATACCGGACGCTCACCTTCGCGGGGACCTGTGCGTCCTCCGTGCCGTGGATGCACACCACCGGCACCCCGGTGGGGATGCGGTGCAGCGGGGATGCGGCGCGGTACCGCTCCGGGTCCTCGTCGAACGGCACCCCGAGGAGATCCTCGATGTATCCGATCCGCCTGCCGCGTTCCCCCGCGGAGGCGAGGTCGAGGGCGCCGGCCTGCGACACGACCTTCTCCGGCCGGACCGCCGTCTGCCGCTGACCGGCCAGCCACACCGCGAGTTGCCCGCCCGCCGAGTGACCCACGACCCGGACCTTCGACAGGTCGAACGGGACGGGCGACCGCTCGGCGACCGGACCGGCGATCGCGTCGAGCGCGGCGAGAACGTCGGCGGACATCTCGTCCCACCGGCCGCCCGCACCGAGCCTGCGGTATTCGATGTTCCAGACCGCGACACCGTGACGCGCCAGGTCGACCGCGAAACTCGTGCCCAGGTTCAGGTGGTATTTCCCGCTCCAGAAACCGCCGTGGACGACCATCACCACCGGCACCGGGGTCGACACCGGTTCCTCGGGCGGATAGAAGTGCCCGAACTGCTGCGGTTCGGTTCCGTAGGCGATGCGAATGCGGTCCACGGACAGTCAGGCTAGCGGGGCCGCGCCCCAGCGGTCGGTGAGGACGCCGATGGCGCCCAGCGCGACGGCCGCCGCGGTCGAGGTCCGCAGGACGTGCGGACCGAGCAGCACGGGCACGGCGCCCGCCTCGGTCAGAGCGGTGATCTCCTCCTCGGAGATGCCGCCCTCGGGACCGACGACGAGCACGATCTCGGCGGCCGCACGCAGCGGAAGCTCGGCGAGGCCCTGCGCCGCCGCCTCGTGCAGCACGGCGACGACTCCGCCCCGGCCGACCACTTCGCGGACGACGGCGAGCATTCCCGCGGTGCGGTGCAGTTCCGACACCTCGGGCACGATCGCCCGCCGGGACTGTTTGGCGGCGGCGAGAGCGGCGCTACGCCAGCGAGCGACACCCTTCGCGACCTTCGGGCCCTCCCACCGCGCCACGCACCGCGACGACTGCCAGGGCACGATCGCGTCGGCCCCCGCCTCGGTGGCCAGTTCGACCGCCAGCTCGGACCGCTCCGCCTTCGGAAGCGCCTGCACCACGGTCACACTCGGCGACGGCGCCGTCACCTGACGCCGTTCGTGGACGGTGAGTTCGAGCCGGTCCTTCCCGGCCGCCGTCACCTCGGTGTCGGCGAGACCACCCCGGCCGTCGGCCAGCACGATCCGCTCCCCGACACCGATCCGGCGCACCGTCGCGGCATGCCTGCCCTCGGGGCCGTCCAGGACGGCGGTGCTCCCCACCTCGGGCAGCGGGTCGAGGAAGAAGACCGTCGCCGCCACGGTCAGCGACCGCTGAACGCTTCACGCAGGCGCGAGAACAATCCGCCGCTGTGCTGGGACTGAGTGGAGACGACCTCGGCGACGTCGCGGTCGCGCAGGTCCTTGAGTTCGCGGAGAATCTTCGTCTCCTTGTGGTCGAGGCGCGACGGCACCACGACCTCGAGGTGCGCGTGCACGTCGCCGCGGATACCGGACCGCAACTTCGGCATGCCGTGCCCGCGCAGGACCGTCACCGACCCCGGCTGGGTGCCCGGCTCGATGGTGATCTCCTTGGGACCGTCGATGATCGTGTCGATCGTCACGGTCGTGCCGAGGGCGGCGTCGATCATCGGAACCCGGATCGTGCAGTGCAGGTCTTCGCCGTCGCGCACGAATACCTCGTGCGCCTGCTCGACCACCTCGACATACAGGTCGCCTGCGGGTCCGCCGCCCGGGCCGACCTCGCCCTGCGCGGCGAGCCGGATCCGCATGCCGCCCGCCACGCCGGCGGGCACCTTCACCGTGATGTCGCGGCGGGCGCGCACCCGGCCGTCGCCGCCGCACTTGTGGCACGGGTCGGGAATCGTCTCGCCCGCACCGCGGCAGGTGGGACAGGGCCGGGACGTCATGACCTGACCGAGGAACGAACGCTGCACGGACTGGACCTCGCCCGCGCCGCCACACGTCTCACAGCGCACCGGCGTGGAATCGCCGTTGGTGCCCGAACCGGTGCAGCTGTCGCACAGGATCGCCGTCTCGACGGTGACGTGCTTGCTGACGCCGGTCGCGCACTCCGCCAACGTCAACTTGGTGCGCAGCAGTGAATCGGCGCCCGGCTGGACGCGGCCGCGCGGCCCGCGGCCCGCACCGCCTCCGCCGCCGAAGAACGCTTCGAACACGTCGCCGAGGCCACCACCGAAACCGCCGCCGAAGCCGGCACCGCCTCCGCCGCCGCCCGAGGACAGGGGGTCGCCGCCGAGATCGACGATGCGGCGCTTCTCCGGGTCCGACAGCACCTCGTAGGCCGTCGAGATGTCCCGGAACCGGGCCTGCGCCGCCTCGTCGGGGTTCACGTCGGGATGCAGTTCCCTCGCAAGCTTGCGGTACGCGCGCTTGAGCTCCTGATCGGTCGCCTTCTGATCGACGCCGAGCGTTGCGTAGTAATCCCGTGCCACGTTGAGTCTCTCGTCCTTCTCTACTTCGTTATCTCGCCACTGGTCCGTGCGCGCTGTCCACGCGCGGCGCTGTCGCCGGGCCGGCCGTCACCGCTCGGCGAGCACCTGGCCGATGTATCTCGCAACGGCTGCCACCGACGCGATTGTTCCCGGATAGTCCATCCGGGTGGGTCCGAGCACGCCCATTCCGCCGAGCACGGTGCCCGCCGCACCGTAGCCGGTCGAGATGACGGAGGTGCCGCGCATCTGCTCCACCTGGGTCTCCTCGCCGATCCGCACCGTCACCGTGCCCGCGTCCTGGGTGGCGGCCAGCAGCTTGAGCACCACCACCTGCTCCTCGAGCGCCTCGAGGACCGCGCGCAGCGAACCGGGGAATCCGCTGATTCCCGTGAAATCGGCCGCGTTGCGGGTCAGGTTCGCGGTGCCGCCGAGGACCAGCCGCTCCTCGGGATGCTCGACGAGCGTTTCCACCAGCACGGTGGCCGACCGGATCACGGCGTCGCGCAGATCTTCGGGGGCCTCGTCGGCCAGCTCCGACACGGCGATGGACGCCGCCGCGAGCCGTTTGCCGTCGAGGGCGCCGCCGAGCAGTCCGCGCAGCCGCGCCAGGTCCTCGTCGTCGAGGACGTCGCCGAGTTCGACGATCCGCTGATCCACTCGGCCCGAATCGGTGATGAGCACCAGCAGCAGCCGGGCGGGGGTCAGCGCGACCACCTCGAGGTGGCGGACGGACGACGCCGAGAGTGTGGGATATTGCACAACCGCGACCTGGCGTGTGAGTTGCGCGAGCAGGCGCACACCGCGCCGGAGGACGTCGTCCAGGTCGACCCCGGACTCGAGGAAATCGAGGATCGCGCGGCGCTCCGCCGTCGACAGCGGCTTCACGTCGGCGATGCGGTCGACGAACTGCCGGTACCCCTTGTCGGTCGGGACACGGCCGGAACTCGTGTGCGGCTGGGCGATATAGCCCTCGCTCTCGAGGAACGCCATGTCGTTGCGCACCGTCGCACTGGAAACACCCAGATTGTGCCGCTCGACCAGCGCCTTCGATCCCACCGGCTCCTGGGTCGAGACGTAGTCGGCGACGATGGCGCGGAGAACCTCGAACCGTCTGTCGTCCGTACTCGACATCGCCGTCCACCTCCAGTTCTCGATCGTCACGAGCAGCGACGTCACCGAACCTTCGTTCGGGTCGGCCGTCACATCCCCTGAGCTACGCGCAGATGCACGTGCGTCTCGGCTCGGTCCAGTCTAATCGTCGCGTCGCCGATACCGGTTCAGGCCTTAGTGTGGTGAGCGGAGACGAGTAGAGGCAACCACCACGGGCGGATGACGAGGCGATGATTTTCAAAGGTGTCATGGACGGCAAGCCGTACCCGGACCACGGGTTGTCGCTGCGCGACTGGTCCAAGATCCCGCCGCGGCAGGTGCGGCTCGACGAGATCGTCACCACGACCAAGGTTCTCGAACTCGACCGGCTGCTGTCGGAGGACTCGACGTTCTACGGCGACCTGTTCCCGCACGCGGTGCAGTGGCACGGGGTGCTCTACCTCGAGGACGGATTGCACCGGGCGGTGCGCTCGGCGCTGCGGAACCGCGTCGTGCTGCACGCCCGCGTGTTCGACTACGACGAGATGCCCGGCATCGTCACGGCCTGAGACGGCCGCTGCACGTCAGCGCAGGACCGTCCGGACCACGGCGTCGGCGAGGAGCCGTCCGCGGTCGGTCAGCACCAGGTGCTCCCCGGCACGCACCAGCAGTCCGTCGGCGACCACCCTCTCGGCCGCGCGCCGCTCGGCGTCGTCCAGTTCGGCCACGGGAAGTCCCGTGCGCAGCCGCGCCGTCAGCATCACCCGCTCGACGTGGACGTCCTCCTCCGTCAACTGCTCGCTGCCCCCGACCGGCAGGCTTCCCGCCGCCAGCTGGTCCGCGTAGCGCGCCGGGTGCTTGACGTTCCACCAGCGCACACCGCCGACGTGGCTGTGCGCGCCCGGCCCGGCGCCCCACCAGTCGCCGCCGTCCCAATAGCCCAGGTTGTGTCGGCAGGCCGCGTCCTCGCGCGCCCAGTTCGACACCTCGTACCAGGTCAGGCCCGCCTCGGCGAGCCGGGCGTCGATCCGCTCGTACCGCGACGCGAGCACGTCGTCGTCGGGTGCGGGCAGTTCCCCGCGGCGCACCTTCCGCGCCAGGGCGGTGCCGTCCTCGACGATCAGCGCGTACGCGGACACGTGGTCCACGCCCGCGGAGAGCACCGCGTCCAGCGACAGGTCGAGGTCCTCGTCGCGCTCCCCCGGCGTCCCATAGATGAGGTCGAGATTGACGTGCCCGAACCCGGCCGCCCGCGCCTCCAGCGCCGCCGCCACCGCCCGTCCCGGCGTGTGGGTGCGATCGAGGACCTTCAGCACGTGCTGCGCCGCCGACTGCATGCCCAGCGAGATCCGCGTGAATCCGCCCGCGAGCAACCGTTCGAAGAACTCCGGCGACGTGGACTCCGGATTCGACTCGGTGGTCACCTCGGCGCCGTCCGCGAGCCCGAAACTCGAGCGGACCGCACCGAGGACGTCCGCCAGGCCGTCACCGCCGAGCAGGGACGGCGTGCCGCCGCCGACGAAGACCGTGTCGACGGCCGGGGCGCCCGTCATCTGCGCCGCCAGGTCGAGTTCGCGGCGCAACCCCTCCATCCACGACTGCGGCGACGCCGACGTCCCCAGCTCACCGGCCGTGTACGTGTTGAAATCGCAGTATCCGCAGCGTGTGGCACAGAAAGGCACGTGCACGTAGATCCCGAACGGGCGGCTCCCCACACCGCCCAGGGCGCTCTCGGGCAGCGCGAATGCCGCCGCCTCGTCGCGACCGACCGTGGAAGTACTCGTTCCGTTCACGGTTCCAGTCTCCCAGGCTTCTCGACCCGCGGTCCCCACCCGACTGTCCGCAGGCCCTCGTCGTGATATTTCCCGCAAAAATGGTGGAAATCGGTGCCCGGCTCTGCGTGAGCGATCTGACGTGGCACAATGGTCGACATGACCGGACCCGGAGTGCGACTTGTGGCGCGTCGTCACGTCGATCTCAAGCGTGTCTGCAGCTGTTGTTGTCTGCCCTGTCTCGCGCAGTAATTCAGCCTGTCAGCCCGTTCATCTTTCTTCTCGACTTCCGGCCGGATTCGAATGCCCGAGCGAGGATCAGCCCTCCTCCTCGGCCTCAGCCGGTGCATCGTGAGATTCAGGAGTGCTCCATGACGTCGACCACCGACGCCTCCCCCGCTGCCGCCCAGGCAGCACCCGCGCGCACGCGCACGGCGAAGCCGGCCCGGCGACGTGCCGAAGGCCAGTGGGCCCTCGGCTACCGCGAGCCCCTCAATGCCAACGAGCAGGCCAAGAAGGACGACAACCCCCTCAACGTCCGGGCCCGCATCGAGAACATCTACTCGAAGCAGGGCTTCGACAGCATCGACAAGGGCGACCTGCGTGGCCGCATGCGCTGGTGGGGTCTCTACACCCAGCGCGAGCAGGGCTACGACGGCACGTTCACCGGTGACGAGAACATCGACCTGCTCGAAGCCAGGTACTTCATGATGCGGGTCCGCTGCGACGCCGGCGCCCTGAACGTCGAGCAGTTGCGCACCATCGCCGGGATCTCCACCGAGTTCGCCCGCGACACCGCCGACCTCTCGGACCGCGAGAACGTCCAGTACCACTGGATCGAGGTCGAGAACGTCCCGGAGATCTGGAAGCGTCTCGAGGGCGTCGGCCTCAAGACCACGGAGGCGTGCGGCGACTGCCCCCGCGTCGTCCTCGGTTCACCGCTGGCAGGCGAGTCGCTGTCCGAGGTCCTCGACCCGACTCCCGCGATCGACGAGATCGTCCGCCGCTACATCGGCAAGCCCGAGTACTCCAACCTGCCGCGCAAGTTCAAGACCGCGATCTCCGGCCAGCAGGACGTGGTGCACGAGATCAACGACGTCGCGTTCGTCGGTGTCAACCACCCCGAGCACGGTCCCGGCCTCGACCTGTGGGTCGGCGGCGGCCTGTCCACCAACCCGATGCTCGCGCAGCGCGTCGGCGTCTGGGTGCCGCTCGACGAGGTTCCCGACGTGTGGGAAGCCGTCGTGTCGATCTTCCGCGACTACGGCTACCGCCGGCTGCGGAACAAGGCGCGCCTGAAGTTCCTGGTGAAGGACTGGGGCATCGAGCGGTTCCGCGAGGTCCTCGAGACCGAGTACCTGAAGCGCAAGCTCATCGACGGCCCCGCGCCGGAGAAGCCCACCCGGCCGATCGACCACGTAGGTGTGCAGAAGACCCGCAACGGCCTCAACGCCGTCGGTGTCGCCCCCATCGCGGGTCGCGTGTCGGGCACGATCCTGGCCAAGGTCGCGGACGCCGCCGAGCGCGCGGGCAGCGACAAGATCCGTTTCACGCCGTACCAGAAGCTGATCATCCTCGACGTCGCCGACGACAAGCTCGAGCAGCTGATCGCCGACCTGGACGAGGTGGGTCTGCCCGCACGTCCGTCGCACTGGCGCAAGAACCTGATGGCGTGCTCGGGCATCGAGTTCTGCAAGTTGTCGTTCGCGGAGACGCGGAAGCGCTCGCAGGTGCTCGTCCCGGAACTCGAGCAGCGGCTCGCCGACATCAACGCGCAGCTCGACGTGCCGATCACGATCAACATCAACGGCTGCCCCAACTCCTGCGCCCGCTCGCAGGTCGCGGACATCGGGTTCAAGGGAATGCTCGTCGACGACGGCGAAGGCAACCAGGTGGAGGGCTTCCAGGTTCACCTCGGCGGCAGCCTCGGATTCGATTCGGCGTTCGGCCGGAAGCTTCGCCAGCACAAGGTCACCAGCGCCGAACTCGGTGACTACATCGATCGCGTCGTCCGGCACTTCGTGAAGCACCGCAACGAGGGTGAACGCTTCGCGGAATGGGTCGTGCGCGCAGACGAAGGAGACTTGCGTTGAATCTCGCGACAGCCACACAGGACGACCTTCGGCTCCTTGCCGCGCAGGGGGCGGCAAGTCTGGAAGGCGCCTCCGCGCGGGAATTGCTGCAGTGGACCGAGGACACGTTCGGCAGCGACTACATCGTCGCGTCGAATATGCAGGACGGCGTCCTCGTTCACCTCGCCGCCCAGGTTCATCCCGGCGTGGACGTGCTGTTCCTCGACACCGCCTACCACTTTGCGGAGACCATCGGCACCCGTGACGCCGTCGAGCAGGTGTACGGCGTCAACGTGATCAACGCGCGCGCCGAGGCGAGTGTCGCCGAACAGGACGCGGCGGAGGGCAAGGATCTGTTCGCCCGCGAACCCAACCGGTGCTGCGCACTGCGGAAGGTCGCCCCGCTGAAGAAGACGCTCGCCGGCTACAAGGCGTGGGTCACCGGCATCCGCCGGGTCGAGGCCCCCACCCGCGCCAACGCCCCCCTGATCTCGTTCGACGACGCGTTCGGTCTGGTGAAGATCAATCCGATCGCCGCGTGGTCCGACGAAGACATGCAGTCCTACATCGACGAGCACTCGATTCTGGTGAATCCTCTCGTCGACGAGGGCTATCCGTCCATCGGGTGCGCTCCGTGCACCAGCAAGCCAGCCCCCGGCAGCGATCCGCGCAGCGGTCGCTGGGCCGGTCAGGCCAAGACAGAATGCGGGTTGCACGCCTCATGACCATCGACATCTCCACTTCCCTCGCAGAAGCCGCCGCCCGGCCGCAGTTGGACGGGACGCAGTTCGACACGCTCGATGCGCTGGAGTCGGAAGCGATCCACATCTTCCGTGAGGTCGCGGGCGAGTTCGAACGCCCCGTGATCCTGTTCTCCGGCGGCAAGGACTCCACGGTGCTACTGCACCTGGCGATCAAGGCGTTCTGGCCCGCGCCGCTGCCGTTCGCGCTGCTGCACGTCGACACGGGCCACAACCTGCAGGAAGTCCTCGACTTCCGCGATCACGTCGTCGCCAAGTACAACCTGCGCCTGCACGTGGCGAAGGTCGAGGACTACCTGGCCGACGGCCGGCTCACCGAGCGTCCCGACGGGATCCGGAACCCGCTGCAGACGGTTCCCCTGCTCGACGCGATCTCCGAGAACCGTTTCGACGCGGTCTTCGGTGGCGCTCGCCGCGACGAGGAGCGGGCCCGGGCCAAGGAACGCATCTTCTCGCTGCGCAACAGCTTCGGCCAGTGGGATCCGAAGAAGCAGCGCCCCGAACTGTGGAACCTGTACAACGGCAAGCACTCCCCCGGTGAGCAGGTCCGCGTCTTCCCGCTCAGCAACTTCACCGAACTCGACATCTGGCGGTACATCGCCCGCGACAACGTCGAACTGGCCAGCATCTACTACGCGCATCAGCGCGAGGTGTACCAGCGCGACGGCATGTGGATGACGCCCGGCGTGTGGGGCGGACCGTCCGAGGGTGAGGACCTGAAGACGCTGTCGGTGCGGTACCGCACCGTCGGCGACGGGTCGACCACCGGCGCAGTTCTTTCCGAGGCGGGCGACAACGAGGCGATCCTCGCCGAGGTCGCGGCGTCCCGGCTGACCGAGCGCGGCGCAACCCGCGGCGACGACCGAGTTTCCGAAGCGGCCATGGAAGACCGCAAGCGAGAGGGCTATTTCTGATCATGAGCGACCTCCACGTGCGTAGCCCGCGAAGCACGCAGTTACTTCGGCTTGCCACCGCCGGCAGTGTGGACGACGGCAAGTCGACCCTCGTCGGCCGTCTGCTGTACGACACGAAATCGGTTCTCGCCGACCAGATCGACGCCGTCACCCGGGCGTCGGTGGACAAGGGACTGTCCACCCCCGACCTGTCGCTGCTGGTCGACGGCCTGCGCGCGGAGCGTGAGCAGGGCATCACGATCGACGTGGCGTACCGGTACTTCGCGACGCCCCGCCGCTCGTTCGTTCTCGCAGACACTCCCGGGCACGTGCAGTACACCCGGAACACGGTGTCGGGTGCGTCCACCGCGCAGCTGGTGATCCTGCTCGTCGACGCGCGCAAGGGTGTCATCTCGCAGACGCGCAAGCACGCCGCGGTTCTGGCGCTGCTGGGCGTCCCCAAGCTGGTGCTGGCCGTCAACAAGATCGACCTCGTCGAGGACCCGGCCACCGTGTTCGCGACCATCTCGGCTGAGTTCAACTCGCTGACCAGTTCTCTCGGCTGGGCGTCCGAGGACGTCGTCGAGATCCCGGTGTCGGCCCTGCACGGCGACAACGTCGCGGTGCGGTCGGAGAACACCCCGTACTACGACGGCCCCACCCTCATCGAGCACCTCGAGTCGGTGCCGGTCGACGCCGAACCCCACCGGGTCGGTCTCCGATTCCCCGTCCAGTACGTGATCCGTCCGCGGACCGCCGAGTTCCCCGACTACCGCGGGTACGCCGGACAGGTCGCCGCGGGTGAGGTGACCCCGGGCGACGAGGTCGTGATCCTGCCGTCGGGTGTCCGTACCACGGTCACGCGCATCGACACGGCGGACGGCGAGCTCGACAGCGCCCACGCCGGCCGCAGCGTCACTCTCGTGCTCGCCGACGACGTCGACGTCTCCCGCGGCGACGTCATCGCCTCTCCCACCGACGCCCCGGAGCCGCTCGGCGAGTTCGACGCGACCGTCTGCTGGCTCGCGGAGAAGCCGCTGCGTCCCGGTGCCCGCCTGCTGCTCAAGCACGGCACCCGCACCACGCAGGCCATCGTGGGCACGCTCGTCGAGCGTTTCAACGAGCAGGAGCTCACGTCGGAGGCCGCCCCGGAGTCGCTGGAGCTCAACGAGATCGGCAAGATCTCGGTGCGTGTCGCCGAGCCGATCGTCGCCGACGACTACACCGTGAACCGCCACACCGGCAGCTTCCTGCTGATCGATCCGGCCGGCGGCAACACGCTCGCGGCCGGCCTCGTCGGGGATGCCATCGCGGCGGTGGAGCTCGGCGAGCGCGTCTAGTGCGATGACTCCGCTGATCGCTGTCGCCCACGGCAGTCGCGACCCCCGCAGTGCGCGGGTGGTGGCGGCTGCCGTGTCGGCGCTCCGGGAGCGGCGCCCGGACCTCGACGTCCGGTTGTGCTTCCTCGACCTCAACGCGCCGTCCGTGGACCGGGTGATCGACGCGGTCGCCGCCGAGGGTCATTCCTCCGCCGTCGTGGTGCCGATGCTGCTGGGCAGCGCGTTCCACGCCCGCGTCGACCTTCCCGCTCTGCTGGACGCCGCCCGCCTCCGTCATCCCCACCTGCACGTCCGGCAGGCCGACGTTCTCGGGCACGATGCCCGGCTGGTCGAGGCCGTCCGGGACCGGATCGGCGAAGCCGTCGGTGCGACCGGCGAGTCCGGACTCGGGATCGTCCTCGCCGCGGTCGGTTCTTCCGACCCGGCTGCCAACGACCGCACGCGCGCACTGGCGGGGGCGGTCGTCGCGGGCACCCGATGGCCGGGCGCGGTCACGTGCTTCGCCACCGCGGCGGAACCGACGGTGCAGCAGGCGATTTCGACGCTACGGCGAAACGGCGCCGAACGCATCGTGATCGCACCGTGGTTCCTCGCGCCGGGACTGCTCACGGACCGGTTGAGCCGCGCCGCGGAATCCTGCGGGCCCGGCATCACCTACGCGGCCACCATCGGACCACACACCCGACTGCTCGACGTCATGCTCGACCGCTACGCGCAGTCGCACGCGGAACTGCGGCGCTACCGAGCACTGTCGGCCTGAGCGCGGCGACCACCGCACGCCCGGCGTCCGGGTTCCCGACCGCGATCCGCACGTCACCGTTGGGATACGTGCGCGCGTGGATGCCGGCACGGGCGAGTGCGTCACCGACTCCCGCTCCGGGGACGTACAGGAAGTTGGCGTGACTGCGCGGGACCGGGATTCCCGCCGCCCGCAACGTGCGCCACAGTTCCTCACGTTCGGCGACGATGGCGGACACCCGGGTGCGGAGTTCGTGTTCGGCGGCGTACGACGCCGTGACCGCGGGAACGGCGGCGCTGACCATCCCGAACGGCAGTTGCAGCGTTCGAATCCGCCGGGCCAGGGCCGCATTCGCAAAGCCGAATCCGATCCGCAACCCGGCCAGACCGTAGGCCTTGGAGAACGTGCGCAGGAACACGACGTTCGGATGTTCGGCGACGATGCGGTGCGCGTCCAGGACCAGTCGGTGGTCGACGAACTCCACGTACGCCTCGTCGAGAACGACGACCACCCGCTTCGGCACCCGGCGGAGGAAGTCCGCCAGTTCGGCGGCGCCGACGAGGGTTCCGGTGGGGTTGTGCGGGCGGCACACGACGACGAGCCGGGTGCGGTCGTCGATCGCGGCCGCCATCGCCGCCAGATCCTGCCCGCCGTCCTGGCGGATCGGTACCGGCACCGCGTCGAGGGCCGCGATCCGCGCGAGGATCGGGTACCCGTCGAATGTCGGGGCGGTGAACACGATCCGCTCCCCCGGCCCGGCGACGGAGCGCATGATCTGCAGGGCGACGCCGGTGGCGCCCTCGCCCACCACCACCTGATCGTGTTCGAGCCCGTCATGGTCCGCGATGACCCCGACCAGCCGGTCGGGCAGGAACTCCGGATACCGATGCGCCTGCCGCATGACACCGTCGAGCGCGGCGAGCACGGAGGGCAGTGGGGCGAAGGGGTTCTCGCTCAGCGCGAGATCGAATCTCACGCCGGGGCCGGCAAGGGTCGGAGCGGTCATCTCACACCCCCACCGGGGCGGCGCCCCATCGGATGGCCCCGGCGCCGGCGAAGTCGCCCGCGTGTGCGAAGGCGGACATCATCACCAGGGAGCCGTTGGGGATCCGGCCCGCCCGGTTCTCGAGGTCGAGGGTGACGGGGATCGCGGCGCCGAACAGGTTCCCACATTCGTCGAACGTGTCGGGGTGTCGTTCCGCCGGAAGCTCGAGTGCGTCCCGCCAGTTGCGGAGGAACAGCCGGTTGGGCTGGTTGGTGACCAGGGTGTCGATCTCGTCCGGGGTGATGCCGATCTGCTTGCACACCGCGAGCGCCACCTCGGGGACCAGCCGGTTCCCGCGGGCGAAGACCTTCGCGATCTTCGTTTCGGTGAACCCGATGTGCAATTGGCCGGTTCCCGCCTCCCAGTACTTGCGCGGCGGATCGACGGCGGCCGTCATGTCCCCGGCGAACTCGGGGTAGGTCCGGCATTCGAGTCCGAGCACCGGCGCGGCCTCCGATGTCACCAACAGGCACGCGCCCGCGCCGTCACCCGGCACCGCCGACTGCGCCAGCACTCGCACGTCCGACTGCGTGAAGATCTGACCGGCACTGTTCTGCACCGACACGATCAGGGCGGTCGAGGCGTCACCGGTCTGCATGATCTGACGCGCCAGCTTGATCATGTACACGAATGACGCGCAGCCCCCGTTGTGCAGGTCCACCACCCAGTCCGGGGTGATCCCCAGCCGGCGCGCGAGTTCTCCGCCGGTGCCCAGGACCGGGACGTCCGGCAGCTGGGTGTGGGTGATGAGGATGTCCACGTTGGAGACGAGTTCGGAGCCGTTCCGTTCGATCAGCGGGGCGACCGCGCGTTCGGCCATGTCGACGGCGTTCTCGTCGCTCGCGATGTGGTGACGGAATTTCGGCGCCCGGAACATGATGTTCTCGGCCAGGCGGTCGGAGGCGGCGAATTGGGCGAAATAGTCTGCTCCCACCCGGTTCTCGGGCAGGTAGCCGGCGATATCGATCAGGCTGACGGTGTCCATGTCTCACTCACTCATCCAGGTCGGGGTCACGGGCAGGTCGTTCGCCCATCGGTATTCGCAGATCGCCTTGAGATTGCTCATCTCGAGCTGGTGTCCGGCGGCGAACATCTCCCAGAAGTCGCCCACCCACGGAACCCGGTCCGCGGGAGCGGTCTCGGGGTAGGGATTCTCGTCGTAGAACGGGTGGTGGCAGTTGGTCCACAGCACGACGGATCCGTCGACGTCGAGGACCGTGCGCGCGTCCACCACCCGCATGAGGTACACCATCCACAGGTGTTTCCCCTGGTCCCAGGCGCAGTGATAGTCGACGGTCATCGCGGCGGGGTGTGCCACGGTGCGCGTGTAGATCTCGGTCGTGTCGCCCAGCCGGTCGTACGCGAGCCACAGCCCGGGTTCTCCTGCGGGGGTGAATCCCCGCAGGCTGTACGTCCATTCCTCGAGACTCCGGGTGTGCGAGAGGTAGCGGAACACCTCGTCCGGCGGGCAGTCGATGTATTCCTGTACGGTGCAGTACTTTCCGAACACCTGGTCGTGCGGGTACACCGACCTCAACATGTCCATGATGATCGGTGTCGTCGCGTGACGGTCCGAGGTCTCGATGCGGACGAGGCCCGGCAGGTGGGCCGGAAGGTCGGGCAGCGGTGCGATCTCGTGGGCGGTCATCGGCGTGCTCCTTCTCGGGGTTCGATTCTCTCGGCGGTGCCGCGTGCGGTCAGGAACGGCAGGAACGGCGGCAGTTCGTCGGCGTCGCAGACGACCTCGATGACAGCGGGTCCCGTCGACTCCGTCGTGGACCGCAGCGCGTCGGCCAGGGCGGCGTCGGTGTCGACCGTGTGGCACGGCAGTCCGGGGAGCATGGCGCCGACTCCGGCCGCGATGCGGGCGGGACGAAACCGGCTGTAGGTGTAGGCGCCCTCGTAATACACCTGTTCGCGCGTGAGGCACATCGCGTGCGCGTTGTTGTTGAACACGACGAACGTGACCGGCACGTCGTACTCGACGGCCGTGTGGATCTCGAGTCCGTGCGCGTAGAACGCGCCGTCGCCGGCGATCACGAACGTGCGGCGGCCCCGCGAGAACGCGGAACCGATCGCGGCGCCGAAGGTGTAGCCCATCCCGCCCATTCCGAGCGCCACCACGAACCGGCCTGCGCTGGCGACCGGAAGGTGATGCACCACAGCGGCGCCCGTGTTCCCGGCGTCCGCGAACACGTCGGCGCCGTCGGGCAGCGCCGCGGCGAGCGCTGTCACCGCATCCGTGTAGCGCAGGCCCGACGTGCCCGATCGAGGTACGTCGATCGGAGTCGGAGCGCAGTGCGCGACGGGTACCGGTGAGGCTGCCGGTCCGATGTCGGCGACGAGTCCGCGCAGCGTCGCCCGCAGATCCCGGGTCGGCACGTGCTGGGCCTGCACGTACGGCGTCGCCGACCCGACGCTGTACACCAGCGTCTTCTCCAGTACGGTGTCGAGCCCTCCCCGTGCCATCACCGGCAGTCGGGTGCCGACGAGCAGACAGAGGTCGCAATCCTGCAGTGCCTCGATCACATCCGGGTTCCCCATCGCGCCGGTGATCCCGAGTTGTCCCGGCGCCGCCGGGTCGAGCACGTCCTTCGCGTCGGGTGTGACGGCCACCCGCGCCCCGAGCGCGTGCGCGAGTTCCGCGAGTTCCCCTCGCGCGCCTGCCCGCGCGACCTCGTCGCCTGCGATGACAGTGATGCGGCCGTAGTCGTCGCGCAGGGCCTCGGCGAGCCGCGTGACGTCCGTGGTGGCAGCGCACGGTGCGGCCGCGACCGTTCGGTGCGGTTCCGGGAACTCGCCGATCGCCTGCTGAATGTCCTTCGGCAGCAGCAGTACTGCCGGTCCGCCGCGACGCGCCGCGGCGAGCGCCTCGGCGAGTTGGCGGTCGAGGTCGAGCGGTGATTCGACGCGCACACAGTACAGCGACACCTCGCCGAACAACCGGTACGCATCGATCGACCCCGCGAGCCCGCTCGTGTCCTGGAACGCGCCCGACCCTTCCAGCGACGTCGGCGGTTGCCCGATCAACGCCAGCAAGGGCACCCGGGACGCGAACGCCTCACCGAGCCCGGCGATCACATTGAGCGCGCCGCCGCCCGACGTCGCAGCGACCACACCTGTCCGGTTCGAGGTTCTGGCGTATCCGTCGGCCATGGTCGTCGCCGAGAACTCGTGTTTGGCGACGACACCCTCGACGTCCGGGGAGCGGTGCAGCGCGTCGTACAGGTCCTCGATGTTCGCGCCTCCGACCCCGAAGACGTGCTCGACCCCCTCAACGGCCAGTACCGCGACGATGTGGTCGGCGACGCGCATGCTCCGACCGGTTTTCCGTGGCTCGTGATGCGTGAGATTCATCGGCAGACCCCCGAGTCGTGGATCGGATGGGCGAACTGTGATCACCCACTGGATATACACACGAACCACGTGCCGGCCGGGTTCACCGGTGGCAGAACATTTTTGCGGAAACGGCAGTGACGAGCGAGACACGACGGCCGAGCCTGCAGAGAGTACGGAAAGCGGCCCGGCTCCCTGCGGCCCGTTCACAACGCCGTGGTCAGCAATACCTGATGGTCGTCGTCGGATCGCACGTCGATGCTCGCGATCGCGTCGACGGGCAGGCTGGTGGTGGCCGTGGGCCGCACCGTCTGCCCGGCTTCCCCGGTCCAGCTGGCCACGGTGGTGACCACTCCGGAGCGATCGGTCACGGTCAGCACGTACCCCTCGGTGTCGGCGCCGTAGCGCCCGTCACCGGGCCACGTGTCCTCGTAGGAGCACTCCACGAAGATCACCGTGCCCCAGGACGTCGACACGACGGACGCGCTCGCGGTGATCGTCGTCGGAACCACGGGCGCGAACACCGCCTCGGTGGTGTTCCCCCGGTCCGGGACGGGCAGCGCCGTGACGGGGGCGGCCGGTGTCCGGTCCTGGGTCGCCAGCACCCCGACGGGGACGGCCACGGCGATCACGGCGGCCGCGGCTGCGAGAGCCGCCGCCGCTCGCCGGTGGCGTCGGCGCCGCTGCACCGTGCCCACCAGCCCGGTCAGCACCCGCGGTGCGGGCATCTCCTCGTCCTCGGGCGCGCCGTCGGACAGCGTGCCGAACGCTTCTTCCGGTGTGATCAGGGCGAGCAGACCAGGCATGCCCGCCAACTCGGACACGGCCTGCGAGCACTGTGCGCAGTGGGCGAGGTGGGCCTCGTACTCGCGCCGTTCGGCGCCGGACATGGCACCGAGCACGTAGGCGGCGTCCCAGCGGACGTAGGGATCGTCGTGCGACTCGAAGTCGTCGAGCGTCATCGGGTCACCCCCATTTCCTGCAGAGCCAATCGAAGCGCCCGCAATCCGTAATGCATGCGGGATTTCACCGTTCCCTCCGGTATCCCGAGTTCGCCGGCGATCTGGTGGGTCGACATTCCCCGGTAGTAGCCGAGCACGAGGACCGCACGATGGTCGGCACTGAGCCGGGCCAGCGCATCCCCCATCATCCACGCGTCGAGTGCGCCCTCCGAACCGTCCGGGGCCGCCCGTTCGGGTGTCGAACTCATCCCGACCTCACGCTGGGAGCGGGCACTGCGGTGCTCGTCGAACACGAGGTTCCTGGCGACCGTGAACAACCACGCCCGAGCCGAGGACTCCGACTGGTCGAGCACGTTCGGATGCTTCCAGGCGCGCAGCAGTACCTCCTGCACGATGTCCTCGGCGCGGGCGCGGTCGCCGGTCAGCCGGAGGGCATACCGCCACACTGCCGGGGCATGTTCCTCGTACAGCGCGTGCATGAGCTCCGTCTGGGCATCCGGCATCGGTCACCACCTCCCAGCAGTACACACGGTTCACCCGCGCCTCCGGTTCACCGCACCACCGAAACGGAGGGAACCCGCAGGCGAACCGGGTCGCGACTGCCGAAAACCCTTGGCCCGTACTTTAGGAGGTGTTCAGCGCCACGGCGGCGTGAACGAGCGCCTGGAACGCCTCCTCGTCGACCGTGTCGCCCTCGTGGAAGTCGATGGCACGCCGGGTGTTGCCCTCGAGGCTCGAGTTGAACAGACCGGCCGGGTCGTCCAGCGACGCGCCCTTCGCGAACGTCACTTTCACGGCGTTCTTGTACGTCTCACCGGTGCAGACCATTCCGTCGTGTGACCACACCGGGACCCCTCGCCACTTCCACTCCTCGACCACGTCGGGGTCGGCCTGCGTGACGAGAGCCCGGATCCGGGCGAGCATCTCGCCCCGCCAGTCACCCAGCTCCTCGATGCGCGCATCTATCAGCTGCGAGGGAGAGTCTCCTCGTCCCCCGTCCGAGCCGCTCGTCCGCTTCGCCATGTGGTCCGTCGCCCCTTCAGTTCGTCTTCGCTCGCCGGTCACCCGAGTATCCCCGCGGACCACGTCGATCGCACCGGGATCGGCCGCCTGCCGATTTACCTCTGGCGCGTCGCCGCCGTCCTGGATCAAACTGGAATGGAGGTGAGGAGCACCCCCATGAGCACAGCACGGATTCGACGCGGCATCGTGGCAGGCATCGACGGATCGGACGGCGCACTGGAGGCGGCGGCGTGGGCTGCGTCCGCCGCGCGGCGCTTCGAGGAGCCGCTGCGCCTCGTCCACGTGTTACCGAAGCATCCGAATTCCGGGAGCGGCGACGGTCACCCTGAAGGCGATGAGTTTCTCGACGCCGCCGAGCGCATCGTCCTGAACGGGCAGCACGACCTGGAAGTGGAGCGCAGTACCCATCCCGGCCCACCCGCGCACGCGCTGGTGGAACTGTCCAAGACGGCCCGGATGCTGGTTCTCGGGCCCGCGGCCACGAGTGAGATGAAATCCGTGGTCGCCGGTTCCGACGTGGTCCGGGTGTCGAATCGAGCCGAATGCCCCGTGGTCGTCTGGCGCGGCATCCAGGGCCACGAGGTCAGCGAGACGCGTCCCGTCGTGGTCGGTGTGGACGGAAGCGAACTGAGCGACATGGCGGTGGCCCATGCGTTCGAGTTCGCGGCGTTCTTCGGCGCTCCCCTCGTCGCGGTGCACACGTGGGCCGAGCATTCCACCCTCGGTGCGTGGTATTCGGAGGAACGCCGCTTCACCGACTGGTCCGATCTGGTGCAGCACGAGGAGGCGTGGCTCGCCGAGAGCCTCGCCGGGTGGCGCGAGAAGTATCCCGATGTCGAGGTCACCCGCTGCCTCGAGCGCGGCGGGCCGATGAAGGTGCTCCTCGAGTACTCCTTCGGCGCGCAATTGATCGCCGTCGGCAGCCACGGGCGAAATCCGTTCACGGCGTCGATCGTGGGCTCGACGAGCCAGAGCCTCATCCACCACGCCCGGTGTCCGGTCCTCATCTGCCGGAAAGGCTGACCACGGCAGAATGCATTTCGGTCGTTAAAATCAGCCTGATTCATATTCGCCTGTCGCTACGCCATTCTTCCGGCGATGAGCGAACCGGACCAGCGTTCCCGAAAACCGCCCTGAGCTGCTCGATCAACGCACCGCCACGACGTCGGATCCGACAAATCGACCGCCGCGGATAAATCAAGTGTTTCCATCACGCAAATTCGATTTCGTCCCGATTGCAGCACCGAATTTCGCCCTTATAGTTTCCGGCATGTCGGAGCCACGCTCATATCTCGTCTGCGCATCGCAGCGCAGCGGCAGCACGCTGCTCGTCGAATCCCTTCGTGCCACGACCGTGGCCGGCAACCCGGAGGAGTTCTTCCAGTACCTGCCGTCCACCAGCCGGTCACCGCAGCCACGGCAGTGGTTCGAGTCGGTCACCGACGAGACGGTGCTCTCCCTGCTCGCCCCGCTCGAACCGGGAACCGCCGACACGCGCACCGCGGAGCAGTGGCGCGATCAACTGCTCAGCGTCGGGCGCACCCCCAACGGCGTGTGGGGCGGCAAGCTGATGTGGAACCAGGTGCCGCTCGTCCTCGACCGCGCCGCCGGACTTCCGGACCGGTCCGGCGACGACCTGCGGTCCGCCCTCGGCGACATCCTGGACCGCGACCTCGCCTTCATCCACGTCTACCGGCGTGACGTCGTCGCGCAGGCGGTGTCGATGTGGCGGGCGGTGCAGACCCAGGTGTGGCGCGACGACGCCACCCCGCCGGCTCCGCACGACGGCGCCGAGTACCACGCGGACGGCATCGCCCACCTCGTACGCATCCTTCGCGATCAGGATGCGCAGTGGCGCAACTGGTTCGAGACGGAGGGCCTCGACCACATCGACATCAGTTTCGACGACCTCGTCGCGGCCCCGCAGGCGACGGCGGCGAAGGTGCTCGTCGAACTCGGCCTCGACGCCGATCTCGCGCCCCCGCCGCCGCTGAAGCGGCAGAGCGACGGCCGCTCCAAGGAGTGGGTGGAGAGATACCGGTCCGAGGCCGCCGCGAACGGACTTCCACTGTGACCGCCGCACCGTCCACCGACACGGACGCACACGTCGACGAACTCCGCGCTCTGGAGGCGGAGGCCGTCCACATCATCCGCGAGGTGGTCGCGGAACTCGAGCGACCGGTGCTGCTGTTCTCGGCAGGCAAGGATTCGATCGTGGTGCTGAGGCTGGCGGAGAAGGCGTTCCGGCCGTCCCCGTTGCCGTTTCCCGTCCTGCACGTCGACACCGGGCACAACTTCCCCGAGGTGATCGAATTCCGCGATCGCCGGCTCGCGGAGGACGGTCACCGGCTGATCGTCGCGTCGGTGCAGGAGTCGATCGACAAGGGCCGCGTCACCGAAACGGGCGGTCCCGGCACGTCGCGGAACCGGTTGCAGACCCGGACCCTGCTCGACGCCCTGGAGGAGCACCGCTTCGACGCCGCCTTCGGTGGCGCGCGCCGCGACGAGGAACGGGCCCGCGCGAAGGAGCGGGTGCTCAGCTTCCGCGACGAGTTCGGGCAGTGGGATCCGCGTTCGCAGCGCCCCGAGCCGTGGTCGCTGTACAACGGGCGGATTCGCCGCGGCGAGCAGGTCCGGGTGTTCCCGCTCAGCAACTGGACCGAACTCGACATCTGGCGCTACATCGAACTCGAGAAGCTCGCACTGCCGTCGATCTACTTCGCCCACGAACGGCAGGTGTTCGAGCGCGACGGCATCCTGCTCGGGCTGTCCGAGTACACGCTGCCCACCGAAAGCGAACTGGTGCAACGACTCCGGGTGCGGTATCGCACGGTCGGGGACCTTACCATCACCGGCGCGGTGCGTTCGGATGCCGGCGACATCGCCGGCGTGATCGAGGAGATCGCCGCGGCCACGGTCTCCGAACGCGGGGAAACCCGGGCCGACGACAGGACTTCCGTTGCCGCGATGGAAGACCGCAAGCGCGAGGGGTACTTCTGATGACCACCACCGGCCGGCCTCGCCAATTGCTGCGACTCGCCACCGCGGGCAGCGTCGACGACGGGAAGAGCACCCTCATCGGCCGCCTCCTCCACGACACCGGAAGCCTGCCCACCGACCACCTCGAGGCGGTGACGAACGCCGACGGCGAGGCGGACCTCGCCGCCCTCTCGGACGGGCTGCGGGCCGAACGCGAGCAGGGCATCACCATCGACGTCGCCTATCGCTTCTTCTCGACGCCGACCCGGAGTTTCGTCCTCGCCGACACACCGGGGCACGAGCGGTACACCCGCAACATGTTCACCGGCGCGTCGAACACCCACGTGGCCGTGCTGCTGGTGGACGCGCGCACCGGCGTGCTCCGGCAGACCCGGCGCCACGCCCGGATCGCCGACCTCCTCGGCGTCCCGCACCTGGTCGCGGTGGTCAACAAGATCGACCTCGTCGACTTCGACGAGACCCGGTTCAAGGAAGTCGAATCCGAACTCGGCCTGCTCGCGCAGCGCCTCGGCGGCCGCGACGTCACGGTGATCCCCGTGTCCGCCACTAGGGGAGACAACGTGGTCACGCGGTCGGATTCGACACCCTGGTACAACGGGCCCACGCTCCTCGAGTATCTCGAAGCGGTGGAACTCGCCGCGCCGTCGGCCGTCGCGTCCGAACTGCGACTCCCCATCCAGTGGGTCGCGCGTCCCACGGACCATCAGCGGCGCCGCTACACCGGCCGGCTGTCGGCGGGCACCCTGTCCGTCGGGGACGAGGTGGTGGTGCTGCCTGCCGGTTCCCGCAGCACGGTCACCGCCCTCGACACCCTCGATCCGCACCGGGCCGTCGCGGTCGCGCCGCTGTCGGTGTCGTTCGAACTCGCCGACGACGTCGACGTCGCCCGCGGCGACCTCGTCGTCAGTGCGGCGACCGATGCGACCGCACCCGTCCCGGCCCGCGAAATCGACGCGACCGTGTGCTGGCTGAGCGAGACGCCGCTGCGGGCGGGCGACCGGGTGGCCCTCAAGCACACCAGCCGCACCGTGCGCGCCACGGTGCAGGAGTTGCACACCCGGCTCGACCCGGAAACCCTCGAAGAACACGACTCCCCCAGCGAACTCGCCCTCAACGACATCGGCCGGATCACGCTCCGGACGAGCACGGTGGTGCTCGCCGACCCGTACGCCACCAATCGCGACGCGGGTGCGTTCATCCTCATCGACGAGCAGAGCAACGACACCGTCGGCGCCGGAACCGTCAGCGACACCCGCGAGGTGGTTCCCGGCGAGCAGACCCGGCACGACATCAAGTGGCACCCGTCGTCGCTGAAACGGGATCGACGCTGGTCCGCGACCGGGCAGCGGGGCGCCACCATCTGGCTCACCGGGCTGCCCGCGTCCGGAAAGTCGACCGTCGCGGTCGCGCTCGAACGGACGCTCGTCGACGCAGGCCGGACCGCGTACCTTCTCGACGGCGACAACGTCCGGCACGGCATCTCGGACGACCTGGGTTTCTCACCCGGTGACCGGGCCGAGAACATCCGCCGCGTCGGCCACCTCACCCGGTTGTTCGCCGACGCCGGGGTGGTCGCCATCGCCTCGATGGTCTCGCCGCTCCGATCGGACCGGGCGATCGCCCGCGCCCTGAACGAGGCCGCGAACCTGCCGTTCCTCGAGATCCACGTCAGCACCCCGGTCGCCGAGTGCGAGCGGCGCGACCCCAAGGGGCTCTACGCCCGCGCGCGGGCGGGCGAACTCCGCGGCCTCACCGGGATCGACGCCCCGTACGAGGCGCCGGAGAACCCGGACCTCGCCTTCGACACCACCGGCGCCGACCTCGACGACCTCGTCACCCGGATTCTCACCGAACTCGCCCGGCACGAGGGGCTGCAGACCTAGGCGGCCCGGCAGCGCCGCGTACACGTCGCCGGCGCGGACGAGACGCGAATCCTGGTTGATCCCCGTCACCGCGGCGCCTTACCTCGCCGCTACGTCTCCACGCCGCTCCGGGGTTCGTCCAGGATTCCGCGTTCCTCGCTGTAGGCCGAACGCACGTCCGGCACCCGGCCGAGCGTGGCGAGGTACTCCTCCATCGCCTTCCGGGCGTAGGCCGTCCCCTCCTCCTCGCTCGGGATCGAGTCGCCCGTCGCCCGTCGCCACGTCGCGAGTTCGAGCGCCAACTCGGCCTGCGTCCCGGCGAAGTCCTCGGTGTCGGCCAGGTTGTCGCGCTCGCCGGGATCGGCGAGCAGGTCGTAGAGTTCCCGGCTCGGACGCGGCAGGAGATGCTCGGTGCCCAGCACCGCACCGGAGAGGCTGTTCTCGATGTCGAGGGGCAGGTCGAGCCTGGGCCGAGGCGCGTAGTTCTCGATGTAGCTGAACCGCTTGCTGCGGACCGCGCGGATGGGGTCGAAGCTGTCGTGGAACGTCTTCTCCGTGAACAGGACGTCGCGTGCCGTCTCCTCCGACCGGCCCAGCAACTGCGCGGCGTGGGAGACGCCCTCCACGGCCGCGGGGACCGGGACACCCAGCAGTTCGAGGAGGGTGGGAACCAGATCCACCCCGCTGAACAGGTCGTCGTAGACGTGTGGGGCCGCCCGCAGCCTCCGCGGTGGGCGGATGATCGTCGCGATACCGGTGCCCGGCGCATACAGCGTCGATTTCGCACCGGGGAACGCCTCGCCGTGGTCGGTGAGGAACACGACCCACGTGCTGTCGTCCAGCCCCTCGTCCGCGAGGGTCTGCAGCAGCCTCCCGACCGCGGCGTCGGCCACCTCGATCGACCCGTGGAATCCGGCCAGGTCCTCACGGACCTCCGGACGGTCGGGCAGATACGGGGGCACGTCGAAACCCTCGGGATCGGCGGGTGCATACCTGTCGACCGGGTACGGGCGGTGCGTCTCGAAGAAGCCTGCCGTCAGCAGGAACGGGTGCGGAGGGAACCGCGCCAGCCATCGCGACGCCCGATCGGTGACGTACTCGCAGTACGAGTTCGACACGTCGTACTCGTGGAAGCCGAGCCGCTTGGGATACGCGGTCTCGTGCTGCATCCCGAACAGGGCCGTGTACCACCCCGCCTCCGCCAGCAGGGACGGCAGCGTGCGGACGTCGTCGTGGTACTGCCAGCCGTGGTGCGCGAGCCCGATCAGTCCGTTGCTGTGCGGGTAGCGGCCCGAGAACAGGGCGCCGCGCGAGGGCGAGCACAGGGGCGCCGCCGCATGCGCGTCGGTCAGCAGCACACCTTCCGCGGCGAGCCGGTCGAGGTTCGGGCTGCGCACCCCGGACGCGCCGTAACACCCGAGGTGACGGCCCAGATCGTGCCAGTGCACGATCAGAACGTTGTCACGGACGGGATTCACCGGGGTCGCCACAGTCGCCTCCTACATCGGCGGGGAGTTACAGGGAGACCGGAACTTCGGCCTCCGGGAGTTCGGGTACCCGCGTCGCCCGCGCGTAGACGGTCTCACCCTCCCGCAGGCCGAGTGCCGCGCTGTCGCCGCGGGTGACCTGGGCGGAGAAGGGTTCGCCGGTGGCCTCGTTGCGCAGATCCACCCGCACCTCGAATCCGAGGTGCACCACGCGCTCCACCGTGGCCCGCGTGACACCGAGCGATTCGGCCGTCCCCGCCTGCTGCGCGAGGGCCAGGTCGGGGTCGCGGCCGAGGCGGATGTCGTGCGGCCGGACCAACTGCCCGTTGAGTTTGGCCACGGACCCGAGGAACGACATCACGAAGTCGTTGCGGGGACGGTCGTAGAGGTCCTCCGGCTCGCCGATCTGCTCGATCCGGCCCTTGTTGAGGACCGCGATCCGGTCGGCGACGTCGAGCGCCTCCTCCTGGTCGTGGGTGACCAGCACCGTCGTCACGTGCACCTCGTCGTGCAGCCGGCGCAGCCAGGTGCGCAGGTCCGTGCGGACCTTCGCGTCGAGCGCGCCGAACGGCTCGTCGAGGAGCAGCACCTTCGGATCCACCGCCAGTGCCCGCGCGAGCGCCATCCGCTGACGCTGACCGCCGGACAGCTGCGCCGGATAGCGGTGCTGGAAGCCGTCGAGGCCGACGATCTCGAGAAGCTCGTTGACCTTCTTGTCGATCTCCGGCTTCGGCCGCTTGCGGATCTTCAGACCGAACGCGACGTTGTCGCGCACCGTCATGTGCTTGAACGCCGCGTAGTGCTGGAACACGAAGCCGATGTCCCGCTTCTGCGGGGAGATGTCGGTGACGTCGTTCCCGCCGATCACGACGGTGCCGGAGTCGAGGGCCTCGAGCCCGGCGATGGAACGGAGCAGCGTCGACTTGCCCGACCCGCTGGGCCCGAGAAGCGCCGTCAGCGAACCCGAGGGGATGTCGATGGAGACGTCGTCGAGAGCAGCAAAGGACCCGTAGTTCTTCCGGGCGCCGGTCACGGTAATCATGTGGTGCTCCTCTTGCGGTCGAGCAGAGTCATCAGAAGCAGGGTGATCAGCGCGATGCCCATCAGCAGGGTGGCTGCGGAGTACGCACCGAACGTGTTGTGGTCGTCGATGTAGCGCGAATGCACAAGCAGGGTCAGGGTCTGGGACACCCCGGGGAAGCCCGAGGACACCATGATCACGGCGCCGAACTCGCCCAGCGAACGGGCAACGGTCAGGACGACGCCGTAGGTCAGACCCCAGCGGATGGCGGGCAGGGTGATCAGCCAGAACGTCTGCCAGCGGCTCGCGCCGAGCGTCGCGGCGGCCTGTTCCTGTTCCTCGCCGATCTCGTGCAGGACGGGCTCCACCTCCCGCACGACGAACGGCAACGTCACGAACAGGGTGGCGATGACCATGCCGGGGAGCCCGAAGATCACCTTGAACCCCAGCGATTCGAGCCCGCCGAACCAGCCGTTGGCGCCCCACAGCAGGATCAGCGACACACCGACCACGATGGGCGAGACGGCGAACGGGAGGTCGACCACCGCCTGCACCAGACCGCGGCCCGGGAACCGGCCCCGCACCAGCGCGAGGGCCGTGACGATTCCGAACACCACGTTCACCGGGACGACGATGGCCACGATCAGCAGAGACAGATTGAGCGCGGAGATCGCGGCGGGTGTGCTGATCGAATCGACGAAGGCGCCGATCCCGTTCTCGAACGTGCGGAACAGGATGATGACGATGGGCACCACCAGCAGGCCGAACAGGTAGAGCAGCGCGACCGTGCGCAGGGTGATCCGGGTGGACCCAGAGAGCTTCATTCCGCCTGCTCCTCACGACGCTGCCCCCGGCTGGCGAAGACCCGGAGGGCGAACAACGTCACGAATGCGATGGCCAGGAGAGCCACCGATACGGCCGCCGCGGCGGCCGGCCTGTCGATTTCGATCTGCTGTTGAATGTACTGGGATGCGACCTGAGTCTCTCGGGGAATGTTTCCGCCGATCAGGACGACGGAACCGTACTCGCCGATCGCGCGGGCGAACGCGAGCCCCGCGCCGCTGATGATCGCCGGAGTCAGGGTCGGCAGCACCACCTTGCGGAAGATCGTCACGTTGTCGGCGCCGAGGGAGGCCGCGGCCTCCTCGACCTCCTTGTCGACCTCGATCAGCACCGGCTGCACCGAGCGGACGACGAACGGCAACGTCACGAACGCCAGCGCCACGATCAGGCCGGGCTGCGTGGCGTTGAGGTGGACGCCGATCGGGCTCTCCGGGCCGTACAGCGACAACAGCACGATGCTGGCCACGATGGTCGGCAACGCGAACGGCAGGTCGATCAGCGCGTTCACGACCCGCTTGCCGGGGAATTCGTCGCGCACGAGAACCCACGCGATGAGCGTGCCCATGATCACGTTGATCACGGCCACGACCACGGACACCACGACGGTGACGCGCAGGGACGCCACCGCCACCGGCGAGGTGATCGCGTCGACGAAGCCGGCGATCCCGTCGCCGAACGAGGCCACGGTGAGCGCCGCGAGGGGCAGGACCACGATGACGCTCAGCCACAGGGTCGCGATGCCGATGCCGAGCGGTCCCACGGCACCGGTGACCCGGGCGACCTTCTTACGCGCAGGCGGAACGGGCGGAGGCGGCACCGTGATGCCGCGTCCGCCCGTCGTCGTCGTTGTGTCGCTCACGTCGGTCTTACTTGGTTGCGTTGTCGTAGATCACTGCGATGGACCCGGTGTCCTTGGCGAACACCTCGGAGTCGACCTTGGCCCAGCCGCCGAGATCGGCGATGGTCCACAGCTTGGCCGGCGCCGGGAACTTGTCGGTGAACTCCGTGGCGACCGCGGGATCGACCGGACGGAATCCGGCCTCGGCCCACAGCTTCTGACCCTCGGTGGTGTAGAGGAAGTCCTTGAACGCGTTGGCCTTCTCCAGGTTCTTGCTGTTCGACAGCACCGCGACCGGGTTCTCGATCTTGAACGTGGTCGGCGGGGTGACGTGCTCGACGGGGTCACCGTTGCCCTCGATGAACAGCGCCTCGTTCTCGTAGCTGAGCAGCACGTCGCCGGTGCCCTGCAGGAATGCCTCCGACGCCTCGCGGCCCGACTTCGGCTGAATCTTGACGTGGTCGTTCACCAGCGCGGTGATGTAGTCGAGACCGGCCGCCGGGTCCTGGCCGCCGTTGCTCTTCGCGGCGTACGGCGCGAGCAGGTTCCACTTCGCGGATCCGGAGCTGAACGGGTTGGGGGTCACGACCTCGACGTCGGGACGCAGCAGGTCGTCCCAGTCGTGGATGTTCTTCGGGTTGCCCTCGCGCACGACGATGGTGACGACCGAACCGAACGGAATTCCGTTGTAGGCGTCCTGGTTCCAGCTCTTGTCGACCAGGCCGGCGTCGACGAGGCGGGTGATGTCGGGTTCGACGGAGAAGTTGACGAAGTCGGCCTCGGCGCCGTCCTTCACCTTGCGGGACTGGTCACCGGAGGCACCGTAGGACGGCTGGAACGCCACGCCCTTGCCCTCGTCGGTGGCGTTGAACGCGGGGATCAGCTTGTCGAAGCCCGGCTTCGGCACGGCGTACGCGTACAGGTTGATGGTGCCCGCGCTGCCGTCGGCACCGGCCGAGTCGGCGCCTGCGGTGTCGCTGGCGCCTCCGCTGCACGCGGTCAGCGCCACAGCTCCGAGCGTCACGAGGGCCGTGAGAAGACTACGAGAACGGCGTTTCATGGGAGAAACCTTCCTGGGGATCTGTCACAGAGTGGTGGTGCACAAGTGGGAGGTGGTGCGAGAGGAAGAACGCAGGGATCACCCGATCGGGAATCGGGAGTGCGAACGACAATCGGCAGCGCGAGAGGGGGTCGAGCGTGCGCGGTGCCGCCGGGCGCAAATCTGCGATGGGAGGAGAAATCAACAACAGTCGATGTCGGCGACTGCGAGCATGCCGACAGCGATCAACGCCAATTCATGGCGGACCTGGTGTACAGCGGCTTCAGACACGCCGTGAAATGTAGCAGAGCCTGAACCGACGTCCCACATCGAACAGGATTTACCGGGTGAGCAGCCAGGCGACGACGACGAGGACGATCAGCGCGAGCAGCGCGAGTGTGACGCGTGAGCGCGGCATCAGGGTTCCTCCACCTTCGAGACGTCCCGCCTGAGCAGGACGAAGACTGCGGCCAGCCCACGATCGAGCAGCCACGCCAGTCCCCGGCACACCGGCACCATCACCAGCAGCACGAGGGCGACCTGCGGAACGAACGGGAGTCCGGCGATCCACAGCTCGAAGCCGTCCCACCAACTCGCCATCCTGTCCACCGGGCCAGCCTATCGTCGACCGTCTCGTGACCGGCAGACAGGTGGACGGCAGACAGGTGGACGACGGGGGCGGCGGCGGTCGATGATGATCACATGGTGTCCAGCGACGCGCACTCCCACGGGCGGCTGCATGCGGCCCCGCACCATCACCACCATTCGTTCCCGCCGATCGACGACTACGCGTTCCTGTCGGACTGCGAGTCGACCTGCCTGATCGCCCGCAACGGCTCGGTCGAGTGGATGTGCATTCCCCGGCCCGACTCCCCCAGCGTCTTCGGCGCCGTCCTCGACCGCAGCGCGGGCCATTTCCGCATCGGGCCGTACGGGCAGAACGTGCCCGCCGCCCGCCGGTACCTGCCGGGGGGATTGATCGTCGAGACGACGTGGCAGACCGAGACGGGCTGGCTCATCGTCCGCGACGCCCTCGTGCTCGGCCCGTGGCACAACGTCGAGCAGCGCTCGCGCTCGCACCGCCGCACCCCCACCGACTGGGACGCCGAACACATCCTGCTGCGGACGGTGAAGTGCGTCAACGGGACCGTCGAACTGGAGATGAGCTGCGAGCCCGCGTTCGACTACCACCGCGGCGCGGCACACTGGGAGTACACGGGCAAGGTCTACGAGGAGGCCACCGCCACGTGTAAGTCGAGCCGCCCGGGCGACCACCCGACGTTGCGGCTGACGACGAACATGAAGATCGGACTCGAAGGGCGGGAGGCCCGCGCCCGGACCCGGATGGTCGAGGGCGACAACGTGTTCGTCGCCCTGTCGTGGGCGCACATGCCGGCGCCCCAGACGTTCGACGAGGCGGCCGACAAGATGTGGCAGACGGCGAAGTGCTGGCGCGAGTGGATCACCATCGGCCGCTTTCCCGACCACAAGTGGCGGGGCTACCTGCAGCGCAGCGCTCTCGCACTGAAGGGGTTGACGTACGCCCCCACCGGCGCCCTGCTCGCGGCGTCGACGACATCACTCCCGGAAACCCCGGGCGGCGAACGGAACTGGGACTACCGCTACGCATGGGTGCGGGATTCGACGTTCGCGCTGTGGGGTCTGTACAGCCTCGGACTCGACCGCGAGGCCAACGACTTCTTCTCGTTCATCTACGACGTGTCGAGCGCCGAGGACGGCAACCATCATCCGCTGCAGGTGATGTACGGCGTGGGCGGGGAGCAGACGCTGGAGGAGTCGGAGTTGCACCACCTCTCCGGTTACGACGGTGCGCGACCGGTGCGGATCGGAAACGGCGCCTACGACCAGGTCCAGCACGACATCTGGGGAACGATCCTCGATTCGGTGTACCTGCACGTGAAATCCCGTGAGCGGGTACCGGAAACCCTGTGGCCGATGCTCAAACGCCAGGTCGAGGAGGCGGTCAAGCATTGGCGACTCCCCGACCGCGGGATCTGGGAGGTCCGCGGCGAGCCCCAGCACTTCACGTCGTCGAAGATCATGTGCTGGGTGGCCCTCGACCGGGGCGCGAAGCTCGCCGACCAGCAGGGTGAGACGAGTTACGCGCAGCAATGGTCCGAGCTGGCCGACGAGATCAAGGACGACATCCTCGAGCACGGCGTCGATGCGCGCGGCGTCCTGACGCAGCGGTACGGCAGCGACAGCCTCGACGCGTCGCTGCTGCTCGCACCGCTGCTCCGGTTCCTGCCCGCGGACGATCCGCGTATCCGCGCGACCGTGCTCGCCATCGCGGACGAGCTGACCGAGGGCGGGCTGGTGCTCCGCTATCGGGTGGAGACCACGGACGACGGGCTGAGCGGCAAGGAGGGCACGTTCACGATCTGCTCGTTCTGGCTCGTGTCGGCGCTCGTCGAGATCGGTGAACTGGACCGCGCGAAACGCCTGTGCGATCGGCTGCTCGGATTCGCGAGCCCCCTCAAGCTGTACGCGGAGGAGATCGACCCCGACTCGGGGCGGCACCTCGGCAACTTCCCGCAGGCGTTCACCCATCTGGCGCTGATCAACGCGGTGGTCCACGTCATTCGCGCGGAGGAGGCCGCGGCGGGCGGATTCCAGCCCGCCCACAACACGGTCTGATCACGCGCCGACCGCCGCCAGTTGCGGCGTGATCCGGCCCCGGACCTCGACCTGCGACTCCCACGGATCGACCTGCACGTCGCCGAGCGCGGCCACGGTCGGCGCGATCTTGCTGATGCGGTCGAAGTCCTCGTGGTCGGCGACGGCGAACGAGCCGAGGATCAGGTCAGGCGCGAATCCGGCGATCTGCTCCGTCGGCAGCGGCGCACCCATCCGGGTCAGGCTTCCGCGGTCGAGTTCCACCGCCGAGCCGTCGACCCCGGATTCCCATCGGGCGCTACGGGTTACTCCACGTAACGGTGCAGCAACCGCTCCGCGTCGGCCGCGATCTGCCGCACCACGGCCCCAGCCGGCCGCTCCGCCGAGACGAGACCCGCCGCTTCCCCGGCGTACACGACACCGAGGTCCGGGTTCGCGGGATCGTAGGCGGCGGCGAGTTCGGCGTCGGGCGCCGCCGCGCCGTGCCAGCGTGACGTGAAGTCGTTGCTCAGCGCCCGCCCACCCCACCGGGCCGGCCACGGCTGGCTGCGGGCCTGGTCGAACACCGACGTGTACACGGTGTCGGCGCTGCCCGCCGCGATCAGTTTGCCGCGGGCGTACTCCGGCCCGATGGTCTCCGGGCTGGCCAGCAGCGCGGTCCCGATCATCGCGCCCTCCGCGCCCGCGGCGAGCACCGCCGCGAGACCCCGCCCGGTCGCGATACCGCCTGCGGCGAGCACCGGCAGCGACGTGGCCTCCAGGACCTCCTGCAGCAGCGGCAGCGTCCCGATCCTGCCGGTGTGGCCGCCCGCCTCACCGCCCTGGGCGATCACGAAGTCGACGCCCGCCGCCTCCACGACCCGCAGGTCGTCGATCGTGTTCACCTGGGACACCACCAGCGCCCCGGTGGCGTGGATCCGCTCCACGTACGGGGCGGGGTCCCCGAACGACAGCGACACGACCCGCGGATTCTCCGCCAGAGCGGCACCGAGGAGAGCGTCGTCGTCGTCGAGCGCCCAGGTCATCAACCCGACGCCGAACGCGTCGCCGCCGATGCCCCGCGCGACCGCCGTCTCCTTCGCCACCCACTCCGGGGTGGCGTAGCGGGCCGCGCCGAGCAGGCCGAGCCCGCCCGCCTTCGACACCTCGCCGACGAGGGTCCCGCCGGCCCGTCCGCCCATCGGGGCGCCGAAGATCGGCACCTCGATTCCCAGTGTCCGGGTCAGCCAGGTGTCGAGGGCCACGTGCCGCACCTACTTTCGATCAGACGTCGACGGACAATAGGATCGGGCGTCTACTTCTTCGGCTTGTCCCCGACGGACTCGGACGACAACGCCGCCACGAAGGCCTCCTGCGGAACCTCGACCCGGCCAATGGTCTTCATCCGCTTCTTGCCTTCCTTCTGCTTCTCGAGCAGCTTGCGCTTCCGGCTGATGTCGCCGCCGTAGCACTTGGCCAGCACGTCCTTGCGGATGGCGCGGATGTTCTCACGCGAGATGATCTTCGAGCCGATCGCCGCCTGGATCGGCACCTCGAACTGCTGGCGCGGAATCAGTTCCCGCAGCTTCGACGTCATCCGCCCGCCGTACGCGCCTGCCGCGGAGCGGTGCACGATGGACGAGAACGCGTCGACGGCCTCACCCTGCAGCAGGATGTCCACCTTCACCAGGTCGGCCTGCTGCTCGCCGGACTCCTCGTAGTCGAGGCTGGCGTACCCCTTGGTCCGCGACTTCAGGGCGTCGAAGAAGTCGAACATGATCTCGCCCATGGGCATCTCGTAGCGCAGCTCGACACGGGTCTCGGACAGGTAGTCCATGCCGCCGAGTTCCCCGCGCCGGTTCTGGCAGAGTTCCATGATCGCGCCGATGAACTCGCTCGGGGCGATGACCGTGCACTTCACCATCGGCTCGTAGACCTCGCGGATCTTGCCCTCCGGCCAGTACGACGGGTTGGTGACGACGTGCTCGGCGCCGTCCTCCATCACCACCCGGTACACCACGTTCGGCGACGTCGAGATCAGTTCGAGCCCGAACTCGCGCTCGAGGCGGTCGCGGGTGATCTCCATGTGCAGCAGTCCGAGGAAGCCGCAGCGGAACCCGAACCCGAGCGCCACCGACGTCTCCGGCTCGTACGCCAGGGCGGCGTCGTTGAGACGCAACTTGTCGAGGGCGTCGCGCAGCACCGGGTAGTCCGAACCGTCGAGCGGGTACAGGCCGGAGTAGACCATCGGCTTGGGGTCGCGGTACCCGACGAGGGGTTCCGTCGCACCGCCGCGGGCGGCGGTGACCGTGTCGCCGACACGCGACTGCCGGACGTCCTTCACACCGGTGATGAGGTAACCCACCTCGCCGACACCGAGACCGATGCTGGCCTTCGGTTCGGGCGAGATGATGCCGACCTCGATGAGATCGTGCGTGGCGCCCGTCGACATCATGGTGATCTTCTCGCGCGGCGAGATCCGGCCGTCGACGACGCGGACGTACGTGACGACGCCGCGGTACGCGTCGTACACCGAGTCGAAGATCATGGCGCGCGCCGGACCGTCGGGGTCGCCGACGGGAGCGGGGATCTGCCGCACCACCTCGTCGAGCAGTTCCTTCACGCCGATGCCGGTCTTGCCGGACACACGCAGCACGTCGCCCGGTTCACACCCGGTGATGTGTGCGATCTCCTCGGCGTACCGGTCGGGATCGGCGGCGGGCAGGTCGATCTTGTTGAGCACCGGGATGATGGTGAGGTCCTTCTCCATCGCCAGGTACAGGTTGGCGAGGGTCTGCGCCTCGATGCCCTGCGCGGCATCCACCAGCAGGATCGCGCCCTCGCACGCCTCGAGCGCGCGGGAGACCTCGTACGTGAAGTCGACGTGCCCGGGGGTGTCGATGAGGTGGATGACGAACTCCTCGTCGCCCACCTTCCACGGGAGCCGGACGTTCTGCGCCTTGATCGTGATGCCGCGCTCACGCTCGATGTCCATGCGGTCGAGGTACTGGGCACGCATCTGCCGCTCCTCGACCACACCGGTGAGCTGGAGCATGCGGTCGGCCAGCGTCGACTTGCCGTGATCGATGTGCGCGATGATGCAGAAATTCCGGATCCGGGCAGGATCCGTGAACGTCTTGTCGGCGAAGCTGCTGATGGGGGACCCCTTACCTGGACCGGCACCGGCCCGGTTCCGGGCCACTGTCACCTGTCAGGATATCCAAGCCACCGCGTTGCGGCTGCTGCGGCATACACGCACTAAGCTCGGCGGCCATGGCGAGCACGTGGAGCAGCATCGGGAAGACGTTGGGCCGACTTGCACGGGACAAGGGACCGCAGCTTCTGGCGCAGCTGCAGAAGTCCGGCGCGCTGGACCGCGCGGCCGGTGTCCTGACCGGGTCGACGGCCGCCGCGCCGAAGCCGGCGCCGGGCCGTCCGGTCACCGCCGACTCCGCCCCGACCGCCCACCGGGCACGGAAGGTGGAGTACTCCCCCGACCTGGACGGCCGCGCGGATCCGGGCGAGATCGTCTGGACGTGGGTGGCGTACGAGGAGGACGCGAGTCAGGGCAAGGACCGGCCCGTGCTCGTCGTCGGGCGGGACGGCGACACCCTGCTGGGGTTGATGCTGTCCTCGCAGAGCAAGCACGACGGCGACCGGGACTGGATCGCGGTCGGCTCGGGGTCGTGGGACGCGGAGGGCCGTCCGAGCTGGATCCGGCTGGACCGGGTGCTGGACGTGCCGGAGGCGGGGATCCGCCGCGAGGGCGCCGTCATGGACCGGGCCAAGTTCGAGATCGTCGCGCAGCGTCTGCGTAAGGACTTCAGCTGGCAGTGACGCGGTCACCGACCCAGGTCTTCGGCGACCATCTCGGCGATCGCGGTCATCGCGAGCGCGTTGGGATGTGCCGGTTCGGCGGGTGATTGCGGCGCGAGGCCCTCGAACCACCGCTGCCCCGTCGGCGCGCACGCGTCGTGCCCGCCGTCCACGGCGGCCTTCGCGATGTCGATGTAGTGCACTCCGTACCGGGCGGCGGCGTCGACGTAGATCTGGTTGAACCGTTCGAAGTACCGCTCGAGCCAGACCGCGTCCGCGTCGGACACGGGCAGGTTCGGCCAGCAGCCGCGTCGGCCGACGGAACCGCCGTGCCCGATCAGGTAGACCTCGGCGTGCGGGGCCTTCGCCACGATCGCGGCCACCACGGCATCGACCTGCGGCGCCATCTTCGCGATCCCCTCGACCGTGAGCCGCTCCGCCCGCGGGTCGTCGCGGCAGTCGGCGTCGGCGCCGGGAACGAGGGCGCCGCAGCGCACCGACACGGGCAGGTGGTTGGAACCGCCGCCCCCGATGCTGAGCGTCACGACGTCGGTGTCCGCCCGCAGCGCATCGATCTGCGGCGGGGCGAAACCCGTCCCCACGAATTGCGGGGTGCTGATCACGTGGGCGGGTGTGGCGGCGGAGCACGTGACGTCGGTGAGAGTGGCGGCGCCGATCAGCCGCGCCAGCTTCGCCGGGTAATTCAGGTCCGGTGATCGCAGGCACAGGTCGCGGTGCTCCGAGAATTCGATGAGCGGTCCGGACGCGCGGGAATCGCCGAGGGCCACATATGTCGGTCCCGGCGGTAGCGCGTCCTCGGCGGTCGCGGTCGCGGGGACCGTTCCGGTGAGCGCGACGACCGCGCACGTGAGAATTCCGGCCCGCAGGCCCCGGGCACCCGGCCCGGGTCGGCCGGAGCTCAGCTCTGCAATCGGTCGTACCGGCCGAACAGCGAACGGTAGACCAGCGCGCCCACCGCGCCGCCGATCAACGGGAACACGATGAACAACCACACCTGCGCGAGCGCGCCGTTCTGATAGGGCGCCACGGCGAGGCTGCGAGCCGGGTTGACGGACGTGTTGTCGATCGGGATCGACACGAGGTGGATCACGGCGAGTGTGAATCCGATCGACACGCCCGCGAGGGGGACGTCGGAGATCTGGTCGGTGGACGCGAGGACCACGAACACGAGCAGCGCGGTGAGGAGGATTTCGACGATCATCGCGGCACCGATGCCGTAACCGTTCTCGATGACCCCGCCGAGCGGTCCCTTGATGGCGGACGGGCTGTGCGCGCCCCAGCCGTTGGCGCCGAGACCGTCGTCCGCCCTGTTGTACGACGGCAGGCTCTGCGCGATCGTGTAGACCACCACACCGGCGACGAGACCACCGATGACCTGGGCGACGACGTACAGCCCCGCCTTCGCGACGGACAACCGGCCGAGCGCGAGGTGCCCCACGGTGACGGCAGGGTTGACGTGGCAGCCCGAGATGGGCCCGATGGCGTAGACGAGGAAGAGCAGGGTCAGTCCGAATGCCAGTGCCACACCGAGGTTCCCGACCTTGGCCCCGGCGAAAACCGCCGTACCCACCGCCGCGAAGACCAGTAGGAACGTACCGACCGCCTCGGCTACGTACTTCTTGAGATCCGAGATCGGTTCTACTTCGACGTATTCCTGTGCGGTTGGAGACATTGAACCCACCTTCGTCGAAATGGATCGTTAGTCCTGCTTTCCACAGATAGATCTGGGTGGCACTTTACGCCAGGCGTGTGATCTCCACGACGACTTCGAGATCTGTTGCCCGGCCACCGGAGAAGATGCCCTTGAGCGGCGGAACGTCCGCGTAGTCCCGTCCGATGCCCACCGACACGTGCTGTTCGTTCACCGCTGTGGCGTTGGTCGGGTCGTATCCCCACCACGCCCCGGTCCATGCCTCCACCCATGCGTGACTCTCCCCCGCCACCGTCTCGTCCACCGCCGCATCGGGTTTCGGGTGCAGATAGCCGGACACGTAGCGACTCGGAATTCCCATGCTGCGCAACAGAACAAGAGTCAGGTGCGCGTAGTCCTGGCACACGCCCTGCCGTTCGGCCCAGGCGTCGACCGCGGACGTGTGGACGCCCGTCGTCCCCGGGACGTAATCCATCTCCCGGTGCACCCAGTCCGCCGCCGCGACAACGGCTTCGTCGGGAGTGCGCCCCTTGCGCAGGTCCCGCGCGATGGTGTCGAGCTTGCGGCTGCGCGGCACGAATGTGGTGTTGCTCAGCTGCTCGTTGAACCGGTCGGTGAGCGGCGGGCTCGCCAGTTCGTCCCAATCCGCCTTCTCCTCCGGCTCCCAGAACGGTTCGGTCTCGACGACGGACAGTCCGGTGACCTCGAGTTCCTTGTGCGGCGCATGGAGATCGAACGCGGTGACGGCGGTGCCCCAGTAGTCGGTGTAGCGGTACGACCGCGTCGCCGGCGTCGTCTCCACCCGGTTCAGGATCACCGTCTGCCTGCTGTCGCCGCGCGGGGTGAGCCGCGCCTCGTTGTACGAGGACGTCACCGGTGCGTCGTAGGCATACCCGGTGGTGTGCACGACTCTCATTCGCCAGCTCACAGCTCTCCCTCCACGACGGATTCGCCGCCGACGGCCCGTGCATCGGTCCACGCCACCCACGGCGCGGCGTGAAAATACTGCAGCGCGATGGCTTCTCCCAGCTCGCGGCAGGTTTCCTGCAATCCCGCGAGCCGATCCTGAAGATCCTCGAGGAGCACGCCGGGCGGCAGGAACTCGAGTTCGCTCCGCGCCCTGCCGAGGAGGCGCTGCGCCTCGGCCCGGGGCCCCACGCGGCTGTCCGGCTGGTGGTCGAGTTCGGCGAGGCACAGCTCCGCCTGCCGGATGGCGTGGAACACCGACCGCGGGAACAACCGGTCCAGCAGGATGAACTCGACCACCCTATTGGCGTCCAGCGCGCCGCGGTACGTGCGCAGGTAGGTGTCGTGGGCCCCCGCGGAGCGCAGCACCGTGACCCACGCGGGCGAGGACGGGCGGTCGCCGGCACGGGACAGCAGCATCCGCGCGAGCATGTCGACGCGTTCGATCGAGCGGCCGAGCAGCAGGAAGCGGTACCCGTCGTCGCGGCTCATCGTCGAATCGGCCAGGCCCGCGAACATCGCCGCGCGTTCCTCCACGTACCGGAAGAACTCGTGCGGGCCGAGACGCTTGGACGCCCGCTCCCGCTCGGCGAGGCCGTTGTACGTGGTGTTGAGGCACTCCCACATCTCGCTGGACGTGACCTCGCGGGCGCCGCGCGCGTTCTCGCGGGCGCTCGCGAGGGAGTCGATGATCGAGCCCACCTGGTTGCGGCTGAACGCCACAAGTTCGGTCACCGACCGGACGTCGAGTTCGGTGTCGGGTGCCTCGATGCCGAGCACCCGCAGCAGCAACCGGGACGTGCGGTCCGGGTCCACCGACGCGTCGTCGAGCAGTTGGTGCACGGCGACGTCGAGAATGCGGGCCATGTCGTCGGCCCGCTCGACGTACCGGCCGATCCAGTACAACGATTCCGCGTTTCTCGCCAGCATCAGCGAACACCTCCCGGGCCCTGTTGCTGTTGCTGTTGCTGTTGCTGTTGCTGTTGCTGCAGCTGCGTGGTGCTGAGTTCAGGTCCCTGCTCGGCCTCGGCCGACTGCGCCGGTTCGGCCACGATCTCCTCACCTGCGAGTTCGCGCTCCTCGTCGGAGCTCCTGCTCGCGAGCACCCACGTGTCCTTGCTGCCGCCGCCCTGACTGGAGTTCACGACGAGGGATCCCTCGGGCAGGGCCACGCGGGTGAGCCCGCCCGGCAGCACCCACACGTCGTCGCCGTCGTTGACCGCGAAGGGCCGCAGGTCCACGTGCCGGGGCACCAGTTCGTCCCCGATCTTGGTCGGCACCGTGGACAGCTGGACGACGGGCTGGGCGATCCACCCGCGCGGGTCCGCCTTGATCTTCCGGGTAATCGTGTTCAGCTCCTTCGGTGACGCGTCGGGGCCGAAGACGATGCCGTAGCCGCCGGAACCCTCCACCGGTTTGATCACCAGTTCGTCGACCCGGTCCAGCACCTCCTCGCATTCCTCGTCGAGCCAGCAGCGGAACGTGTCGACGTTCGCGAGCAGCGGCTTCTCCCCGAGGTAGTAGTCGATGATCTGCGGCACGTAGGTGTAGACGAGTTTGTCGTCGCCGACGCCGTTGCCGACGGCGCTCGAGATGACGACGTTGCCCGCGCGGGCCGCGTTCAGCACACCGGCCACCCCGAGCACCGAGTCCGGCCGGAAGTGCATGGGGTCGAGGTAGTCGTCGTCGATGCGGCGATAGATGACGTCGACCTGGCGTTCGCCCTCGGTCGTGCGCATGTAGACCATGTTGTCGCGGCAGAAGAGGTCGCGGCCCTCGACGAGTTCGACACCCATCTGGCGCGCGAGCAGCGAATGCTCGAAGTACGCGGAGTTCGCGACACCCGGTGTCAGGACGACGACGGTCGGGTCGGCCTCGTTGAGGGCGGCGGACGCGCGCAGCGCCCGCAGCAGGTGCGAGGCGTAGTCCCCGACGGACCGCACGCGGTGCGACATGAACAGGTCGGGGAACACGCGCGCCATCGTGCGGCGGTTCTCCATGACGTAGGACACTCCCGACGGCGAACGCAGGTTGTCCTCGAGCACGCGGAACACCCCGTTCTCGTCGCGGACGAGGTCGATTCCGGCGACGTGGATCCGCACCCCGTTCGGCGGGACGATCCCCGAGGCCTCCCGGTGGAAGTGCTCGCACGAGGTGACCAACCGTTTCGGCAGCACATGGTCGCGCAGGATGCGCTGTTCCCCGTACACGTCGTCGAGGAACAACTCGAGCGCCTGCACCCGCTGCTTGATGCCCTTCTCGAGCCGCGTCCACTCCGCCGCCGCGATGACGCGGGGCACCAGGTCGAGGGGGAAGGGCCGTTCCTGACCGGACAGCGAGAACGTCACACCCTGGTCGATGAACGCCCTGCCCAGCGCGTCGGATCGGGCGGCGAGGTCGGCCCGGTCCGCGGGCTCGAGCGCCTTGAAGACGCCCTTGTAGGGCGGGCGGACGGTGCCGTCGCGGTCGAACATCTCGTCGAACGCCAGCCCGTAGCGGCCGATGTCGGTGTACCCGTCGAAGACATGGGCGGGTTCCGCGGGCTTGCGCGGCCGGGCTGTCACCCGCGTCCGCGGCGGGGTGCCCGCAGCCTTCGCACCCACCTGTGTGCTGCCCCCCGATTTTCGGCCGGGGGCTTTCGAGGTTGCCGACGACTTCGTTATTGTTGACGACTTCGATGCTGGGGGCGTCATCCCAGACATGCTGCTACATGTACCCCCGTTCAGCAGCACAGCCGCAGGATTTGTCGGCGCGTCCGGCGCCGGTTTGAGATCGGACACCGATCACTGGTAATCTCGCCTGTCGGTGCATATGTGTGCGCCCAGAGCTTTCTCGACCGTAACCAGCTTAAGACGACAGGATTTTACGCGTGGCCAACATCAAGTCCCAGGTGAAGCGGATCCGTACCAACGAGGCGGCCCGACTCCGTAACCAGTCGGTGAAGTCCTCGCTGCGCACGGCGATCCGCTCGTTCCGCGAGGCTGCGGCGGCCGGTGACAAGGACAAGGCCAACGAGCTCCTCGTCGCCACCAGCCGCAAGCTCGACAAGGCAGCCAGCAAGGGCGTCATTCACGCCAACCAGGCTGCCAACAAGAAGTCTGCTCTCGCGCAGGCCGTCAACAAGATCTGACGGTTCTTCCGTCGTAGGCTCTCCAACAGCCGCTCGGTCCTCGGACCGAGCGGCTGTTGTCGTGTCTGGGTTGTCGTCGTCAGACCTGGCGTAGCCGGGAGACGCGTCCCACGGCACTCTCGACGGCGTAGTCCGCGTCGGCCGCCGCGCCCTTGACGTCGGCGTTCAGAGCGGCGACGATGCGCAGCGCCTCCCCGACCGACGCCGGTGTCCATCCCTTCGCGAGGGCCTGCGCCTTCTTGATCTTCCAGGGCGGCATACCCAGTTCCGACGCCATCCGGAACGGGTCGCCCCGCCCGGCCGGGGCGACCCGGGCGATCGAGTGCACGGCGTCTGCCAGTGCGTCCGCGAGCAGCACATGGGGCACGCCCCGCAGCATCGCCCAGCGCAGCGCCTCGATCGCGCCCGCGGTGTCGCCGGCGACGGCCTTGTCGGCGACGTCGAATCCACTCACCTCGGCCTTGCCGGAGTAGTACCGCTGCACGGCGGCGACATCGATCTTTCCGCCGGTGTCCGCCGTGAGCTGCGAGCACGCGGCGGACAGTTCGCGCAGATTCGAGCCGACTCCCTCGAACACGCTCTGCACCACGTCCGGCGACACCCGGACCCCGAGGGTGCGGAACTCGTCGCGGATGAACCCGATGAGCTCGCCGGACTTCAGTTTCGCGCACGGGTGCACCACGGCCCCGAGCTTCTCCAGCGCCCCGGTCATCGCTTTCGCACGCCCACCGCCCGAGTGCAGGACCACCAGGACGACGCCCGGAGGCGGGTCGCCCGCAGCGTCGAGGACCAGCGCCACCGCGTCCTTGCCCGCCTCTGCGGCGGCCTCGAGAACCACCACGCGGTCTTCGGCGAACAGGGACGGGCTGAGCAGTTCGGCGAGTTCGGCCGCCCCGGCGTCGCCCGCCCGCAGCCGGTTGACGGGGAGTTCGGCGCCTGCGGCCACGTTGGCGCTCGCGCGGACCTGGCTGACGACCTGCGCCACCGCGCGTTCGACGAGGAATTCCTCGTCGCCGAGGATCAGATGGAGCTGTTCGAGCTGAGTTGGAGTGCTCACGCGAAGATCGTGCCACGTGGGGCGGACACGTCCGCCGACACCCCGGAACGGGGTCTGGCCCGGCGAACACCGGCGATCACCACGCAACGACGGCGTCGGCGGTGGACACTCGTGATATGACCGCGGAATCCGAGGTGGACGGCGTCACGCGCGAGGGCTTCGCGCACACGATCGACCTCGACGACGACCGCGCGGCAGGGCAACGGTACGAACTGAGTTTCCGGTACACCTGCCGCGACGGGCTGCTTCTGCGGTGGTCGGTGCAGCTGGTGGCCCGCTGCTCGGTTTCCGGGCACGCCGAGGCCGTGTTCGCCGGGGGTCGATCCGCCCTCGAGCCGGTACTCGGGGTGGGCACCGCGAACGGCGCCGACGACGACTTCGACGCCGCGTGCGGCGTGTACGAGCACCAGTGGCGGTCGCTGCTCGACCCGGCGGGCGGCAGCCCGCGAGGCGAGGACGAGAGGCGTCACCTGTCCGACGCGCTCGCCCTGTACGGACGCACGTGGCGCAACGTCTCGGGCCGTGCGGTCGCCGACCGGCTCGCGTCGTTCGCGAATGTCACCGTGCTCGCACTGGGCACCGATCCGGCATTCCAGGTGATGCGCCGCACCGCCGCCCACTATCCCGAACCGGTCGTCCTCGCCGTGTATCACCCCGAGGGGCAGCGCATCGACCTCAGCCTCGCCGACACCGCGACCGTGGAGGCGCTGATCGACGATCCCGGTCCGCTGCGCACCGGACCGGATTCCAGCGCGGGCACCCTGCTCGCGGGGCCCGGATCCACCGGGCTGCTGCATCCTGGCTACCTCGGCTCCACCACCGCAGCCGGTCTCACCGAGCTGACTCCGCCACCACCGCTCAGCTGACCACTTCGCGGGTCAGGAGGTCGACCACCGCCGCGAGGGTGCCGACGCGCCCGAACTCGGCACGCTGCCGCTCGGCGCCGGTGCCGTCCCGCAGCACGGTGTCGAGTCCCGATTCGAGGAAGGCCCGGTCGCTCGCGCCCAGTCTCGGGGCAACACACTCGTTCAGCAATTCCAGGTGCCGGCGGATCGGCAGGGAAAGATCGGTCGCCGGGCTGGTGCATTCCCCGTCGAGTCCGTCACGGGCCGCACGCCACAACTGCGCCCGCAGCAACTCGACACGCAACCACGGCACGGCGACGCCGTCCCTGATCGAGCGCAGCGCCCACCCGACGAGGCCCTTCACCACCACCGCGTAGAGCGCCGCGTGCGCCGCGGTCATGGCGACGTCCGCGATCCGGACCTCGATGGTCGGCTGTTTGTCGGAGAGCCGGACGTGCCAGTAGATCATTCCCCGGTCCATGGCGGCGCCGGTTCCGATCATGGCGCCGACCGAAGACTCGTACTCGTCCGCGGAATCGAAGT
The DNA here is from genome assembly GCF_029269925.1 of Rhodococcus sp. T2V. Lineage (NCBI taxonomy): Bacteria > Bacillati > Actinomycetota > Actinomycetes > Mycobacteriales > Nocardiaceae > Rhodococcus > Rhodococcus sp. T2V. The sequence continues at coordinate 85,383 of NZ_JARJBD010000019.1, forward strand.
GCGGCGGCGGTCCCGCCGACGGCCACCGCGACCACATGATGTGCCGCCAGCTGTGATACCCGGTGTCGTGCCCGCTGTGGAACGGCGAGTTCGCGGCGAGCGCGAGCAGCACCGGGAGCCAGCTGCGCACCTGGTTGCTCACCAGCACACCCACGTCGCGGCTCGGGATCCCCACGTGTACGTGACAGCCGCACGTGGTCACGGTGTCCACGATCGACCCGAAGTGGCGGGCCATCTCCTCGTACCGCGGGCTCGGGGTGATCGCCGGGGGCAGCCCCTCGGCGATCAGGGAGGTACCGCTGGGCACCAGCAACAGGTCGCGGCCCGCGGCCGCCTTCGCCAGCCGGCGCCGCAGACTGCGCAACTCCTCGTGCAGTTCCTCCCCGGTGTGGCACACGCCCGTCGCCGTCTCGATCTGGCACCGGGCCAGCTCACGCTGGAGCCCGTGGATGTCGTGGCCTGCCTCCGCGACCACGTCGGGTCCGGAGGAGGAGAGGTGACCGGACTCGTCGGCGAGGAAGAACTCCTCCTCCACGCCCACGCTGAGGTCGCGATCCGATTCCGTTGCTGCAGGACTCATTCAGCAGGTATCCCCGACTTCCGCGGAGACGAAACCGGGTGCCGCCGGTCAGGTGAACCCGATGACTTCCTCACCCCACGCCCGGCGCAGTTCCCGGTCCGGATCGTCGACGACCGCGTCGGATCGGCCGATCAGCAGGGTCGTACGGTCCGCCTCGTCGTATCGCGGCCAGCCGATCTCCGCACGCGTTCCGTCCGGGGTGCCCTCGGTGGCGAAGGACAGCCACCGGCGCTGGACCCGCTCCGACACGTGACCGGCGGTCCGGTGCCCACCGAGCTTGAACGTGGGGTCGTGCGGGACCACGCCGAAGTTGCCGAAGACGTAGGGCACCTCGGTGCCGTGGGTGGCGCCGATCCGTGCGGCGCGCAGGAACGGCGTGGCGTAGTCGAAGCGGTACAGCCAGGTGGGCGCGACACGGCTGTGCGCCTCCGCGACCCACAACGTCGGCATCCGGAACGCGGCGTCCCGCGAGATCTCCATGGCCGAGCGTTTCTTCGGGTAGTCGGGATACGCGGCGGCCACCTCCTGTTCCTCGTCGGCGGGGAGGTCGGGGTGGTCGGCGGCGATCGCCACGAACATCTGGTGGACGGCATCCGGGGTGATCGGCATGAGGGGCGATTTCATCAGCCGGAACATCGAGGCCTCGTCCTTGTTCGTCCCGATCAGCAGCGGAATCCGATGCGCGAGGCCTGTGCGGAACGCCGCGACCGGGTAGTGCGGGACCACGTCCCCGTCGACCGTCGGGGCCACGGCCAGCGTGCCGGGAACGCGCGCGGGCACCTGCTGGACGAGTTCGACGCACGCCTTCGTCAGTACGTCGACGGGCAGGTCGCGCAGGCGGCCCGCGTCGGCGGGCGCGATGTCGAGCAGTTCGAGGAACGACTCGGCGATGCTCTCGGCCCGCGCACTGCCGTACACGGACGTCGCCGGCGAACTCTCGGCGATCGCGCGATGGAACAGCCCCTCCGCCTGCGGCGACGTCATCAGCGTGGTGACCGAGCCGCCACCGGCGGACTCCCCGAACAGGGTGACGTCGCCCGGGTCGCCGCCGAACGCCACGATGTTGTCGCGGACCCAGGTCAGGGCCGCGATCTGATCGCGCAGGCCGAGGTTCGTGTCGAACGGGTGCTCCTCGGTCGAGAACGCGGAGAAGTCCAGGAACCCCAGCGCACCGAGTCGGTAGTTGAACGTCACCACCACGACGTCGCCGCGCTCGACCAGCCGAGCCGGATCGAACATGCGCTGCCCGGACGAGCCGAGGTAGTACGCCCCGCCGTGGATCCACACCATCACCGGCCGTGGTCGCCCGGCATCCGCCGCCGGCGCGAAGACGTTCAGGGTGAGGCAATCCTCGTCGATGGTCAGTCCGGGATCGATGGGCAGCGGCCCGTGCTCGTTCTGCGGCGCGATCGGACCGAACCGGGAACAGTCGCGCACCCCGTCGAAAGGTTCGGGCGCGCGCGGCGCGCGGAGCCGCCACTCACCGATCGGCGGCGCAGCGTAGGGAATGCCCTTCCACGACAGAACGCCGCCCTCGTGGACGCCCCGCAGCGTGCCCTGGTCGACGGCCGCGAGCGGATTCTCGGTGTGCGAAACCATGACGTCATCTTGGCCCGGGCCGTCAGCCCCCGGAGTCCGTTCGCGAATTCTTCCGGCTCGGAGCGGCGCGGACCGCCCACTCTGGCAGACTGAATCAGTGAGCTGGGCCCATGCCCGCACGCTGGAGGAACCGATGCGAGACACCGCGCCCGATACGACACGCTCGCAGGCTGTCGGCAAGTCTGCGGTGACGTTCGCGACCCTCGCCGATCTCCTCTACGCGGGCCAGGATTTCGGGCAGGTCCACCACGCCATCTGCGACGCCGCACCGCTACTCGTCGAGGGCTGTCAGCACGCGAGCCTGATGCTCCGGCAGGGGACCCGCTACGTGACGGTCGCGGCCAGCGACGACATCGCCGCCCGTGTCGACGAGCTCGAGCGCGCCGAGAACGAGGGGCCGTGCGTCGACGCCATCGTCAGCGACACCCCCCAGTTCGAAACGGACCTGTCCACGTCGTCGCAATGGCCGCGGCTCTCGCGGCGGGTGCTGGCCGAGACGCCGGTGCGCGGGGCGGCCGGATTCCGTCTCGTCATCCTGGGACGCAAGGTCGGCGCCCTCGATCTGTTCTCCGACACACCGGGAGCCCTGAACACCACGTCGGTCGAGCAGGGCATCATGCTCGCCTCGTTCGCTGCGGTGGCACTGGCGGCGGTGCACGAGCACCTCGAGGCCGAGACGCTGCGAGCCGGCCTCGCGAGCAACCGTGAGATCGGGAAGGCGGTGGGTCTGCTGATGGCGTTCCACAACATTTCCGAGACCCAGGCGATGGAAATTCTCCGTACGACCTCGCAGGACATGAACATCAAACTGGCGACTGTGGCGCAGGAGATCGTGGCGCACCATCACCGGAAGATCACCTGACCGGGGTCAGTCCGACTCCGGTGAATCGGGGTTACCCGCGATGCCGAGCATGGACAGCAGCATCCGGCAGTCTTCGGCGTCGAGTGACTGAGCAGCGACGACCCGCTGCGCCCTCCACACCTGTCCGGCGTCGAGTTCGTCGTCCACGTCGAGATCCGTCCGCTCCGATTCCGACATCTCGCCCTCCAACGCGGGTGTGTTCCAAGACCGTTCGCCCTCGACATCTGCCACCGGATGGTAGTCGGTGTTCCGGGGTCTCATACCCACATCGGGAATCGAATTCGAAACGATACAGAAATCGCCTCACCCCCGTGGTTTCAGCGTGCCGCCGGCCACCCTCCGCGCCCACCCACACAAGAGCAATTCGGCACAAACCACTGCAGCACAACTGGATTCACGTTCACATTCGGGCGCATTCACACGAGGCGACCCAGCCACGGCGGCCAGATCGGCGCCCACAGCACGAGCACCCCGACCACGATTCCCGTGAGCACCAGCCGGGTTCCGCGACTGCGCAGCGCCGTGCCGATCGCCAGCACGGCGCCGAGGACGAGTACCGCACCGGCGGGCCCCGGGGGCACCGGAACGGAGGCCCCGGGGATCCGCGCGCCCCGCTCGGCCACGGTCACCAGCCACCACAGCGGCCACTGGGTCAGGCGCACCACCACTTCCGCGACGGGCACACTGACGCCCGCAATCAGCGCGGTGATCGCGCCGGTCACGGTGATCACGCCGATCACGGGCGACACCAGGATGTTCGCGCAGATCGACACCAGACTCACGGTGCCTGCCATCGCGGCCACGATCGGCGCGGTCACGGCGAAGGCGGCGGCGGACACCGCCAGCGTCTCCGCCGCCGCCCGCGGCCACCCGCGGCCCACCAGCGCGTCGACCCACACGGGCGCGATCACGATCAGCCCGGCGGTGGCCGTCGCCGACAGAACGAACCCGAAGTTCACCGCCAGTTCCGGCGCCCACACCAGCAGGGCGATCACACCCGCCGCCAGCGCGGGCATCGCCTGTTTCCGCCGTCCGGTGACGAGCGCCAGCAGGGCGACCGAACCCATCGCGGCGGCGCGCAGCACGCTGGGCGACGGTCGCGCGACCACCACGAACGCGATCAGTGCGGCGGCGGCCAGCGCCGCGCCGGCCCGCGGACCGAGCCCCACCCCGCGGACCACGAGCAGCACCGCCCCCAGCAGGATGCTGACGTTCGCCCCCGACACCGCCGTGAGGTGCGTCAGTCCGGTCGCGGTGAAGTCGTCCTTCACCTCCCGGGGCAGTGCCGAGGTGTCGCCCACCACCAGCCCCGGCAGCAGTCCCGCCTCGTCGGCGGGCAGGACGGCGGCGGCCGCGGCGAACCGGGTTCGCAGGGCGCCGGCCCACCGCTGGTGTGCAGGCGCGGGGCCGACCTCCGCCGGTGGTCCGGATACCCGGACCGTCGCCAGGCTCAGGTCCCGGCGCCGCGGCGGGCTCAGCTGCCCGCGCAGCACCACGTCCTGTCCCGGCAGCAGCCCGAGCCACCCGTCCGCCGGGGCGAGGAGGACCACCGCGCCGCCCGCGTGGATCGTCTCGCCGGTCCGGCGGATCTCGACGACGTTCGCGTTCACCAGGACGTGCCGTCCGAAGCCGGCGATCTCCCGGGGGTCGTCGACCGGGGTGACGACGAGCGTGACCCACGTCTCGTTCCGGGCGAGTTCGGTCAGCGGGTGCCGTTCCACTGCCTGAACCCGCCAGGCCACCCCCGCCGCGCAGCACGACCCGAAGAGCAGTAGCGCGAGCGTCCCCGCCGTCCATCGCCGCGGTGACCGTCGGGCACAACCGGCGGCGAGGAGGACGGCCGACCCCGACAGGGCCGCCAGAAGCATCCACGCCGCACGGGAGCCGCCGAGGATGCCGATCAGCGTTGCCGCCCAGCAGATCCCGGCGAACGGGAGCAGTCGCAGGTCGAGCAGCCGCGGCTCGCTCTCGGGCATCAGAGGGTGACCTGGGCCCGCAGCTTCTCCAGCCGCACCGGCCCGATCCCGTCCACCTCCCCCAGTTGTGAGATGTCGGTGAACCTGCCGTTCGTCGTGCGCCACGCCACGATCGACGCCGCCGTGACGGGTCCGACACCGGGAAGGGCGTCGAGTTCCGTCTCCGTCGCGGTGTTGAGGTTCACCAGTCCACCGGCCGCGGGGGTCGCCGTACCCGCGGTTCCCGGCGATTCCGCGGAGGTGCCGCCCACCGCGCTCGGCGGCGCCTGGGCGGTCGCGGCGCCCACGAGCACCTGATCGCCGTCCGAAAGCCGTTGCGCCAGATTCAATCCGAGGGTGTCACCGCCGGCGCGCACTCCCCCGGCCGCGGCGAGCGCGTCCGCGACCCGGGCGCCCGGTGGCAGCCGGACGAGGCCTGCCGACACCACGAGGCCCACCACGCTGACGACGATCTCCTCCTCCGGTGCGGCCGCAGGCGCCGTTGCGGCGGCGGGAGCCGTCGGTTCCGGCGCCGGACTCAGGGAATGCACTCCCGCGGCGGGCAGCGACGGAACCGCCTGCGTCGCGGGCCGATCGCTGCGCACGGCCAGCACAGTTGCCGTGGCGACCACGATTCCCACCACGATCAGCGCGATCGCCCCGTACCGCCCGGGGTCGAATCGTGCGTCCCGCCACCGGTCGGGCAACGAGAAGCCGACTCGGCGGCGCGCAGCGGACCACGTCTCGTCGCCGTCGAGGCCGCCCTCACCCGGCTCGGCCAGCCACTCCGGCGCCGCCGGAGTGTCGGGTGGCAGCACTTCGCGTTCCCCCGACGTCAGGAACGCGAGCCGGGTCCGCCCTCTCGAACGTTCTTCCCTGATGCCCATGGACGCGACGCTAGAGTGCGGCGCCCTCAGGATCGCGACGCCGACCCGGCATTCGAATCGGCCTGTGGATCAGTGCGAAGTTGTGGATGAATCGTGGTTTTCGTCCTGCAATGCGGGTTCCGGGCACAGCACGATGCCGATGGCGCCCGCCCCGACGTGGGCACCGAGAACCGAACTGAAATCGGTGACGACCAGATCGCTGACCTGCGGAATCCGGTCCTTCAGTTGCTGCGCCACCGCTTCGGCCCGTTGCTGGGCGTGCATGTGATGCACAGCGACGGCCGTCCTGTCCAGGCCTGCCTGCTCCACCGCGGCGTCGACCATCCTGGCCATGGCCTTGGTCGAGGTCCGCGTCTTCTCCTTCAGCACCAGCCGGCCGTCCACGAGATGCAGCACCGGCTTCATCGCCAGTGCGGTGCCGAGCAGTGCAGCGGCGGTGCCGATCCGCCCCCCGCGACGCAACTGGTCGAGCCGGTCGACGACGATCAGGCAATGCCCACGGCTCGCGACGTCGACCGCCCGCCGGTATGCCGTCTCGAGGTTCGCGCCGGCCTGCGCGGCCCGCGCCGCCTCGAGCACCGGGTACCCCAATCCCATTCCGGCGGACTGGGAGTCGACGATCCGCACGCGGCCGTCGAACTCCTGCGCCGCCTGGCGGCCCGCCTCCCACGTGCCGGACAGCTGCCGCGAGATGTGGACCGCGAGAACGCCTGCGCCCTCACTCAGTTCCAGCGCTTCGGCGTAGGCCTCGGACAGCTCGCTGGGCGAGGCGCCCGACGTGGTGACGCCGGCGAGGTCCTCGGGAACCTCGTCGATTCCCTCCCGGAAGTCCCGGCCGCCACTGAGGACGTGGAGCGGGACCACCCGGATCCCGTACTGCTCGACGTGTTCGGGCAGGATCGATGCCGAAGAATCGGTGACGACGACGACGGGCATCGGACTACTCGGCTCCGCTCGACACCGGGTCGGCCGGAACCGCACCCTCGGCGGAGTCCGGCACGACAGCCGCCGCGCGGATCGCGGTCAGCATCGCCGCGGCCACCTCGGTGTGCCCGTCCCAGCCCCAGTGGATGCCGTCCGGGTTGCCGTGATCGCTGAAGACGTTGGCGCGCACCGCCTCCGCGAGGTCGACGAGCGGCACGTTCTTCTCCTCCGACCACGTGGTGATGGCGGCGACGGCACCGGGACGCCCCGCGTGGACCTTGCCGTAGGCCTCGCTGCGGTGAACGGATGGCAGTGTTCCGATGACGGGCAATTCGGGGCGCATGTACTCGAGCGCCGCGCGTGAGCTCTCCAGGTATTCGACACTCAGCCGCGGCGGCAACGCCACCGGCCACCCCAGCGGGGCGAGCCGGGGCTGGAGCCACTGGTAGCCGCCCCGCACGACGCGCCGCAGCGCGGGCGGGCGGACGTAGCGCAATTGTTCCCGCAACGCCGTCGGGAGCGGGGACGGCAGCGAATCCATGCCGCCGACGGCGAACACCACGGCGCCGGCGCGGGGAACCGCGGACCAGACCCGCGGGTCCTGGGTCAGCGCCCACCACACGTCGCGGCTGGTCCAGCCGATCCGCGCCACCAACTCGACATCCCAGCCGAGTTGACGGGCAACGATATTGGGCCAGATGGCGGGGTGGTCGGACGGGAGCCCGCCCTTGGGTCCGTAATACGACAGCGAGTCGGCGAGCACGAGCAGGACGGGGCGTTCCCCGGAACCGGCACCCACCTCAGAGGACGTCACTGGCCACACTCGCGGAAGCGTTCCACACGTCGAGGCGCCAGCTGAGCGAATCGGGGTTCCCGTACGCGCTCAGCTGCACCCAGCTGGTGTTGCCCAGCCCGCCCAGCACCGGCCAGCGGTCGACGGGCAGATCCAGCAGGGCGGCGGTCAGCGCGGCGATCAATCCGCCGTGAGCGACCAGGACCACCGGCTTGTCGGCCCAGTCCTCGTGCTTCTCGACGAGTTCCGCGACCACCGGCTTGCTGCGGCGGGCGACGTCGATGCGGCTCTCACCGCCGGGCGGCGCCCACGTCGCGTCGCTGCGCCATGCGGCGCGGGCGCCGGGTGCGCGCGCGTCGACGTCGAGGTGCGTGAGCCCCTGCCAGTCGCCGAGATGCGTCTCACGGAGGCGTTCGTCGATCTGCACCGGCAGACCGGCGTTGTCGCCGACCTCCACGGCGGTGTCGTAGGCCCGCCGCAGATCGGAGGACACGATGGAGATCGGTCTGCGACCGACGAGCGCGGTGGCGGCGGCGCGGGCCTGCGACCGCCCCAGCTCCGACAGTTCGGTGTCGAGCTGGCCCTGCATGCGGTTGTCGGCGTTGTACTCGGTCTGTCCGTGGCGGAGCAGTATCAGTCGCCGCGGGGCACGGGGAGCATCCGTCACAGCTCGGACTCCTCGGCCTCGGCGGCGCCCGCACCGGCGGTCTCGGCGGCGCCCGCACCGGCGGTCTCGGCGGCGCCCGCACCGGCGGCCTCGGCGGCGCCCGCACCGTTCGCGTCGGCCGGGCCGTGCTGGCCGATACCCTCGACCGGCACGGCCGGGCAGTCCTTCCACAGCCGGTCGAGGGCGTAGAAGTTGCGTTCCTCGTTGTGCTGGACGTGGATGACGACGTCCACGAAATCGAGCAGTGCCCAACGGCCTTCGCGGGTGCCCTCGCGCCGCACCGGCTTGTGACCTGCCTCACGCAGCCGATCCTCGATGTTCTCGACGATCGCGTTCACCTGACGCTCGTTGGGGGCGGAGGCGATGACGAAGCAGTCGGTGATGACCAGCTGCTCGGAAACATCGAGCACCACCACATCGGAGGCCAGCTTCTCGTCGGCAGCCACTGCCGCGATGCGTGCCATCTCGATGGCTTCGGTCGTTGCGCTCACGCGATGTTCTCCCAGTTCGTTCGGAAAGTGCTGTCTAACTCTTGGTCTTGTCCGGGGCCGGTTCGGACATCGTCGTCGCGCCGTCGAGGCGCTCGGAGTCCGGTGGCCGGTACAGGTTCCGCTTGGAGATGTACTGGACCACACCGTCCGGCACGAGGTACCACACAGGACGATGGCGACTGGCGCGCCGCCGACATTCCGTCGAGGAGATCGCCAGAGCCGGGATCTCGATCAGCGTGACCGCGTCATCCGGCAACGCATCCAGGTGCCCGGCCAGATGTTCGGTGTTGAGATCGAATCCCGGACGCGACACCCCGACGAACTTCGCCAGCGAGAACAGTTCCTCCCAGTCCTGCCAGGACAGGATACTCGCCAGGGCGTCCGCACCGGTAATGAAGTACAGCTCGGCGTCCGGGTGGTAACTGCGCAGATCCCGCAGGGTGTCGACGGTGTAGGTGACCTTCTCGCGGTCGACGTCCACCCGGCTGACCGAGAACCTCGGGTTCGACGCGGTGGCGATGACCGTCATCAGGTACCGGTCCTCGGCCGGGCTGACGCCCTTGCCCTGCTTCTGCCACGGCCTGCCGGTGGGTACGAAAACGACCTCGTCGAGGCTGAATCGGTCGGCCACCTCGCTGGCGGCCACCAGGTGACCGTGATGAATGGGGTCGAAGGTGCCGCCCATGACTCCCAGGCGGCGCCGACGCGCGCCCGTTGCTCCCTGTTCCACGAGTGTCGAGCTTACGTGTTCACACCGGCAGCAATCCGGCGACCACCGACGCCAGCTGCTGAGCGGATCGGCATTCGTGCATGCTGATGACCTCGTTGTACACCTTGGCCGCCGAGTCGCCCGATCCCCACTGACCGCGGGGCTCCGGGTTGAGCCAGTGCGCGTGCTTCGCCACCGACACGAGTCGGGCCAGTGCCTCCAGGTTCGGGTCGCGGTAGTTGTTGCGGCCGTCACCGAGTACCAGCAGGGACGTGCGGGACGTGATGCTCTGGGTGAACCGCTCGGCGAACACCCCGAACGCGTTGCCGTAGTCGGAGTGCCCGTCGTATCCGACCAGGTCGGCTTCCCGGATCATCCGCGACATCGCGCTGCCGAGGTCGGCTCCCGCGTCGAAGAATCGGGTGACCTCGTCGGTGGTGTCGATGAACGCGAACACCCGCACCCGGGAGAACTGTTCGCGCAGCGCGTGGACGAGCAGCAGGGTGAAGTGGCTGAATCCGGCGACCGAACCCGACACGTCGCACATCACGACGAGTTCGGGACGCGCCCGCCGGGGTTTGCGCTGGACGAGGTCGATGGGCACGCCGCCGGTGGACATCGACTTGCGCAGGGTCCGGCGCAGGTCGATCGAACCGGCACTCGCCCGGCTGCGCCGCACGGCCAGCCGGCTGGCGAGCAGCCGGGCCAGCGGGGTGACGTTGCGTTTCAGCGCGGTCAGCTCGGCGTCCGAGGCGCGCAGGAAGTCGACTTCCTCGGCCAGCCGGGGGACGCCGTACGACGCGACCCGCTCCTTGCCGAGGTTCTCGGCCGACCGGCGCCGCGTCTCCTTCTCGATCATCTTGCGGAAGTCGGCGATCCGCTGGGCGGCGGTGCGCTTGGCCACCTCGGATTCGTAGCTTTCCGTCGTCCGGGCCCCGGTGTCCTGCTGATTGCCCAGAAGTCCGTCGAGGATCTTCTTCAGCAGGGTTTCCGGTGCGACGTCCCGCAGCGCCTGGTAGGCGGAGAACGACGGGCCGTTCGCCGACTGGTACTGCCCCAGTTCCTCGACCATCTGCGCGGTCAGCAACTCGGTGAGCTCGATCGCCTCCGGCGACCCGTCGGTGAGGAGGTCGACGATCAGCTCGCGCAGCGCCCCGTAGTCGATGTCACCCTTCGCGTTGCGCGGCAGACTCGTGTCGATCGCCCCGGCCGCCCGGTTTCCGACCGCCGCCGGGAACCAGAGTTCGAACAACGCGTCGAAGGTGGGCCGGTGGGTGGGCCGCCGAAGCAACGCACACGCCAGACCCTCCCGCAGGGATTCGCGGTCCAGCAGGTCGAGGACCGACATCACGTGTCCGGCGTCGACCGTCTCGGACGGTCCGACCGTGATCCCGCGCCGCCGCAGCGCTTCGACGAAGTCGACGAGATGCCCCGGCAGCCCGTGTGGCGCCGCGGGACCGCCCGGCTTCGACCGGGACGCGAGGGGACCACCAGCAGCCATGGGGAGTCCTTCAGTTCAGTCGCAGCTCGGCAGCGGCCCGCAGCTGGTCGGATTGGTGCTTGAGAACGACACCCAGCGTCGCGCGCACGGCGTCGTCGTCGAGGGTGTCGAGCCCGAGCGCCAGGAGGGTGCGACCCCAGTCGATGGTCTCCGCCACCGACGGCAGCTTCTTCAGCTGCATGCCGCGCAGCACACGGATCGTCTTGACCAGCTGCTCGGCCACCGCCTCGGGCAGTTCCGGCACCCGGCTCGCGAGGATCCTCCGCTCGAGTTCGGCGTCGGGGAAGTCGAGGTGCAGGAACAGGCAGCGGCGTTTGAGCGCCTCCGACAGTTCGCGGGTGGCGTTCGAGGTGAGGACGACGAACGGCTTGCGCGTGGCGGTGATGGTGCCCAGTTCGGGGACGGTGACCGCGAAATCGCTGAGCACCTCGAGGAGCAGGCCCTCGATCTCGACGTCGGCCTTGTCGGTCTCGTCGATCAGCAGCACCGTCGGGTCCTCGCGCCGGATGGCGGTCAGCAACGGCCGCGACAGCAGGAACTCCTCGGAGAAGACGTCCGCCTTGGTGGCGTCCCAGCTGTGGTCGCTGCCCGCCTGGATGCGCAGGATCTGCTTCGCGTGATTCCACTCGTACAGGGCACGGGCCTCGTCGACGCCCTCGTAGCACTGCAACCGCACCAGTTCGGCGCCGGTGGTCTCGGCCACGGCGCGGGCCAGCTCGGTCTTGCCGACTCCGGCGGGACCCTCGATGAGCAGGGGCTTTCCGAGCCGGTCGGCGAGGAACACCGCGGTCGCGGTGCCCTTGTCGGACAGGTAACCGGTTTCGGCGAGCCGAGCGATGACGTCGTCGACGCCGGCGAAGAACGGCGTCGTGGTGGGCAGTGCGCGGTCCACGCTCGCTCCTTTCAGAAGGGGTGACGGGCAGAGGGGGCTTGACGGAAGGGACGGCCGGCGGGGTCTAGACCGGGCGGGTGTGCCCGTCTCCCCACACGATCCACTTGGTGGACGTCAGTTCGGGCAGGCCCATCGGTCCGCGGGCGTGCAGTTTCTGCGTGGAGATCCCGATCTCGGCACCGAATCCGAACTGCTCGCCGTCGGTGAAGGCGGTGGAGGCGTTGACCATGACGGCGGCCGCGTCGACCCGGGCGGTGAACTCGCGGGCGGCCGCGAGGTCGGACGTCACGATGGCCTCGGTGTGGCCTGTGCCGTACCGGTCGATGTGCTCGACCGCGGCGTTCAGGTCGTCGACCACCTTGAGTGCCACGTCGAGGGTGAGGTACTCCTCGGACCAGTCCGACTCCGTCGCGGGCACCAGACCGGGCAGGTCCCCGTGCACGGTCACACTGTGCATCTGCAGGGCCTGCAGCAGCTTCGGCACCGCCGTCTCGGCGATCGCGGCGTCGACCAGCACGGTCTCCGCGGTGTTGCAGACACTCGGCCGCCGCGTCTTGGAATTGAGCAGGACCCGTTCCGCCATCTCCAGATCGGCCGCCGCGTGGACGTAGACGTGGCAGTTGCCGACGCCCGTCTCGATCGTCGGGACGGTCGCGTCGCGCACCACGGCGCTGATCAGACCGGCCCCGCCGCGGGGAATCACGACGTCCACCAGCCCGCGGGCCTGGATCAGGTGCGTCACGCTGGAGCGGTCCTCGCTCGGCAGCAACTGCACGGCGTCCTCCGGCAGCTGCTGCGCCGCCAGCGCCGCCCGCAGCGCTACGACCAGCGCCGCATTCGACTTCGCCGCGGACGAGGAGCCGCGCAGCAGGGCCGCGTTGCCCGACTTCAGGGCCAGCCCGAACGCGTCGACGGTGACGTTGGGCCTGGCCTCGTACACCATGCCCACCACGCCGAGCGGAACCCGCAGCTGACGCAGTTCGAGGCCGTTCGGGAGCGTGGAGCCGCGCACCACCTCACCGACCGGGTCGGGCAGACCGGCAACCTGACGCAGGCCGGACGCGATCCCCTCGATCCGTTCCGCGGTCAGCCGCAGCCGGTCGAGCAGGGAGTCCTCGGTGCCCGACGCCTTGGCCGCCTCGATGTCGGCGGCGTTGGCGGCGAGGATGTCGGTGGACGCGGCGAGCACGGCGTCGGCCGCCGCGTGGAGCGCCGCATCCTTCTGCGCGGTGGTGAGCAGCGCGAGGACCCGCGACGCGGTGCGGGCGCGACGGGCCGCTGCGTGGACGGCTTCACGGGTATCCACCGTGGCACCGGCCGACGAGGTGGAAGTCACTGCAGTCATGAACACAGCCTATATACAGCGCTGGACACCACGCGGAGCGGGAAGGCGGGGAATGATTTCATCCCCCGGACGGGTTGCGACTGGTCGAGACCATCAGAGGTAGGAGTGCTGCAGTGAGCGTGTTGTTCGAACCGATCACCTTCCGTGGAGTCACCGTCCCCAATCGGGTGTGGATGGCGCCGATGTGCCAGTACTCGGCCGACGTGACCGGCATCGACGTGGGGGTGCCGAACGACTGGCACCGGACGCACCTCGTGACGCGGGCCATCGGCGGTGCGGGCCTGATACTCACCGAGGCGACGGCCGTCAGCCCGGAGGGCCGCATCAGCCCGGCCGACCTCGGCATCTGGAACGACACCCAGACCGAAGCCTTCGCGCAGATCAACGAGCAGCTCGAGTACTTCGGCGCGGTTCCCGGCATCCAGCTCGGTCACGCCGGGCGCAAGGGGTCCGCGCACGTCCCGTGGCGAGGCGGCGGGAGCCTCGACGACGACGATCGGTTGTCGTGGCGGACGGTGGCGCCGAGCGCGATCGGTTTCGGCGACCACACCCCGCCCGCGGCGGCGACGGACGAGGACATCCGGAAGGTGGTCGCGGACTTCGCCGCCGCGGCCGAGCGGGCGTCGCGCGCAGGCTTCAAGGTGGTGGAAGTCCATGCGGCACACGGTTATCTGCTGCACCAGTTCCTCTCGCCGGTCAGCAATCACCGCACCGACGAGTACGGCGGCAGCTTCGCGGGCCGCATCCGTCTCCTGCTGGAGGTCGTCGAGGCGGTGCGCAGCGTGTGGCCCGCCGAACTGCCGGTCTTCGTCCGGGTGTCGGCCACCGACTGGTTGTCCGAGGAGCCCGGGCTGGACGCGGACAGCTGGACCCCGGATCAGACCGTCGCCCTCGTGCAGGCGCTCGCCGATCTGGGCGTCGACCTCGTCGACGTCTCCAGCGGCGGCGTCGCGTCGGCGCGGATCCCGGTCGGCCCCGGGTACCAGGTTCCGTTCGCCCGCCGCATCCAGAACGAGACCCTGCTGCCTGCCGCCGCGGTGGGGCTCATCACCGAGCCGGAGCAGGCCGAGCGGATCGTGGAGTCGGGAGAGGCCGTCGCCGTGTTCCTCGGGCGTGAACTGCTGCGCGACCCGTACTGGCCGCGAAAAGCCGCACTGGTATTGAATGCCCAGGTGACGCCGCAGATTCCGGCGCAGTACGCCCGCGCGTACTGACGCTCGGTCCGACAAGCCCCCGCATCCTTTGCTACGGTAATCGCTCTTACAGCTGGTAGTCCCGCACCCCGGACGGCGGAGCGGGACCGACCGACGAGCCAGAGCCGATCGGCGGGGGCCGCATCGCGCCGAAGGGCCGTGGGTTGCCGAACCCGACCAGCAATCGCCGTGCGGGCGACGAAAAGATGCGTGCATCAGGTACGTGCCCCGTGCGGGTGATAACTGCGCTGGGGAGCGCACGACATGAATGCACCAGATCACTCGATCACGTCGGCCGAGGTGGCCGAATCACCTGATGTCACGGTCACCGACGAAGCCTCCGTCAAACGCGCCGTCAAGGCCACCATGCTCGGTAACGCCATGGAGTGGTTCGACTTCGGCGTGTACGCCTACCTGGCGACCACGATCGGCAAGGTCTTCTTTCCCGAGGCCAGCGGCACCGCACAGCTGCTGTCGACGTTCGCGATCTTCGCCGCGGCCTTCGTCGTCCGCCCGCTCGGTGGACTGTTCTTCGGTCCGCTCGGCGACCGGATCGGCCGCAAGAAGGTGCTCGCCACCACGATCATCCTGATGGCGGGCAGCACGTTCGCGATCGGCCTGATCCCGAGTTACGGATCCATCGGGCTCGTGGCACCGATCCTGCTGGTGCTGTTCCGGCTCGTGCAGGGATTCTCCACGGGCGGCGAGTACGGCGGCGCCAGCACGTTCGTCGCCGAGTACGCACCGGACAAGCGCCGCGGGTTCTTCGCGAGCTTCCTCGAATTCGGCACCCTCGCCGGGTATGTCGCGGCCGCGGGACTGGTCACCGTCATCAGCACCGTGGTGAGCGCCGACGCCCTGGTCGACTGGGCGTGGCGGATTCCGTTCCTGCTCGCCGGTCCGCTGGGCCTGATCGGTCTCTACCTGCGGTTGCGGCTCGAGGAGACGCCCGCGTTCCAGCAGATGGAGCAGGCCGAAGAGCGTTCGCTCGCAGACGAATCCACGGGACGCAAACTGCGCGAGACGCTGGTGGAGAACTGGCGTCCGCTGGTGCTGTGCGTGATCCTGGTCGCCACCTACAACATCGCCCACTACGGCCTGCTCAGCTACATGCCGACGTACCTGTCGAACACGCTCGGCTACGACGAATCGCACGGTCTCGTCCTCATGATCATCGTGATGCTCATCATGATGGTGGCGATCAGCTTCGTCGGAAAGCTGTCCGACCGGGTCGGTCGTAAACCGTTGCTGCTGACCGGTTTCGTCGGATTCTTCGCCTTGTCGCTGCCGGCGTACCTCCTCATCGGGGTCGGCCACTACTTCACCGTCTTCCTCGGCCTCGCGATCCTCGGCGGCCTGCTGCTGCTGTTCGTCGGCGTGTTCCCGTCGGTCCTTCCCGCGCTGTTCCCCACCGGGATCCGCTACGGCGGCCTGGCGATCGGATACAACCTCGCGGTGTCGATCTTCGGTGGCACCACTCCCCTGGTGCTCACGGCCCTGCAGGACGCGACGGGCAGCGACCTCGTCGCACCGATGTACATGATGGTCGCGGCGGTCGTGGGCGGGATCGCGGTGCTCCTCATCTCGGAGACCGCCCGCAAGCCCCTCGAGGGTTCGCCGCCCGCCGTGTCCACGGACGCCGAGGCCCGGCGCATCCTGAAGCGCCTCCGCCGCAAGGGCGAGGCATCCGCTGCACCCGCACAGGAGACGGCGGCCGCCGACGCGGGCTAGTCTCGGGATATGTCCGCTCCCAGGGTCGCCGTGGTCGGCAGCGTCAACATGGATCTGCTGACGGCGACCGAACGGTTGCCCGAGCCCGGGGAGACGATCCTGGGCAGCGCCTTCGCCGCCACCCCCGGTGGCAAGGGCGCCAACCAGGCGATCGCCGCGGCGCGGGCGGGCGGGGCCGTGACGTTCATCGGGGCGGTCGGCTCCGACGTGTTCGCCCTCGACCTGCGGCAGGCCCTCGTCGACGCCGAGGTCGACACCCGATACCTGCGGGAGGTCGACGGGCCGAGCGGGATCGCGGCGATCACCGTCGACGCCGCAGGCGAGAACAGCATCGTCGTGGTCCCGGGCGCCAACAGCACCGTGGTGGACCTGACACCCGCCGAACTCGCGGTGGTCGCGGACGCCGACGTCCTGCTCTGCCAACTCGAGATACCTCTCGGCACCGTGGTGGCCGCGGCGGCGCACGCCGCTGCCCACGGCACCGTCGTGATGGTGAATCCGTCACCGGCGCAGCCACTTCCGACCGAACTCGTGAAGCTGATCGACGTGCTGCTGGTGAACCAGACCGAGGCCGCGCAACTCGGCGCCGAGGTCACCGGCGCCGTCTCCCACGTCGTCACCACGCTGGGGTCGTCGGGCGCGGACTACGCGGGCAGCGACGGCACCACACTCCACGCCGACTCCCCGGCGGTCGAGGTGGTCGACACGACCGGCGCGGGCGACGCCTTCGCGGGCGCCCTCAGCGTGTCGTGGCGCGGCGGTCCCGGGACCGCCGTCCCGTTCGCGTGCACGGCGGGCGCACTCGCGACCACCCGCCGCGGCGCCTCCACGTCGTCGCCCACCCGTACCGAGATCGAGGCGGCCCTTCCCTGCTGAGCGCCCCCTGCACTCGGCTGGATCGTCCGTGTCACCCCGGTCGTGCACCATGGGGGCATGACGACCGCCACCGAACCCGCACTCCGTGACGAGGCCGAACGGCTGCTCCGCGAACTGGCAGGCGAGCACGCCACCCTCCGCGACGACCAGTGGACGGCGATCGAGGCGCTCGTGGTGGGCCGCAGACGGGCGCTCGTCGTCCAGCGGACGGGCTGGGGCAAGTCGGCGGTCTACTTCATCGCGGCGAAGCTCCTGCGGGCACACGGGCACGGTCCCACCGTCATCGTGTCGCCGCTCCTGGCGCTGATGCGGAACCAGGTGGCCTCCGCCGAGCGCGCCGGTGTGCGCGCCGCCACCATCAACTCCGGGAACGTCACCGAATGGGACGACATCCACACACGGGTCGCGGACAACGAACTCGACGTGCTGCTGGTCAGCCCCGAGCGGCTCAACAACCCCGACTTCCGCGACCAGGTCCTGCCCTCCCTCGCCGCCGACGCCGGCCTCGTCGTGGTCGACGAGGCGCACTGCGTGTCCGACTGGGGTCACGACTTCCGTCCCGACTACCGGCGGATCCGCACGCTGATCGCCGAGCTGGGCGAGGACATCCCCGTACTGGCCACCACGGCCACGGCGAACGACCGCGTCGTCTCCGACGTCTCCACGCAGCTCGGGGTGGGCGGCGCGGAGACCCTCGTCCTGCGCGGCGGCCTCGAACGCGAGTCGCTGCACCTGTCGGTCGTGCAGATTCCGGAGGCCACCGCCCGGGCGGCGTGGCTCGCCCAGAAGCTCGACAGCCTGCCCGGCTCGGGCATCATCTACGCGCTCACCGTGTCGGCGGCCCGGGATCTGGCAAGCCTGCTGTCCGAGCGGGGGCACACGGTCGCCGCATACACCGGGCAGACCGACGCCGCCGAGCGCGAGACCCTCGAGCAGGACCTGCTCGGCAACCGCGTCAAGGCGCTGGTGGCCACGTCCGCGCTCGGGATGGGGTTCGACAAGCCCGACCTGGGGTTCGTCGTGCACCTCGGTGCGCCGTCGTCGCCCATCTCCTATTACCAGCAGGTCGGGCGCGCAGGCCGGTCCACCGACCGCGCCGAGGTGATCCTGCTGCCCGGATCCGAGGACAAGCAGATCTGGAGCTATTTCGCGTCCGTCGCGTTCCCCCGCGAGCACGTGGTGCGCCGGGTGATCGAGGTCCTGGACACCGATCGGCCGCAGTCCACGCAGGCGCTCGAACCACTCGTGGAGCTCGGCCGCACCCGGCTGGAGATGGTGCTGAAGGTTTTGGACGTGGACGGCGCCGTGCGCCGGGTGCGGGGCGGCTGGGTGGGCACCGGGGAGCCGTGGAACTACGACGCCGACCGGTACGAGCGCCTCGAGCGGGCCCGCGAATCCGAGCAGCAGGCGATGATCGAGTACCAGCGGATCTCCACGTGCCGGATGGCGTTCCTGCGCGAGCAGCTCGACGACCCGGGTCTGGCGGCGGGCACGTCGGACTGCGGGCGGTGCGACAACTGCACCGGAGAGCGCCACGACGCGACTGTCGACGCCGAGGCGGTGCAACAGACCAGAGCGCGCCTCGAGCGCCCAGGCGTGGACCTGGCGCCCCGCAAACAGTGGCCCACGGGCCTCGCGAAGCTCGGCGTGAAGCTGTCCGGGAAGATCTCCGACGGCCCCGAACCGGGTCGCGTGCTGGGCAGGCTGTCCGATCTGGGCTGGGGTCAGCGCCTGCGCTCCCTGCTCGACGAACCGGACGGACCGGCGCCCGACGCCGTCCTGAAGGCCTGCATCCAGGTGCTGGCGTCCTGGGACTGGGCCGAGCGGCCCACGGCGGTGATGGCGGTCGAATCGGCCACCCACCCGCTCCTGTCGGCGTCGATCGCGGAGCAGCTGGCCACAGTGGGCCGGCTCACCGACCTGGGGGTTCTGCGGCTGCGCCCCGAGCATCCGCCGGTGTCCGCAGCCAACTCCGCCTATCGGGTGGCCGGGCTCGTCGACGCCTGGGAGACCCCCGGCGTTCCCGAGGGCACCGGACCGGTGCTGCTCGTCGACACCCTCACCGACACCGGGTGGACCCTCACGATGGCCGCCCGGACGGTCCGCGCGGCGGGTGCCGCGTCGGTTCTCCCCTTCGCGCTCGCGAGTCTCAAATAGGCGAAGTGTGTCGCTTGCGGTTCACCCAAAAGTTACATAATGTGATCAGCATCACTTTGCACGTCTCACCTGCAAAGCTCTGCCGCCTGAACTGTCCAATTTCGCGAGGCACGTGAAATCGAAGGGGATGGTTGTTAGGTTCGAATTTCCAATGACGCCTGTTCAGAAG
Source organism: Rhodococcus sp. T2V (assembly GCF_029269925.1). NCBI lineage: Bacteria > Bacillati > Actinomycetota > Actinomycetes > Mycobacteriales > Nocardiaceae > Rhodococcus > Rhodococcus sp. T2V. Next base: position 104,714 of record NZ_JARJBD010000019.1, read on the forward strand.
AGTGCCATCCCGACCACCGCGCCGGACGCGGTGTTGTTCAGAAGTCCAGAGATCACTGACGGAGTCCGGCTCTGGGAGATCGCCAGGAACACGGAAGTGCTCGATCTCAATTCGAGCTACGCATACCTGTTGTGGTGTAGAGATTTCAGCCGATCGTCGGTCGTCGCAGTCGTCGACGAACGCGTCGTGGGGTTCGTATCGGGCTTCATCCGCCCGGAATCCCCTGCGACGCTGTTCGTCTGGCAGGTTGCCGTGGACGCCGACCAGCGCGGCAAGGGAATTGCAGGTCGCATGCTGAGCGCGCTGCTCGATCGCCTTGCACCCGAAGGGATTACCCATCTCGAAACGACGATCAGCCCCGACAACGAGGCTTCGATCGCACTGTTCACAGCATTGGCGCGTCGCCGAGATACGGCGATCAACAAGCAAGAACTGTTCTCCCCTAACGATTTTCCCGATGGACACGAAGCCGAAGATTTGTACACGATCGGCTAAGAGCATGCCCCGGAGGAATGCAGCAACATGACTAACATCGATACGAACATTTTCGAGAGCCTCGAGTCCGAGGTTCGCAGCTACAGCCGCGGCTGGCCCGCCGTCTTCGAGTCGGCGTCCGGATCGTGGATCCGCGACGAGAACGGCCGCGACTACCTCGACTTCTTCGCGGGCGCCGGTTCGCTGAACTACGGCCACAACAACCCGGTCCTGAAGTCGGCGCTCGTCGACTACATCGTCGGCGACGGCATCACGCACGGCCTCGACATGTCGACCGTGGCCAAACGTGACCTGCTCGAGACCTTCCAGGACAAGATCTTGAAACCGCGGGGCCTCGACTACAAGGTCCAGTTTCCCGGACCCACCGGCACCAACACGGTCGAGGCCGCACTGAAACTGGCGCGCAAGGTGACGGGTCGTTCGTCGATCATCAACTTCACCAACGCTTTCCACGGCATGACGCTCGGCGCCCTGTCGGTCACCGGTAACTCGATGAAACGCGCCGGCGCCGGGATCCCGCTGGTGCACGCCACCCCGATGCCGTTCGACAACTACTTCGACGGAGTCACCGAGGACTTCCACTGGTTCTCCCGCGTGCTCGACGACTCGGGCAGTGGCCTGAACCGTCCGGCCGCCGTGATCGTCGAGACGGTGCAGGGTGAGGGTGGCGTCAACGTCGCTCGCCCCGAGTGGCTGCGCGCCCTCGCGGACCTGTGCGCCGAACGCGACATCCTGCTGATCGTCGACGACGTCCAGATGGGCTGCGGACGCACCGGGCCGTTCTTCTCCTTCGAGATCGCCGGCATCACCCCGGACATCGTCTGCCTGTCGAAGTCCATCGGCGGGTACGGCCTCCCGATGGCCCTGACCCTGTTCAAGCGTGAGCTGGACGTGTGGGGCCCGGGCGAGCACAACGGCACGTTCCGCGGCAACAACCCGTCGTTCGTCACGTCGAAGGTCGCCCTGGACCACTACTGGTCCGACGACACCCTGCACAAGTCGACGCTGGCCAAGGGCGAGAAGATCCACCAGGCCTTCACCGAGCTGGCGAACCAGTTCGAGGGTTCCGTGTCCACCCGCGGTCGCGGCCTCGTCCAGGGCCTCGTCTTCGACGAGCCGGAGCACGCCGCCAAGGTCTGCGCACTCGCCTTCGACGAGGGACTGCTCGCGGAGACGTCCGGACCGTCCGACGAGGTGGTCAAGCTCCTGCCGGCGCTCACCATCACCGACGAGGAACTGGACCACGGCCTGGCCATTCTCGCCGACGCCACCGGCAAGGTCTGCAGCTAGAGAGAGGACTGACACCCATGATCGTTCGCACCACCGCAGAAATCACCGACACCGAGCGCGACATCACCAGCGAGGACGGCAACTGGCGCAGCAAGCGCATCATCCTCGGCGGCGACAAAGTGGGCTTCTCGTTCCACGAGACCACGATCAAAGCCGGTTCGGTCAACGAGTTCCACTACGCCAACCACGTCGAGGCCGTCTGGCTCGTCGAGGGAACCGGCAAATTGATCGATCTCGACAACGACAAGGTCTACGAACTCGGTCCCGGTTCGATGTACCTGCTCAACGGTCACGAGCGTCACCGCGTCGAACCGGAGACCGAAATGCGCATGCTGTGCGTGTTCAACCCGCCCGTCACCGGCCGTGAGGTCCACGACGAAAACGGTGTCTACCCCTTGATCGAGGTTCCCGCGTAAGTTCGACCCATGGCCGACGACGCTGCTGTTCCAGCTATAGCCATCGGACCCGCCCCGGACCCGCTCCTCGAGGATGCGGTGCGCCGGGGCGGTGCCCGTGTGGCACCCCTCGACTCCGCGGACGCACTGGTCTGGACCACGGGTCCGATCGGGTTCCCGGACCCGCTTCCCGACAACATCCGCTGGGTGCAGTTGAACTCCGCGGGTGTCGAGGAGTGGTTCGCCGCGAAGGTGATCAGACCCGACTCCACCGTGCTGTGGACGTCGGCGGCGGGCGCGTTCGCCGCCACCGTCGCCGAGCACGCCCTGACGCTGCTGCTGGCCGGGGTGCGGGCGCTGCCCGAGCACCTCGAGGCGAAGACCTGGCGCCAGCAGGAGTTCTTCTCGAAGGTCGGCACCCTGCGCGGCACCACGGTCGCGATCGTGGGCGCCGGCGGTATCGGCCGGGCGCTGATCCCGATGCTCGCGGGGGTCGGCGCCGACGTGATCGCGGTGAATCGTTCCGGAAGCCCGGTGCCGGGTGCGATCGAAACTCTTCCCACCACCCGGCTGGGCGAGGTGTGGGCCCGGGCGGACCACTTCGTGCTCGGCGCTCCCGCCACCGACGCCACCCACCATCTGGTCGGGGCGGCGGAGTTCGCGCAGATGAAGCCGACCGCGTGGGTGATCAACGTCGCGCGCGGCTCACTCGTCCACACCAATGCACTGGTGAAAGCGCTGCGGGACAACACGATCGGTGGTGCGGGACTCGATGTCACCGATCCCGAGCCGCTGCCCGACGGTCACCCGTTGTGGAATCTGCCGAACGTGATCATCACCCCGCACGATTCCAACCCGCCTGCGGTGCGTCCCCCGGCGTTCGCCGAGCACGTGGCGCTGAACGTCACCCGCTTCGTCGCAGGTGAGAATCTCACCGCTCTGATCGATCCCGTCGTCGGGTACTGAACCGGCGCTATTCTGGAGTGCGTGTTCGCCCCACTGATCGACGTACTCGGGGGCCGGCGCCTGTGTGTGATCACCGGCGCCGGCATCTCGACGGACTCCGGGATCCCCGATTACCGCGGTCCGGACTCACCCCCGCGCAACCCCATGACGTATCAGCAGTTCACCGGTGACGCCGATTTCCGCCGCCACTACTGGGCACGGAACCACCTCGGGTGGCGGCACATGGACGCCGCCCGGCCCAACACCGGCCACCGCGCCCTCGCCGGGCTCGAGCGGGCCGGTGCCGTGAGCGCGGTCGTCACCCAGAACGTCGACCTGCTGCACACGAAGGCCGGAAGTCGCCGGGTGATCGACCTGCACGGCACGTACGCCCAGGTCCGGTGCCTGACCTGCAACGCACTGATCTCGCGGGCGACGCTCGCCGACCGGCTCGAGCGCGCGAACCCGGGTTTCGCCGAAACCGTCGCCGCCGCACAGGGAGTGGAGATAGCACCGGACGCCGACGCGGTTGTCACCAGCACCGAGCATTTCCGGATGGTCGACTGCGAGGCGTGCGGCGGCATGCTCAAACCCGACATCGTGTACTTCGGCGAGTCCGTCCCGAAACCGAGGGTCGCGGCCGCCTACGACGTGGTCGACGAGGCCGAGGCACTGCTGGTGGCCGGGTCTTCGCTCACCGTCATGTCGGGACTGCGGTTCGTCCGGTACGCCGCCAAACGCGGAATCCCCATCGCGATCGTCAACCGGGGCGCGACGCGCGGCGACGAGTTCGCCACCCTCACCGTGCACGCCGGTTGCTCGGAAGCCCTCACCGCGCTGCTCGACGCGTCGTCCGCGCTGCCGGCCTGACCGTCAGAGCGGCACCAGGTCGTCGGCGTGGACCACGGGCCGCTGCATCTCGGCAGGCAGTTCCTGGGTCGACTTGCCGAGGATGTCGCTGATCTCGGCCGAATCGTAGGCCACCACTCCCCTGGCCACGGGACGTTCCTCGGGGCCGAGGAGTGACACGACGTCGCCGCCGTAGAACCGTCCCGACACCGCCGTGATGCCCGCGGGCAGCAGCGACCGGCGCCGGGTGACGACGGCCCGGACGGCGCCCTCGTCGATGTGCAGGATCCCCTGCTCGTCAGCGGCGTGCCGCACCCAGAACTTGCGCGCCGACAACCGGGACGGCCGGGCCGCGAACGCGGTCCCCACACTGGCGTCCCGCAGCGCCGCCCCGGCGTCCGAGGCGGCGGCGAGCAGCACCGGAACACCGGCATCGGCCGCGAGGCGCGCCGCGGACAGCTTGGACGCCATCCCGCCGGTGCCGAGGGCGCCGCCCGACCCGGCGACCACCCCGTCCAGATCCTCGGGGCTGTTCACTTCGGGAATCAGCGTCGCATTGCCCTTGCGGGGGTCGCCGTCGTACAGCCCGTCGACATCCGAGAGCAACACGAGTGCGTCCGCGCCGACCAGGTGCGCGACGAGTGCCGCGAGCCGGTCGTTGTCACCGAATCGCAGCTCCGCGGTGGCGACGGTGTCGTTCTCGTTGACGATCGCGACCGCGTGCAGGGCGCGCAGGCGGTCGAGGGTGCGCTGCGCGTTGCGGTGCTGCGCGCGGCGGGCGATGTCGTCCGCCGTCAGCAGCACCTGTCCCACCGTGCGCCCGTACCGGGCGAACGAAGTACCCCAGGCGTGGGCCAGCGCCAGCTGGCCCACGCTCGCGGCGGCCTGCTTCGTCGCCAGGTCCCGCGGCCGCTTGGTCAGCCCCAGCGGGGCCAGACCGGCGCCCACCGCCCCGGACGACACGACGACCACGTCGGAACCGGCACGCATCCGTGTCTCGATCGCGTCGGCCAGCGCGTCGAGCCGACCGACGTCGAGCCCGCCGACCAGACTGGTCAGCGCGGACGAGCCGATCTTCACGACGATGCTGCCCGCCGACGCGACCGTGCGCCGGGTGGCGCTCACTGGGCTTCGGGGTCGAGGCCTTCGAGACCGCGACGGACCCTGGATGCGTGCTTGCGCTCGGTCGCGCCGATGCGCTCCACCTGATCCAGACGCGGGTCGGTGCCGCGGCCGGTGCGGGTGAGGTCGACACCGGCGGGTGTCTGGGGCTCCCAGTCGAAGCTCACGTCGCCGATCGTGACGGACGCGCCGGGCTCCGCACCCTGCTTGACGAGTTCGGTTTCCACACCGAGCCGCGCGAGACGGTCGGCGAGGTAGCCCACGGCCTCGTCGTTGTCGAACTGTGTCTGCCGCACCCAGCGCTCCGGCCGCGTGCCGCGGACGATGAACCCACCGGGGATCTCCGGATCGGCGATGACGCTGAAGCTGCTCTCGTTGGCGATCACCGGGCGGATCACCTGCCGCTTCGGCTCGGCCTTCGGGTGCGCCTCCCGGTAGTCGGCGACCAGCTTCGCCAGCGCGAACGTCAACGGGCGCAACCCTTCTCGGCTGACCGCCGAGATCGTGAAGATCGGCCATCCGCGGGCCTCGAGGTCGGGGGTCACCATGTCGGCCAGCTCGGCCGCCTCCGGAACGTCCGCCTTGTTCAGGATCACGATGCGGGGGCGGTCCGCGAGGTCACCGAGGCCGGTGTCCCCGGACAGCGCACCCTTGTACGCGGCGAGTTCCGCCTCGAGCGCATCGATGTCGGAGATCGGGTCGCGGCCCGGGTCCAGAGTCGCGCAGTCGACGACGTGGGCCAGCACGGCGCACCGCTCGAGGTGGCGCAGGAAGTCCAGCCCGAGTCCGCGGCCGTCGCTCGCGCCGGGGATCAGCCCGGGCACGTCGGCCACCGTGAACGTGGTGTCGCCGCTCGATACCACGCCGAGGTTCGGCACGAGGGTCGTGAACGGGTAGTCGGCGATCTTCGGCTTCGCCGCCGACAGCACGGACACCAGCGAGGACTTGCCCGCCGACGGGAATCCGACCAGCCCGACATCGGCGACGGACTTCAGTTCGAGGACCAGTTCGCGCTCGACGCCGTCCTCTCCGAGGAGGGCGAAGCCCGGCGCCTTACGCGCCTTCGACGAGAGGGCGGCGTTGCCGAGCCCACCGCGGCCGCCCTGGGCAGCTTCGAAGCGGGTGCCGACACCGATGAGGTCGGCGAGGATCCGGCCGTCCTCGTCGAGAACGACGGTGCCGTCGGGGACCTTCAGGATCAGGTCGTCACCCTGGGCGCCGTCGCGGTTGCTTCCCATCCCCTGCTTGCCGTTGGTGGCCTTCGCATGGGGGTGGAAATGGAAGTCGAGGAGGGTGTGGACGTTGCCGTCCACCTCGAGCACGACGTCACCGCCACGCCCACCGTTGCCGCCGTCCGGGCCACCGAGCGGTTTGAACTTCTCCCGGTGTACGGAGGCGCAGCCATTGCCGCCTTTTCCGGCGCTGACGTGCAGCACGACGCGGTCAATGAATCGGGACATGACTGCCGGATCCTTCCTCAGTCAATTGTGTTGATCTCTGAAACGAACAATAGGGGCGGACCGGGTATCTCGACCCAGGTCCGCCCCTATTGGGAGCTTGAAACGTCCCTCACGGGACGATGCATACTCGCGGCAGGACTAGACCTCTGCCGCCGCCGGAACGATGTTCACGGTCTTGCGTCCACGCTTGGTGCCGAACTCGACGGCACCGGCGGAGAGAGCGAACAGCGTGTCGTCGCCGCCACGACCGACGTTGACGCCGGGGTGGAAGTGGGTTCCGCGCTGACGGACCAGGATCTCGCCGGCGCTGACGGACTGGCCGCCGAAACGCTTCACGCCGAGTCGCTGAGCATTGGAATCGCGACCGTTACGGGAGCTGGATGCACCCTTCTTATGTGCCATGTTCTTGACCCTCCTCGGGTGAAATCAGCTCTGAGGCTCTAGCTACTTGATGCCGGTGACCTTGAGGACCGTCAGCTTCTGCCTGTGGCCCTGACGCTTGTGGTAGCCGGTCTTGTTCTTGAACTTGTGGATCCGGATCTTCGGGCCCTTGGTGTGCTCGACGACCTCACCCGTGACCGAGATCTTGGCCAGCTTGTCGGCGTCGGTCGTCAGATCGGATCCGTCGACGACGAGAACGGGAGCAAGCGAGACAGCAGTGCCGGGCTCACCCTCGATCTTCTCGACCTTGACGAGGTCACCAACAGCGACCTTGTACTGCTTTCCGCCGGTCTTGACGATCGCGTACGTTGCCATCGGAGGGCTACCCCTTGCTTCTTCGAACTTGCTCGCGCCACAGTGTGCGCGACTGGTCTGGTGTGACGGCTAGCTCGGTCGAGATCGCGCAGCCTTCACAGGTGAGGGCACAGCTGACCTTCATCGCCGAGTAGCGACTGGTCAAGGTTACAGGAAGGCAACCGTTCCGTACAAACCGGCGTCGATCGCCTTCCCGCGTTCCCTCGTCAGTGGTCGGCGTCGACCGGCGGGCCTGCCGGACGTGCCGCGGCCCGTCGACGCCGCGGCTTGCGCGGCGCTGCCTGCGGATCCGCACCGTCCGACGAGGACGCCGCCGGTCCGCTCACGGTCGAAGCCGACATGGCCGACACCGGTTCCGGTGCGTGCTCCGCGCCGGGCTCCGGCGTCGGAATCACGAACACGGTCCCGGCACTCGGGGTTTCGGACACCGGCGCCGCCGCTGCCCTCGACACCCGGCGACTCCTGCGCCGCGTCGGGGCCACCGGCTCCGGTGCGGGCTCGGGCTCCGGTGCAGGCTCGGGTGCGCGCTCCACGACGGGTTCCGGGGTCTCGGCGACCGGTGCCGCTTCGGCCGGTGCCGCTTCGACGGCAGGCGCCTCGACCGCAGCTTCCACGGCTTCCTCGACGACAGCCTCCTCGACGACGGCTACCTCGGCCTCGGGTGCCACGACGGCTTCCGCAGCCACCGCTGCGGGCGCCTCGGCCACGGCCTCCTCGATCCCGGGCAGCTCCGCCTTGTCCGCGGCCGCAGCCTCCGCCTTGTGCCCGGCCTCCGCCTTGTGCGCGGCCTCCGCCTCGTGATGGTGGTGTGCCATCGCGAGAGCGACCGGGTGAGCCCGCTTCACGGTGGCGTCCACCGTCGGGGTCTCCTCGTGCGCGGGAGCCTGCGGAGTGTCCCCGCCGGACGACTTGTCGCGTCCCCGCTTCTTGCGGGAACCGCCGGCGTCACCGCCGCGGGAAGACCCGCGTGCACCGGTGTCCTCGGACGTCTTCACCTCGATCGGCTCGGCATGAACGATGATGCCGCGGCCGTGGCAGTGCTCACACGTCGTGGAGAACGCCTCGACCAAGCCGGTGCCCAGCTTCTTCCGGGTCATCTGCACGAGCCCGAGCGACGTCACCTCGGACACCTGGTGGCGGGTGCGATCGCGGCCCAGGGCCTCGGTCAGACGTCGCAGCACCAGGTCGCGGTTCGACTCGAGCACCATGTCGATGAAGTCGACGACGATCATGCCGCCGATGTCCCGCAGGCGCATCTGCCGGACGATCTCCTCGGCAGCCTCGAGGTTGTTCCGGGTGACGGTCTCCTCGAGGTTTCCGCCGGCACCGGTGAACTTGCCGGTGTTGACATCGACCACGGTCATGGCCTCGGTGCGGTCGATCACGAGCGTGCCACCGGACGGCAACCAGACCTTGCGGTCGAGCGCCTTCGCCAGCTGCTCGTCGATGCGGTGCGCCTCGAAGACGTCGACGCCGTTGTCCGACGTGTGCTGCGCGAGCCTCGGCATGAGGTCGGGTGCGACGGACTTGATGTACGACTCGACCGTCGACCAGGCCTTCTCGCCCTCGATCACGAGCTTCGAGAAGTCCTCGTTGAACAGGTCGCGGATGACCTTCACGAGGAGATCGGGCTCCTCGTAGAGGGCCTGCGGGTTGCCGGACTTGCCGGATTCCGCCTTCGCGGCCTGAGCCTCGATCCCGGCCCACTGCTCCTGCAGGCGCGTCACGTCGCGAGCGAGTTCCTCCTCGCTCACACCCTCCGACGCGGTCCGGATGATGACTCCGGCGTCCGAGGGCACGATGTCGCGCAGGATGTCCTTGAGACGCTTGCGTTCCGTGTCGGGCAGTTTACGGCTGATCCCGGTGGACGTGCCGCCGGGCACGTAGACGAGGAACCGGCCCGCGAGGCTGATCTGCGTGGTCAACCGCGCACCCTTGTGCCCGACCGGGTCCTTGCTGACCTGGACCAGCACCTGGTCGCCGGGCTTGAGCGCCTGCTCGATCTTGCGGGAGTTGCCACCGAGCCCGGCGGCCTCCCAGTTGACCTCACCGGCGTACAGCACGCCGTTGCGGCCGCGGCCGATGTCGATGAACGCCGCTTCCATGCTGGGCAGCACGTTCTGGACGCGCCCGAGGTACACGTTGCCGACCATCGAGGCCGACGCCGACGTGGTCACGAAGTGTTCGACGAGGACGCCGTCTTCGAGCACGGCGACCTGCGTCGTCGCGTGCGGTTGCCCGGTGGCGACGCGGTCGCGCACGACCATGACGCGGTCGACGGCCTCGCGGCGTGCCAGGAACTCCGATTCCGTGAGGATCGGCGGACGGCGGCGGCCGGCATCGCGGCCGTCGCGGCGACGCTGACGCTTCGCCTCGAGCCGCGTCGAACCGGTGATGCCCTGGACCTCGTCCTTCGAGCGGCTCTTGTTGCGAGGCTCACGCTCGTGCACGACGGTGTTCGGCGGATCGTCCTCGGACGTGGCGTCTCCCGACCCCTCGCCACCGGACTTGCGACGGCGGCGGCGACGACGGCGACGGCTCGAACCGTCGGAGTCGCCCTCACCGGTCTCTTCGTCCCCGGACTCCGCTTCCGCCTGCTCGGCGTCCGCGGGCTTCTCCTCGGACTCCCGGCTCGGCGTCTCCGCGCCCTTCTCCGTGCCCGTGTCTTCGCGGCCCTTGTCCTCGCGCGCGGACTCCTCGGCCTCGGCACCCTCGGTGTCGGTATCGGTGTCCTGTTCGTTCGGCTGCTCGCCCCGTCCGCGGCCGCGGCCGCGACGGCCACGTCGACGACGGCGCGGCTGATCGCCGTCGACGTCGGACTCGTCCGATTCGGTCTCGGCGGTTCCGGTGTCCGTGGCCTTCGCCGGCTCGACGACGTCCTCGCGCGACTCGGCGACGGGCGGCTGCTCGGTGGTGGGTTCGGGCGTCCCGGCATCCCGGCGACTGCGCCGGCGACGCGGCGGCGTCTCGACTGCCGCGAGGTCGGGCTGCAGGAAGAGCGGGACCTGAGAAACGGCGGGAGTCTCGGCGGGCTCCTCGGCAGCGGGCGCCTCGGCCTGATAGGTGGTGGTGAACAGGTCGTGCCCGAGGTCGGGTTCGGACACCGCGGCCTCCTTGGCGACGGGTTCCGGGGCCGGCTCGGCGGGAGCCTGTTCGGCGGGAGTTTCCTCGGCGGGAGCCTCCGGCGCCGCAGCCTGCTCGACAGGGGCTTCCTCGGCCGGAGCCTCCGGCGCCGCAGCCTGCTCGACAGGGGCTTCCTCGGCGGGCGCCTCGGCCGGAGCGGTCTCCGCAGCGGTGAATCCGGCGTATACCCGCTCGGCGATGTCGCGTTGCAGGCTCGACTGCGCACTGCGCAGTTCCAATCCGAGGGCCGCGGCCTCGGCGAGAACCTGCTTGCTCGTCACGCCCAGCAACTTCGCGAGGGCGTGAACGCGAATCTTCTCCGGAAGAGCGGGAACCGCGCTCCCGGCGGTGGCCGTATCGTTCGGCTCTGAATTTGTGGGCGGCGCTTGATCGGCCACGTAGTCTCCTCAGCCCCCGGGCGCGTCCACTCCCCTGTCTGGGAATGTCACGCGGCCACGCGAGGGCGCAGTATGTGTACTCGCGCCCCAGATGTGAGCGCGAGATTGTCTGGTCTCGCTCCACACAGCGCGTGCAGTGTCCGTTTTCACTGCACACCCATGTAGTGCCTTGCGGATGGCCGTGATCCGCGGTGCGAGCGCCTGATCATCCAGCGTGCCGATACGCCCAGGTATTTCCTGTTGACGCAGGGGCAGCGATGAAGGGCATCGAGCCGTGGTGTCATCCGGTCGAAGCCACGTGGTGCACAAATTGCGGTCCGACCACCCTCAGTATCCCACACGTGTGCCGCGGTCCGTGCCAGCGGCGCACGTATCGTTCTGGAACATGTTCCGTTCGTCGTTCTGGAACATGTTCCGTTCGCGATGGCGCCGCCCGCCCGGAGGGCAGGTCGGTGGATCGAGGGGTGGGTGGAGAGGGTGGGTCAGTTCGCGGCGAGCTGGGGGAACCAGAGGGCGATCTCGCGCTCGGCGGACTCGACCGAGTCGGAGCCGTGAACAAGGTTCTCGCCGGCTTCGAGCCCGAAATCACCGCGGATCGTGCCCGGAACAGCCTTCTCGACCGGGTCGGTACCGCCGGCGAGCTGACGGAACGCCGCGATCGCCCGGGGACCTTCGAGGACTGCCGCGACGAGCGGGCCGCCCGTGATGAATTCCAGCAGGCCGGGGTAGAACGGGCGGCCTTCGTGCTCGGCGTAGTGGGCTGCGGCGATGTCGCCGGGAGCGGTGCGCAGCTCGAGCGCGGAGATCGTCAGACCCTTCCGCTCGATACGACCGAGGATTTCTCCTACATATCCGCGGGCAACGGCATCGGGCTTGATCAGTACAAGGGTGCGCTCAGTCACGGCGCACAGCCTAAATGGTCAGCCGCGCTGCCCCGGCAGCAGGCCCCGCTCCATTCGCTGACGCACATTCCGGCGGAAGTAGAGGAGGTAGCCCCACAGGATGGCGAAGACCACCCCGACCGAACCGATCGACACGTGGACGAAGAAACCGAGCAGGAGCCCCACCTGCAACAACAGGTTGTACTTCATCGCCCAGGGGCGGCCCTGCAGGCCGGCCCCGAGGATCATGAGCACCGCGAGCCCCACCAGGTACGTCCCGGACCACCAGGTGAGTCCGCCGCCGACCGTCGCGACGACCGGCAGGGCGAGAAGCACCACGATCGCTTCCAGGATCAGCGATCCCGCGACCACGCCGCGGAAGCCCTTCCACGGGTCCTTGGTCGGCGGGCCGAACTCCGGTTCCGAAGCACGGGGGTCCTGCTCGCTCACGCTGGGTCCTTTCCGAAGAGGGTGCGGGCCGCACCGGCGGTCACCACGGATCCGGTGACCACGACGCCCGCCCCCGATACTGCCTCACCGGGTTCGGCGACCTCCTCGGCCAGTCCGATGGCCGTTTCCAGCGCGTCCGCGAGGGTCGGCGCCACCACGACCCGTTCGTCGCCGAACTTGGCGACCGCGAGATTGGCGAGATCCTCGACGTCCATCGCCCGCGCCGAACCGTTGTGGGTCACCACGAGCTCGTCGAACACCGGTTCCAGCGCCGACAGAATGCCGTCGACGTCCTTGTCCCCCATCACACTGACGACGCCGACGAGCTTGCGGAAGTCGAATTCGGCGGTCAGCGCGGCGGCGAGCGCACGAGCGCCGTCCGGATTGTGCGCGGCGTCGAGGAAGACGGTCGGTGCGCTGCGCACGCGTTCGAGCCTGCCGGGATTGACGACCGAGGCGAACCCCTCCCGGATCGCGTCCTGGTCGAGCTGCCGCTCCGGGCCTGCACCGAAGAACGCCTCGACCGCCGCGAGCGCGAGGGACGCGTTACGCGCCTGGTGCTCACCGTGCAGGGGCAGGAAGACGTCGGTGTAGACCCCGCCGAGGCCCTGCAGTTCGAGCTGCTGGCCGCCGACGGCGATCTGCCGGGCGAGCACCGTGAATTCGGAGCCCTCCCGCGCGACCGCGGCATCGACCTCGACGGCACGGCGGAGCAGCACGTCCATCACTTCCGGCGTCTGTTCGGCGAGGATGGCGACAGTGTCGCGCGGCACGAGCGCGTCCTCGCGACCCTTCTTGATGATGCCGGCCTTCTCCTGCGCGATCCCGGCGAGGTCGTCGCCGAGATACTCCGCGTGGTCGAGGCTGATCGGGGTGATCACCGCGATCTGCCCGTCGATGACATTGGTTGCGTCCCAACGCCCGCCGAGGCCCACCTCGACGACGGCGACGTCGACGGGCGCCTCCGCGAACGCGGCGTACGCCATCGCGGTGAGCACCTCGAACTTGCTCATCGCCGGGCCGCCCGCCGCCTGCGACTGCTGGTCGATCATCTGCACGTACGGTTCGATCTCTCGGTAGGTGTCGACGTAGCGGCGCGGCGACACCGGGCGTCCGTCGATGCTGATCCGCTCGGTGGCGAGCTGCAGGTGCGGGCTCGTGGTGCGGCCCGTGCGCCGGTGCAGCGCGGTGAGCAGTGCGTCGACCATCCGCGTCACCGACGTCTTGCCGTTGGTGCCGGTGACGTGGATCGCCGGGTATCCGTCCTGCGGTGACCCGAGGATGTCCATCAGGGCCGCGATTCGGCTCAGCGACGGCTCGATCTTCGTCTCGGGCCACCGCTTGTCGAGTTCGGCCTCGACCAGCGTCAACTCCGCGAGGTCGACGGGGCTGACTTCCTCCGGCGTGAAGTCGGGCGAGGTCACGCGCCTTCCAGCTCCTTCAATCGCTTGGTGATGCGTTCGATTTCTTCTGTCGCAATCTGCTGACGCGTCCGGATCTTGTCCTTGACGGCGTCGGGAGCCTTGGCCAGGAACGCCTCGTTGGAGAGTTTCGCGGTGGTTCCGGCGAGTTCCTTCTGCGCGGCCGCGAGGTCCTTCTCCAGCCGCGCCTTCTCGGCGCCGAGGTCGACGTTGCCGGACGTGTCGAGGTCCACGGTGACGGTCGCCTTGCTCAGGCGCACCTCCACCGAGGCCGACGCGGCGAACCCGTCCTCCGGGTCCGTCAGCCGGGCCAGCGACGTGACCGCGGCGAGCTGCGTGGTCAGATCGGCCTCGGCGATCCCGCTGATCCGGGCGGGCACCCGCTGCGACGGCTTGAGACCCTGATCGCTGCGGAACCGGCGCACCTCGGTCACCAGTCGCTGCATGTCCTCGACACGCTGCGCCGCAACCACATCCGCGGCGTCCTCCGCTGCCTGCGGCCACTGCGCCACGACGACGGACTCGCTACCGGTGAGCGCCTTCCACAGGGTCTCCGTGACGAACGGGATGACCGGGTGGAGCAGGCGCAGCAGCGCGTCGAGGACGTTGCCGAGCACTGCCCTCGTGTTCGCCGCGACCGTGTCGTTCTCGGCGAACTGCACCTTGGCCAGCTCGAGGTACCAGTCGCAGACCTCGTCCCACGCGAAGTGGAACAGCGCCTCGCACGCCTTGCTGAACTCGTACCGGTCGAACGCGGTGTCGACGTCGCCGCGCACCTGGTCGAGGCGGTCGAGGATCCACCGGTCCGCGTCGGTCAGTTCGCCGCGGGCGGGCAGCGGCGCGGGTGCGGCCCCGTTCATGAGGGCGAACTTGGTCGCGTTGAACAGCTTGGTCGCGAAGTTCCGGGACGACTGCGCGTGGTCCTCGCCGACGGACAGGTCGCTGCCGGGGTTGGCGCCGCGGGCCAGCGTGAAGCGGAGCGCATCGGCACCGAAGCGGTCGACCCAGTCGAGGGGGTCGATGCCGTTGCCCCGCGACTTCGACATCTTCTTGCCGAACTGATCGCGAACGAGGCCGTGCAGGAACACGTCCTCGAACGGCATCTGCGGTCCGGACTTGCCTTCGCTGAACACCCCGTCGCTTCGCTCGCCCCGCCCGGTAATCGCGTCGTCCTCCGACACGTACGTGCCGAACATCATCATCCGCGCCACCCAGAAGAACAGGATGTCGTAACCGGTGACGAGAACGCTTGTGGGATAGAACTTCTCCAGCTCCGGCGTCTTCTCGGGCCAGCCCATGGTCGAGAACGGCCACAGCCCGGAGGAGAACCAGGTGTCGAGGACGTCGGGGTCCTGCACCCAGCCCTCGGGCGCGGTCTCGTCCGGTCCGAAGCACGCGACCTCGCCGTCGGGGCCGTACCAGATCGGGATCCGGTGACCCCACCACAGCTGCCGCGAGATGCACCAGTCGTGCATGTCGTCGACCCAGGCGAACCATCGCGGTTCCTGACTCGCCGGGTGAATGACGGTGTCACCGTTGCGGACCGCGTCACCCGCCGCCTTCGCGAGGGACTCGACCTTCACCCACCACTGCAGCGACAGGCGCGGCTCGATGGACTCGCCGGTGCGCTCGGAATGCCCGACGCTGTGCAGGTAGGGCCGCTTCTCGGCGACCACGCGGCCCTGCTCGGCGAGCGCCTCCCGCACCTTGACCCGCGCCTCGAAGCGGTCGAGACCGTCGAACTGCGTTCCCGTGTCGGCGATCTTGCCGGTCTTGTCCATGATGGTCGGCATCGGCAGGTTGTGCCGCAGGCCCATCTCGAAGTCGTTGGGGTCGTGCGCCGGAGTGATCTTGACGGCGCCGGTGCCGAACTCGGGGTCGACGTACTCGTCCGCGACGATCGGGATGTCGCGGCCGGTGAAGGGGTGCTCGAGCGTCGTCCCGATCAGGTGCTTGTAGCGCTCGTCGTCGGGGTGGACGGCGACGGCGGTGTCGCCGAGCATCGTCTCGACACGGGTGGTGGCGACCACGACGTGCGGTTCGTCGTCGTTCAGGGAGCCGTACCGCAGGGAGACCAGCTCACCCTCGACGTCCTCGAACTTCACCTCGATGTCGGAGATCGCGGTCTGCAGCACGGGCGACCAGTTGACGAGTCGCTCGGCCCGGTAGATCAGACCGTCGTCGTACATGCGCTTGAAGATGGTCTGGACGGCGCGGGAGAGCCCGTCGTCCATGGTGAAGCGGTCGCGGCTCCAGTCGACGCTGTCACCGATACGGCGCATCTGGCCGCCGATGGTGCCACCGGACTCCCGCTTCCAGTCCCACACCTTGTCGATGAACAGTTCGCGGCCGAAGTCTTCCTTCGTCTTGCCGTCGACGGCGAGCTGCTTCTCGACCACGGTCTGCGTCGCGATGCCCGCGTGGTCCATGCCCGGCAGCCACAGCACCTCGTAGCCCTGCATCCGCTTGCGTCGACTCAGCGCGTCCATCAGCGTGTGGTCGAGAGCGTGACCCATGTGCAGGCTGCCGGTCACGTTGGGCGGCGGCAGAACGATGGAGTACCCCGGCTTCTCGCTGTGGGGGTCCGCGCGGAAGTAACCGGCGTCTACCCAGCCCTGATACAGATCGTCCTCGACGGAACTGGGGTCCCAGCTCTTCGGGAGGGCATCGGCACGGTTCTGGGGATTTTCTGGAGCTGCACTGGTCACCCGTCGAGTCTAATGAACGCGCGGACGACCCACGACGGGGCTACCGTGCGGCCCCGCTACTGGTCGCTGAACAGCGCGCGGTGCACTTCGGTGGCGGTGCGGTGTTCCGGGTCGACGGGACGCAGCGCCTCGCCGGCGTCTTCTCCGCCTGCCTGGGATCCTGCGGTGCTGTGCAACTCGGAGAAGAGCTGCACGTGGTGGTCGTTCAAGGGATTCCTCCGGTTCGTCTGCCGCATCCGATGCGGCAACCACTCGAGAATGGCAACCACTCGAGAATGTCGAGTATGCATCGAAACCCCCGCCGATCGGCGGCGACACGGCGACGGCGCCACAGATGCTCGGCGCTAGCCGCTTTCGGCGTCCCGCTTGGCGAACGCGAGTTGCATCTGCCAGCCTTCGACATTGCCCTCGATCGCGGACGCGCGACGCTCGGCGCTCGGGTACAGGGCGGCGAATCCGGACTCGACGACGCGCAGGAGGGTGCCACCCTCCCGCTCGGACAGGAAGAATTCGACCAGGGTGGACGTGCCCTCCACGAGGGGCCGCGCGGGATCGTCTCCGCCGCGGAACGAGACGTAGTGGGGTGCGTCGGACTTCACGGGAAGAATCGGGAAGCGTCCGTACGGGGGGAACTCCACGACGAAGACGTCGCCCTCGCGTGTGGTGGTGGTCTTGCCGGGATCTCCGTCGCCGATGAACCAGCCGGGTTCACTCACCAGCCGGAACACCCGCTCGATGGGGGCGTCGATCTGGATCTCGCGCTCGATCCTGTCCTGGGACGTCTCCGCAACGCTCATGATCATCCTCACCTCTCGACAATGTGCTACCCCACGGTTGCACATCGGCGGTTCCTCGTGCAACCCTCAGATTGCACTCGATCGGAACAAGGAGGGGAAACGCATCCGGGTGCCCACCCCGACGCCGGACGGCGTGGGGCGGGCACCCGGGAAACGTGTCAGCTGAAGTGCGCCAGCAGGGCGTCGCGCTGACGGTCGCCGAGGCCACGGAGGCGGCGGGTGGGCGCGATCTCCAGGTTGGCCATGATCTCCTGGGCCTTGACCTTGCCGATCTTCGGCAGGGCCTCGAGGATGGCGCTGACCTTGGTCTTTCCGATGATGTCGTCGACATCAGCCTTGGAAAGGACCTGCTTGAGGGTGATGTCACCGGACTTGAGCTTGTCCTTGAGCTCTGCGCGTGCCTTACGAGCGGCGGCGGCCTTCTCGAGAGCTGCTGCCCGCTGTTCGTCAGTGAGCTGGGGAAGTGCCACGATGTCTCCTTCATTCGGGGTACGTATCGAACACCGTAGCGATCGAACGGCCACTTCACCGCATCCATCGGACGTGTCGCGCATCCTGTCCAATTCGAAGGTCCCCTGTTCGCGGGTCCCACGGCGCGAAAAATGCCAGGACGCGGGCGCAGCGGTGTGCCATGCTCGACGAGTTCCGATCGGTTCACACGTCGACTCGAGGAAGGAAGTAGCGATGCGCGCACTGCCTGCTGCCCACGCGGTCGCGTTGCGCCCGTCACGCCCCGGCAACGCCCCTTCCTTCCCGGCCCGCCGGCAAGGCGAACGCGGGATCATGCCCGCCGCGAAGACCCAGCGCTCCGCCTGACACGCCGGAATCGACAACCGTCGCCCGGCGTGCCTCCACCGCCGCGAACCGACGACAGAACCGAGAACACCCGTGAGGTACGTATCCCGCAACCCGCCCTCGACCACCCTCGACGCCCGCACCTGGTCACGCGCGGCCGTGCTGGTCCTCAACGTCACATACGAGGCGCTCTGTGAGATTCCCGCGGAACGCGCAGTAGTGCTGATCAGTGTCGGCGCGGCCGAGACGGTCGCCGATCGGGAGCCACCGTTCCCGATCCGGTCGCAGCACGTCGAGATCAGCCTGCCGCAGACCATCCGTCTGCTGCGGTACGTCTACGTCCAGCACTCCGTGCCGATGTCCGACAGCAGTCGCGCGACGTTCGCGGGCGTGTTCCGTCGTGACCGCAATCGTTGCGGCTACTGCGCCGAACCGGTCGCGACGACGATCGATCACGTGCTGCCGAGGAGCCGCGGCGGCCCGAACACGTGGGCCAACCTCGTGGCGTGCTGCGCCCCCTGTAACCAGAGGAAGGCCGATCGCACACCGGAGGAGGCAGGGATGCCGCTCCTGTGGGAGCCGAAGGTGCCGCGGCACATCGAGAAGGCGCAACGGCAGATCTGGCGGGATCTCGCGGCGGTGTAGCCGCGAGATCCCCGGGTATTCCGCCTCCACCGACCGACTTCTCCCGGAAAGGGGAGATTTCCCGATGACCGACGTCCTGGACACGACCCTGTCCACACTGCTGCCCGCCTCCGACGATCCCGCCGGGTGGGTCGACGCCGCGTGCCGCAACGACCCCGAGCCGGACCGGTGGTTCCCTTTCCCGACAGAGGATTTCGCGTACGCGCGTGACGTGTGCCGGCACTGCTCGCTGCGGATCCGCTGTGAGCTCTTCGCCAGGGCGACCGCTCAGTCCGGGGTGTGGGGCGGCAAGGAGTTCGACCGGGGCCGCGAGAGGCGGGCGTGACTCCGCCCGGCGCGGCCCCTGCCCCCGCCCTGCCGGCTGACGCCTACTTGCCCAGGATCTCGGGCAGCGCGACGTCCTCGCCCCGCACGTGCTCCGAGAGGAACGACAGCACCACCTGGTACCAGACCTTCGCGTTCTGCGGGGTGAGGATCCAGTGGTTCTCGTCGGGGAAGTAGAGGAAGCGGTGGTCGGTGACCCCGTCGTCGTCCGCGGGCAACCCCGACTCGGACAGCAGTTCGAACCACAGCCGCAACCCGTCACCGATCGGGACGCGAAAGTCCTTGTCGCCGTGGATGACCAGCATCGGTGTCACAATGTCCGCGACGTACAGGTGCGGTGAGTTCTCCACCGCCATCTCGGGGGTCATCTCCCGCTGCCAGTACCAGGCGGCGTCGGTGGTGGGGCCGAACTGGTCCAGCGCCCACAGGCTCGCGTGGGTGACGATCGCCTTGAACCGGTCGGTGTGCCCGGCGATCCAGTTGGCCATGTATCCGCCGAACGATCCGCCCATTGCCGCGGTGCGCTTCTCGTCGATCTCGGGCAGCGCCACCGCGGCGTCGGTGATCGACATGAGGTCGGTGAACGGCGCCTTGCCCCACTTCCCCCAGCCCCGTTCGACGAACGCCTGCCCGTAGCCGGTGGACAGGGCCGGATCCGGCAGCAGCACGGCGTATCCCCGCGCCACCAGAAGCCACGGGTTCCACCGCCACGACCAGGTGTTCCACGAACCCAGGGGGCCGCCGTGCACCCACAACGCGAGCGGCACCGGCGCGTGCGCGGAGGCGCCGGTCGGCACCGCGAGCCACGCGCGCACCGCCGCGCCGTCCGCGGCGACCGTCTCGACCTCCGTCAGCGTGCCCGGGAGTTCGGGGAGGTCCGCGGGCGCCTTCAGCAGCGACACGGCGCCGGTGGTGATGTCGATGCGCACCGGGTGCGGCGGCGCCGCGTACGACGCCCGCAGCGCGAACACCGTGGACCCGTCCGGAGCGACCTGCAAGTCGGTGTAGGCGGAGTCGTCGGTCGTGACCGGCGTGGGGTCCGCGCCGTCGCGGAGGAGGAAGATCGGTGCGCGCCCGCGGTCGTCGGCAGTCACGAGGAGACCCGAGCCGTCGGACAACCAGACCACGGACGTGGCCCACCGGTCCCATCCGGGTGCCACGTCCGTGACGGTGCCGGTGTCGAAGCTGTACCGGTGCAGCGTGAATCGCGGCGCGGAGTCGGGCGTCGCATGCGATTCCCGCGCGAACACGACGTGCCGTCCGTCCGGAGAGACCACCGGGCCCGACAGGTCGGCGTCGCCGTCGTCGACGAGGACGGCGCGCGCCCCCGTCTCGGTGTCGATGCGCACCAGGATGTTCCGGATCGACGCCAGCGGGCCGGGAACCGTCCACGACGTCACGACGAACGTGCCGTCGTCGCTCAGCGCGTAGTCCGCCTCCCGCAGCGCCGGACCCGGCATCGGTGTGAGGTCGGTGAGCTGCGGCTCCTGCCCGTTCTCCGTGAGCGCGTCCAGCGGGGCGGACAGCAGGTGCGGCACGTCGGGACCGAGGTCGTGGTCCCAGTAGCGGATCGGGTAGCCCGTGTGCAGGATCGCCGAGACCTTCTTCTCCTTGCGCTCGGCGCGCACCCGCTCGTCGTCGGCGGACTCGCCGGATCTCCCCAGTACGCCCGTGGTGACGACGAAACGCGGCGCGCACCGGGCCGCACGCACACCGGTGATGCCGCCGCCGCGTCGCGCGACGATCACGGCCTCGCCGCCCCGCGCGGGCAGTCGCCACAGGTCGTCGGGAAGGTCGTCCTCGTCCTGCGTCGGCCGGGAGGACGTGAAGAGCAGGTCGCCGTCGCTGGTGAACGTCGCGTTGGACTCGCCGGTGCGGCCGCGGGTGAGCCGGCGCGCCGCGAACTCGCCGGTGGGATCGATCTCCCACAGCGCGGTGACGTACTTCGTCGACTTCTCGTCGAGCGTCGACTGCGCGACGACGAGCCTTCGCCCGTCCGCCGACAGCGCGAGGCCGCCGACGCGACCGAGCGCGAGGTAGTCGTCGAGGTCGTCGAAAGGAGTTCCGGCGTGGAGTTCAGGAATGGCGGTCACGAGTCGTTGTTATCACGAACCGGGCTCACCCCGTCACACATCCGCGTCTCAGGCGAGCAGGGGCGCGACCCGCGGCGGGATCTCGTTCAGCGCGTACGGCAGGCTCAGTACGGTGCTCCACGCCATCGCCTCGGCGGCGGCGTCCTCGAGCGTGATCGTGCGGCCGGCCTTCACCACGTCGAGTTC
Organism: Rhodococcus sp. T2V; assembly: GCF_029269925.1. Lineage (NCBI taxonomy): Bacteria > Bacillati > Actinomycetota > Actinomycetes > Mycobacteriales > Nocardiaceae > Rhodococcus > Rhodococcus sp. T2V. The sequence goes on from NZ_JARJBD010000019.1 coordinate 125,847, forward strand.
CTGATAGATCGGCGTCTTGTCGAGTTCCGCGCGCAGCTTGTCGCCGTAGCCGCCGCCCGCGTACCAGACGAGGAGATCGACGTTCGCCAGCGACAGCTGCTCCGTGCTGATCTCCGCGAAGTTGCCGGTGATCTGTTCCGTCACAGGGGGGTTCACGAAACCGAGTTCGGTGAAGAAGCGGACCTTCGGGTCCTCCGGGCCGTACACACCGAACTGCCCCGGTCCCTTGAGCGCACCGACGAGGACGGTCTTTCCCGCGAACGCCGGGTTGGCGGCCCGGACGTCGGCGAACTGCGTCTCGACGCCGGAGACCAGTTCGGCGGCCTTGTCCGTCTTGCCGAGTGCGTCGCCGAGAATCCGCGTCTGATCCTGCCACGGGACGCCGTAGTCGGCGAATTCCTTGGGCTGCGCGATCGTCGGCGCGATGGCGCTGAGCTTGTCGTACTGGGCCTGGGTGAGGCCGGAGTAGGTGCCGACCACCAGGTCCGGTGCGACCGCGGCGACCTTCTCGAAGTCGATGTTGGTGGACGCCGTGCCGACGATCTCCGGCTTCGCGTCGCCGAGGAGGTCCTGCGCCCACGGCCACACGCCGTAGGGGTAGTCGCCGTACCAGTCGAACGTGCCTGCCAGCGGGCCACCGAGCGCGAGGATCGTGTCCTGGTCGTTGTAGCCGACGCTGACGATGCGCTGCGGGTCCGTCGGCACCTGGGTTTCGCCGTACTTGTGGGCGACGACGGGGCCCGTGGGCTCGTTGCCGCCGCCGTCGCCGTCCGAGCTGCTGCAGGCCGCGGCGAACGCGAGCAGCGCTCCCCCGGTACTCAGGAGGAATCCGCGTCGGCTGACGCCGGTCCTCTGTTGTCCCACGTTCATGCGGCGACCCTCTCGTCTACCAGGTTTTCCGATCCCCTTAGGTAAGGCTTGCCGAGCTTAGCCTAAGGGTTCGCACGGGCGGGCTCCCGCCACATCGCCCACAGTGTCGGGCCGCCGTCCGGGATCCGGATCTCACCGGTGACGTCGAAGCCGAACCGCTGGTAGTACGAAATGTTGTCCTTCTTGCTCGACTCCAGGTACGCCGGGATGCCGTCGGCATCACACCGGTCGAGCCTCGACCGCAACAACGCCGTCCCGTAGCCGCCGCCCCGCCCCGCGCTCGACGTCCCGATCGTCGCCAGGTACCAGTGCACGGGGTCCACCGGGTGCGCGTCTTCGACGGTTCCGCTCACCGCGGCCCCGACGCCCAGCCGGGTACCGAACGCGCGGACCAGCCCCGGCAGGCTGAGGAGCGACGACAACGCCGACTCCTTCCAGCCGCCCGGCGGATCCCACATGGCGGCCCCGCGGATCGCACCGTCGCCGTCCTCGGCCAGTTCGGCCCCGCCCCCGGCGAGGTGGTGATGGCGGATCTCCACCGAGAACAGTCTCGGCAGACCACGGCGCCTGCGCTCCGGATCCGGCCACATCCACACCATCACGGGGTCGTCGAAGAACGCGTCGGCGAGGACCCGCGCCAGTTCGGGGATGTCGGATTTGGTCGCGGCCCGCACGCTCACACCCATGCCCAGAGGGTACGGGCCCACGACAACAGCGCGCGGGAACGACCGGCCGCCACCCGCGGTTCGTGTCGGGCGGCGGCCGGTCGGACCTTCGAGATCGGACCTTCTAGACGGTGGCGTCGACCAGGAGCTTCGCGCCGGTGGCCGCCTGGACGTCCTCGACGCTGTGACCGGGTGCGGTCTCGACGAGCCGCAGGCCGTCGGGGGTGACGTCGATGACGGCGAGATCGGTGACGATCTTCTGCACGCAGCGCTTGCCGGTGTACGGCAGCGTGCACTCCTCGAGGATCTTGTGCTCACCCTTCTTGGTGACGTGGTCCATCATCACGATGACCTTGCCTGCGCCGTGGACGAGGTCCATCGCGCCGCCCATGCCCTTGACCATGGCGCCGGGGACCATCCAGTTGGACAGGTCGCCGTGACTGCTGACCTGCATCGCGCCGAGAACGGCCACGTCGACGCTGCCGCCGCGGATCATCGAGAACGAGTCGGACGAGGAGAAGAAGGCCCCGCCGGCCACCACGGTGATGGTTTCCTTGCCCGCGTTGATCAGCTCGGGGTCGACCTCGTCCTCGGTCGGGTACGGCCCGACGCCGAGGATGCCGTTCTCCGAGTGCAGGATGACGTCCTTGCCCGCCGGGATGTGACCGGGAATCAGGGTCGGCATGCCGATGCCGAGGTTGACGTACTGCCCGTCCTCGAGTTCGGCTGCGACCCGGGCCGCCATCTCGTCACGCGTCCAGCTCATGCCCGCACCGTCCTGTTCTCGATTCCCGTTTCCTGCTTGCCGACCTCGACCACACGCTGGACGAAGATGCCGGGGGTGTGCACCTCGGCGGGGTCGATCTCGCCGGGCTCGACGAGGTGTTCGACCTGCGCGATGGTGATGCGACCGGCGCCCGCGGCGTCGGGGTTGAAGTTGCGGGCGGTCTCCCGGTACACGAGGTTGCCGAGCCGGTCGCCCTTCCACGCGTGGACCAGCGCGAAGTCGGTGCGGATGGCGCGTTCGAGGACGAAGGACTCTCCGTCGAACTCGCGTGTCTCCTTGGGCTTGCTGGCGACCGCGATGCCGCCCTTGCCGTCGTAGCGGATGGGCAGACCGCCGTCGGCGACCTGCGTTCCGACACCGGCGGGGGTGTAGAAGGCGGGGATGCCCGCTCCCCCGGCGCGCATGCGTTCGGCCAGCGTGCCCTGCGGGGTGAGCTCGACCTCCAGCTCGCCGCTGAGGTACTGCCGCGCGAATTCCTTGTTGGCGCCGACGTACGAGCTGATCGTGCGCCGGATCCGGTGCTGCTCGAGGAGCAGGCCCAGACCGAAACCGTCGGTGCCGCAGTTGTTGCTGACCGTCTCGAGGTCGGTCGCACCCTGTGCGAGGAGGGCGTCGATGAGGACCGAGGGGATACCGACGAGGCCGAAGCCACCCACTGCGAGGGACGCTCCGTCGGGGACGTCGGCAACGGCCTCGGCCGCCGTTGCGAAGACTTTGTTGACCATGTGACCCAGGCTACCGCAAAATGTTCGAGTAGTGAACACACATCCACATTGCGAACAAATTGTGCCCCGCCTGTTGGCCCCATCACAGAACGCGACTACTATGTGCGAATAGCGGCCGACTGTTCACATCGAGAACGTGAGGATCTTCTTCCATGCTGCATCTGCCAGCCCACTACCAAGCCGGGCACGAAGCCAATGCCCCGCTGCTGTTCCCCGAGTACAAGACGACTCGGCTGCGCAGCCCCAAGAACGACCTGATCCTGATCCCGCAGCGACTCGGCGAGATCACCGGTCCGGTCTTCGGCGACGCCGACGTCACCAAGGGTGAGAACGACATGACCCGTGCCAACGGCGGCGAGGCCCAGGGGCAGCGCATCATCGTCCACGGCCGCGTCCTCGACAGCGCCGGAAAGCCCATCCCCGACACCCTCATCGAGGTGTGGCAGGCCAACGCCGGCGGCCGCTACCGCCACAAGAACGACTCCTGGCCCGCGCCGCTCGACCCCCACTTCAACGGTGTCGCGCGCTGCCTGACCGACAAGCAGGGCCACTACGAGTTCACGACGATCAAGCCCGGCGCGTACCCGTGGGGCAACCACCACAACGCGTGGCGGCCCGCGCACATCCACTTCTCTCTCTTCGGTCAGGCGTTCACCCAGCGCCTGGTCACGCAGATGTACTTCCCGGACGATCCGTTCTTCTTCCAGGACCCGATCTACAACTCGGTGCCCGAAGCGGCGCGCGAGCGGATGATCAGCACGTTCGACTACGACCAGACCCGCGAGAACTGGGCCGTCGGATTCAAGTTCGACATCGTCCTGCGCGGCCAGGACGCCACCCCGTTCGAGGACACGCCGTTCAACAAGACGGAGGGCCACTGATGATCGACACCCAGAACCCGGACGCCCCGCGCTACCCGGTCTTCGCCAAGAGCCAGGACGAGGTGCCGTTCGGCGTCACCCCGTCCCAGACCGTCGGCCCGTACGTCCACATCGGCCTGTTCCCCACGTGGGAGAACAGCGGCAACGCCGTCCCCGAGGATGCTCCCGGACGAATCGACGTGTCCTTCAACGTCATCGACGGCGCCGGCCAGCCCATCGGCGACGCGATGATCGAAACCTGGCAGGCAGACGCCGCGGGCCGGTTCGACAGTCCTGCCGATCCCCGCGGTGCCGCCGAGGCGACCCCCGCCGGATTCCGCAGCCTGGCACGCGTGTTCGCCGACGAGAGCGGCACGATCGTGGTGCACACCGTCAAGCCGGGCACGCTGCCCGCCGAGGACGGCGTAGTCGAGGCCCCGCACATCAACGTCGGGCTCTTCGCACGCGGCATGCTCGAGCGCCTGTACACGCGCCTCTACTTCCCGGAGGACACGGACGCCCACGCGTCGGACCCCGTGCTCGCGGCCGTCCCGGAAGCCGACCGGCCCAAGCTGATCGCGGAGAAGACCGATCGCGGATACCACCTGACGATCCACGTGCAGAATACGGACGGACGGGAAACCCCGTTCTTCGCCCTGTAATCGGCCGCAAACCCAGAAAGGTGTCGCGTGTGAACTCTCCGGAGACCTCCCGGGGTGCCCTGTTCGATCCGACGTTCGGTGCCGGCGAGTTGTCAGCGCTGCTCTCCGACCGGGCGTGGGTCACCGCGATGGTCGAGGTCGAGGGAGCACTGGCCCGGGCGGAGGCGAAGTGCGGCGTCATCCCCGCCGCGTCCGCCGACGCGATCTCCTCCGTGTTCGCGCGCATCGTCGCCGACGGCTCCGTGGACGTCGGGGCCCTCGGCGACGCGGCGGCCGCGGGTGGCAATCCGGTGATCCCGCTGGTGAAACTGCTCCGCAACGAGGTCGCCGCCACCGAGGCCGGGGTGCCCGGAGGCCACGTGCACAAGGGCGCCACGAGTCAGGACATTCTCGACACCGCCCTGATGCTGCTGTGCCGCCGGGCGGGCGCGCACGTCCTGGCGTCCCTCGACGAGGCGGTGCTGTGCGCCGAGGCCCTCGCGCGAGCCCAGCGCGGCACCCCGATCGCAGGCCGCACCCTCGGCCAGCAAGCGCTGCCCACCACGTTCGGCGTCCTCGCCTCCGGGTGGATGACCGCACTGCACAGGGCTTCTCGCGCACTGTTCGACGCACTCGACGGCCTTCCCGTGCAATTGGGAGGCGCAGCCGGAACGTCCGCCGCGCTCTACCCGCACGGCCTCGACGTCGCCGACGTCCTCGCCGACGAACTCGGACTCGCACGCCAGGACGTGCCCTGGCACACCGACCGCACCCGCATCGCGCTGCTCACGTCGGCGCTCGGAACGGCCGCGGGCGCGGTGTCGAAGATCGCCACCGACCTCGTGTTCCTGTCGTCCACCGAGGTCGGCGAGGTCAGCGAAGGGTCGCCCGGCGGTTCTTCGGCCATGCCGCACAAACGCAATCCGGTGGCCGCGATCGCCGCCCGCGCCGCGGCCCGCCGCACGCCGGGACTCGTCGCGACGATCCTCGGCTCGATGGATCACGAGCAGCAGCGCGCCGCCGGCCCCTGGCACGCCGAGTGGGAAACCCTCACGGACCTGGTGCGCCTCACCGGTGGCGCCGTCGCGCGGATCGCCGATTCGCTCGGCGGACTGAACGTCCACCCCGACGCGATGGCCCGCAACCTCGACATCACCGGCGGCCTGCTCCTCGCGGAACGGGTCACCGGAGCCCTGTCCGCCCACACCGACAACGCGCGCGACCTCGTCACCGCCGCGTGCCGGAGCGGACACCGACTCGACGAGGATCCGGGGCTCCTCGACTACCTGCCCGCGGACGAGATCCGCGCCCTGCTCGACCCTGCCGGGTACCTCGGCCACGCCCACGACATCGTCGACCGCGCACTGGAGACAGTGGCCCGCGGCCGGGAAGGAACGCGATGACAGTCGCACTTGCACACGAAATCTCCGGACCCCGCAACGGCGCGGCCGACGCCCCTTTCGTCGTCCTGCTCGGATCGCTCGGCTCCAACCGGTCCATGTGGGACCCGCAGATCGCGGCGCTGTCCGACGAATGCCGGGTCGTCGCCGTCGATCAGCGGGGCCACGGCGAGTCGCCCGCACCGGACGGGCCGTACTCCGTCCGCGAACTGTCCGAGGACGTTCTCGCCCTGCTCGACTCCCTCGGAGTCGACGCCGCCCACTTCGTCGGACTGTCCATGGGCGGCGCGATCGCCCAGTGGCTCGGCGCGCACACCCCGCGGCGGGTGCTGTCGCTGTCGCTGCTGTGCACCGCCGCGAAGTTCGGCGAACCGCAGGGATGGATCGAGCGGGCCGCCGCGTCGCGCGCCGACGGCCCCGAGTCGCTCGCCGATGCCGTCGTCGCACGCTGGTTCAGTGAGGGCCTGGCCAAGCGGGACCCGGAATTCGTCCGGCACTACCGCGACATGATCGCGTCGACGTCGCCCGAGGGATACGCCGCGTGCTGCGACGCCCTCGCCGACTGGGACTTCACCGCCGACCTCGCCCGGATCAGCGCACCGACACTGGTGATCGCGGGCGAGGAGGATCCGTCCACGCCGCCGTCGGTCATGCAGGTCCTCGCGGACGGCATCACCGGCGCCCGGTTCGAGGTGCTCTCCCCCGCCGCCCACGTCGCGAACCTCGAGCAGGCGGGCGCCGTCACGGCGCTGCTGCGCGAACACATCGCCGGCGGCGGGTACGCGCGCGGACGCCGCGCCGCGCATGCCCAGGGCATGACCGTGCGCCGCTCGGTGCTCGGCGACGCCCACGTGGACCGCTCCGTGGCCGGGACCACCGACTTCACGGCACCGTTCCAGGATTTCATCACCCGCACCGCATGGGGCGACATCTGGTCGCGTCCCGGGCTGGACCACGAACTGCGCCGGCTGCTCACGATCGCCGTCCTCACCGCGGTCGGCAACGAGCACGAACTCGACATGCACATCCGGGCCGCTCTCCGCGCGGGCGTCGACGCCGACACCATCGGCGAGGTGCTCCTCCACACCGCCGTCTACGCGGGCGTGCCCAACAGCAATCTCGGGTTCGCCCTCGGCAAGCAGGCCCTCGCCGACCTGGCCGCCGAGTCGACAGTGGAGGATTCGCAGACATGACAGCTACCAAACCGACGGAGAAGATCCTCCCATCCCCCGACTACGTGCAATCGCTGGCCCGGGGCCTGGCCGTGATCCGCTGCTTCGATCACCAGAATCAGCGGCGCACGCTCAGCGACGTCGCCCGCGCCACCGACCTGACCCGCGCCACCGCGCGCCGGTTTCTGCTCACCCTCGTCGAACTCGGCTACGTGGCCACGGACGGTTCCGCGTTCTGGCTCACGCCGCGGGTCCTCGAACTCGGGTACAGCTACCTGTCGAGTCTGTCGCTTCCGGAGGTCGCGCAGCCGCACCTCGAGAAGTTGAGCCACAAGGTCCACGAGTCGTCGTCGGTGTCGATCCTCGACGGCGCCGACATCGTGTACGTCGCCCGTGTGCCCGTCAGCCGGATCATGACGGTGGGCATCACCATCGGCACCCGGCTCCCGGCGTACGCGACGTCGATGGGCCGTGTCCTGCTCGCGGGACTGCCCGACGACGAACTCGACGCGTACCTCGAGAAGCTCGACATCCAGCGCCTCACCGAGCGCACGATCACGGCCCGCGACGACCTGAAGGCCGCGATTCTCGCGGTCCGCGCGGACGGCATCTGTGTTCTCGACCAGGAACTCGAGGCAGGCCTGCGGTCGATGGCCGCCCCGATACGCAACGCCTCGGGGCTCACCGTCGCCGCGGTGAACATCTCCACTCCGGCCGCACGGTACAGCCTCGAGGATCTGCATTCCGATCTCATCCCGTCGCTGCGGGTCACCGCAACCGACATCGAACAGGACCTCGCCACCGTCAACCGTTGACGGTGGCGAGGAATCTTCAGGAAAGGCCTTTTCATGCGTGACGTCGTCATCTGCGAGCCCCTCCGGACGCCCGTCGGGCGGTTCGGCGGAGTGTTCAAGGACATCACTCCCCAGAGCCTCGCCGCCACCGTCATCACGGCGCTCGTCGAACGCACCGGCATCGACGGCAGCCAGATCGACGACGTCATCCTCGGTCAGGCGTCCCCGGGCGGAGAGGCCCCGGCCATCGGCCGGATCGCCGCCCTCGACGCCGGACTCGGCATCGACGTCCCGGGCATGCAGGTGGATCGCCGCTGCGGATCCGGTCTGCAGGCCGTCATCACCGCCGTGCTGCAGGTGGCGTCCGGCGGCAACGACCTCGTGCTCGCCGGCGGCGCCGAGTCCATGAGCCAGGCCGAGTTCTACACCAACCCGAACATCCGCTGGGGCGTGAAGGGCGAAGGGGTGCAACTCGCCGACCGGCTCGCCCGCGCCCGCGTCACCGCCGGCGGCGCGAACTTCCCCGTGCCCGGCGGCATGATCGAGACCGCCGAGAACCTGCGCGCCGAATTCGACATCAGCCGGGAAGACCAGGATGCGCTCGCCGTGCAGTCGCACCAGCGTGCCGTCGCCGCGCAGGAGTCGGGTCGCTTCGCCGAGGAGATCGTCGGAGTGACGGTGCCGCAACGCAAGTCGGACCCGCTGATCATCGACAAGGACGAGCACCCGCGCGCCGACACCACGGTGGAGTCGCTGTCGAAGCTCCGCGCCATCCGCTCCAAGATCGACTCCGCCTCCACCGTCACCGCCGGCAACGCCAGCGGCCAGAACGACGGCGCCGCCGTGTGCATCGTGACGACCGCCGAGAAGGCGAAGGAACTGGGACTGAAGCCCCTCGCCCGGATGGCGTCCTGGGCCGTGGCCGGAGTCCCGCCGCGCACCATGGGCATCGGCCCGGTGCCCGCGACGGAGAAGGCCCTCGGTCGGCTCGGACTGTCGCTGTCCGACATGGGTGTCATCGAACTGAACGAGGCCTTCGCCGCGCAGACCCTCGCCGTTCTCCGCAGCTGGGACCTCGACCCCACCGACGAACGCCTCAACCCCAACGGATCCGGCATCTCGCTCGGTCACCCCGTCGGCGCCACCGGCGGTCGCATCCTCGCCACCCTCCTGCGGGAGATGGACCGTCGCGAGTCCCGGTACGGCCTGGAGACCATGTGCATCGGCGGCGGCCAGGGCCTGGCCGCGGTGTTCGAGAGGGTCTGATCCAGCGGCTTTCAGCGCACGCATATCGGCGAGCAGGCTGCGGGCCTGCTCGCCGATGTGCGTCCGGGGCCGGTCACAACCGGTGCAACTCCACGTCGCCGAGTTCCCCGTCGCGCACGGTGGCGGTCAGGTACGTGCAGTGCGGCTGACGCCGCCGATCGGTCGGCGATCCCGGGTTCAGCAGTCGCAGACCGGTTTCCGTGGTGGTGTCCCAGGGAATGTGGCTGTGCCCGAAGATCAGGACGTCGGTGTCCGGGTAGGCGGCCGACATCCGTTTCTCCCTTCCCGCGGCGGCCCCGGTCTCGTGCACGACGGTGATGCGCACTCCATCCAGGGTCACGTCGGCCCGCTCCGGCATCAGGGCCCGCAGGTCGTCGCCGTCGTTGTTGCCCCAGCACGCCACGAGTCGCGCCGAGCGTGAGCGCAGCGCCTCGAACGTGGGGAGATCGACCCAGTCGCCGGCGTGGATCACCACGTCGGCGCGGTCGACCTCGTCCCACACCCGGGCGGGCAGGTCTCGCGCCCGTTTCGGGACATGAGTGTCGGCGAGCAGCAATAACCTCACCGTGACAGTCTGCGCCGCCGCGGGCCTTACGCGCCCGCGAGCGCGGCGGCGTCCTCCGCTTCCAACAGCAGACCCATGTACTCACGCATCCGCTGGGCGTCCGGTTCGAGGCCCGTGAAGATCCGGAAGGAGTCGACGGCCTGACCGATGGTCATGCCGATTCCGCTCAGCGTCCGGGCGCCGATCTCACGGGCGCGGCGGAGGAGTTCGGTCTCGGCCGGACGGTAGACGACGTCCGCGACCCACAGGTCGGGGCGCAGCAGTGCGGCGTCGAGTGCCATGCCGGGGTGGGCCGCCATGCCGATCGGCGTCGCGTGGATGAGACCCTGGGCCGCACCGACCGCGGCGGGAACGGCGGCGAGATCGCCTGCCTGGATCTCCCGGTCCGGGAACAGGTCGGCGAGCGAGTCGCGCAGAGCCGTCGAGCGCGCGGCGTCGGCGTCGATGATCGTGAAGTGTCCGACGCCCCGGGTGAGGGCGGCGTAGGCGACGGCCGCCCCGGCCCCGCCCGCCCCGAGTTGCACGACGCGGTTCATCGGCGCGCCTTCGAGGCCCTCGTCCATGTTGCGCGCGAATCCGGACCAGTCGGTGTTGTGGCCGATCAGGCGCCCGCCGTCGATGTGGACCGTGTTGACCGCGCCAAGTTTGCGGGCGTCGTCGGACAGGTCGTCGAGCAGCGGAATGATCGCCTGCTTGCAGGGATGCGTGATGTTGAGCCCGTTGAATCCGAGGAGCTTGGCGGCGTCGAGGAGCCGCGGAAGTCCCTCGACGCCCATGCCCAGCGTGTCGAGGTCGAGGATCCGGTAGACGTACCCGAGACCCTGCGCGCGACCCTCTGCCTCGTGCAGCGGCGGGGTCAGCGATTTCGAGATCCCGGTGCCGATCAGACCGCACAGGTAGGACGGGCGGGCGGTGGGGGCATCGAGGTCACGAGAGGTCATGGGGATCACTTCCGGGAGAGGGCGAGAACTAATTAACTATCTAGTGAGTTATGTCACGGTAGCATACCTCCATACCGCGCGGAAGACAGCACAGGCAGGAGTTCCAGGAATGACACGAAGCGAGACCACGGGCGCCCTCCCCGAGAAGCAGGCGGCCAAGCGCACGCGCAATCCCGAGAAGACCCGGGAGAACATCCTGCGGGTGGCGATGACGGAGTTCGCCGACAAGGGCCTGACCGGGGCCCGCATCGACGAGATCGCGGCGAAGACCGCCACCACGAAGCGGATGCTCTACTACTACTTCGGCGACAAGGACGGCCTGTACCGGGCGGTCCTGCAGCGCGCCTACGAGGAGATTCGCTACGAGGAGTCCCAACTCGACGTCGACCACCTCGAGCCGGCCGAGGCCATCCGGGCGCTCGCCGAGTTGACGTTCGACCATCACGAGGCACACCCCGATTTCATCCGCCTCGTCGCGATCGAGAACACCAATCGCGGCGTCAACCTCGTCCAGGCCGAGGGTCTCCCCGAGACACAGGCGCCGGCGATCCGCACGCTCGATCGGATCCTCCAGCGCGGGCAGGACGCGGGCATCTTCCGCACCGACACGACGGCGCTCGACATCCACATGCTCATCAGCTCGTACTGCGTCTTCCGGGTGGCGAATCGGTACACGTTCAAGGCCCTGTTCGACTGGGATCTCACCGGCGCGGAGAACCGTCCCCACCTGCGCGCGATGATCGGCGACGTCGTCCTGGCCTACCTGCAGCAGCCGGGAAAAGTTTGAACTAACCATTTCGACCATTATTGACTCGAGCCTGTGACCTGGGTTACCTTGCTTGTACGACCTCCGAACACCTGCTCATTCGAGCCGCCAGTGTTCACATTCCTCGCTCCCCAGGAGTATCGATGACCATCGACTACGGCACCGGCGCCTCCGGTCGGAACGGTGACGGCAACGGCCGCTCCTCCGTCGACCCCAACGCTGATCCCACCAACGCGAAGAAGGCCGCGAAGGCCGCCTTCTTCGGCAGCCTGCTCGAGTACTACGACTTCTACATCTTCGCCTCGGCTGCCGCGCTGGTGTTCCCGCACGTGTTCTTCGAGGGCGCGAAGAACCCGCTCCTGCTGTCGCTGGCGACGTTCGGCATCTCCTACATCGCGCGTCCCGTCGGTGCCGTGTTCGTCGGGCACTTCGGCGACCGGGCAGGGCGCAAGAAGGTGATGATGTTCTGCCTGGTGCTGATGGGTGTCGTCACGTTCCTCATCGGCTGCCTGCCGTCCTCCGAGACTGCCGGGATGGTCGGCCCGGCACTGCTGGTGTTCCTGCGCATCTGCCAGGGCATCTCCGCTGCGGGCGAACAGTCGGGTGCGGGCTCCCTCACCCTCGAGCACTCCCCCGCTCACCGTCGCGGCTTCTTCTGCAGCTGGACGCTCACCGGCACCCAGGCCGGCTTCATCGTCGCGAGCCTCGCGTTCATCCCCGTCGCGGCACTGCCCGACGAGACCCTCTACAGCTGGGGCTGGCGCGTCCCGTTCTGGTGCAGCCTGCTCGTCCTCGTCGTCGCCTACATCGTGCGTCGCAAGCTCGAAGAGCCCGAGATCTTCATCGCCAACAAGGAGGCCCTGGACGAGGCACCTGCCCCGCTGCCCGTCGTCGATCTCTTCCGCACGCACTGGCGCGACGTTCTGCGCGTCGTCTTCTGCGCCTTCATCGCCGTCGTCAGCACCGTGTTCTCCGTGTTCGGCCTCGCCTATGCCACCACCCCGGAGATCGGCATGAGCCGCACCACCATGCTGTGGGTCGCGATCGCCGCCAACGCGGTGGCCCTCGTCTCGCAGCCGCTGTTCGGCATCCTGTCCGACCGGATCGGCCGCAAGCCGGTGTTCATCGGCGGCGCGATCGGTTCGGCCGCCGGAATCTTCGTGTACTTCGCCGCGATCGGCACCGGCAACGTCGCGATGATCTTCCTGGCGGGCATCCTGCTGATGGGTGGCGTCTACGCCGGGACCAACGCCATCTGGCCCGCATTCTACGCCGAGATGTTCTCCTCGCGGGTTCGCTACTCCGGCATGGCGATCGGCACTCAGCTCGGTTTCGCTCTCGCCGGTTTCGCACCGACCATCGCCCAGGCCCTCCGCGGCGGCGACCCCAAGAACTGGGTGCCGGTGGCGATCTTCACCGCCGTCTGCGCACTCATCGCCGCGGCGTCCGCCTCCACCGCCAAGGAGAACTCCCGCACCCCGCTGCTCGACCTCGACAAGGAGGACGTCGCGCTCACGAAGACGAAGGCGAACGCGAAGGTCTGATCCACTCGGAAACGAACGATGCGCCCGGCACGTGTGCCGGGCGCATCGTCGTGTCGGTTCCTAGCGCCGGAGTTCGTGGGTGAGTGCTTCGAGTTCGTCGCCGCCGGCCATTT